>NZ_JAKFYQ010000003.1 GCF_021533835.1 Synechococcus sp. Nb3U1 | reverse complement strand
TTCATCCCGACACTGACCTGAAGGTACAGTGCGGGGCTAGGAACGACCTGCGGTCTACCCGCCAATCAAGCTAAAGACTCGGGTAGAGGTTAGGACACAGAGGCCGATTCTCCTCAACCAGCAACCGCGCCAAACTGGGCAAGGCTTCACCATAGGTGGGATGAATATGCACCGACTGCTCTAAGAGCCGCCAGGTTGCTCCCGCCTCCATCAGGGATAGGAAGACATGGACAAGCTCAGCCGCTTCATAGCCCACTAATGTCGCGCCCAAAATTCTGTCGGTGTCTTGGTCGATCACCATGCGATAAAAGCCGAGATCGTGCCCCCATTCGATGCCTCGGGCGATGTGGGCCATGGGAAGGGTCACGGCGCGGGCATTAAAGCCCTGCTTCTGAGCTTGTGCAAGGGTCAGGCCCACTCGACCCACTTGCGGCTCTGTGTAAATGGCATATCCCAGAACGCGGTCGCTGCGGCTACGCGGCTCTCCACACAAAATCGCGGTGAGCCGACGGTAATCTTCCCAGGCTACATGGGTGAAAGCAGGTTGCCCAGCCACATCCCCAATGGCATAGATGCCTGCACAGGTGGTTTGGAACTGGTCATTGATTTTGACGAAACCCCTGGGATCCAACTCCACCCCGGCAGCAGCTAAGTTCAGGGCATCTGTGTTGGGTTGCCGCCCGATGACCACCAACAGGGCATCCCCGCTCAGGGTTTGGCCGTTACTTAAGTGGAGGATCAGTTGACCCTCGGCATGGTGCACCTGCTCCACCGTCACTTGTCTATGCAAGCGGATCCCGTCTTGGTGGAGAGCCTCAGCCAAAGTAGCGCTGACATCGGGTTCCTCCTGAGCCAGCACCCGATCCCCCCGCACGATCAAATGGGTTTCACTGCCCAACCGAGCCAAGCCTTGCCCCAGCTCCAGACCAATGTAACCAGCACCGAGCACCAACAGCCGCTGGGGTAAAGTCTGTAGGTCAAAGATAGTGCGATTGGTCCAATAGGGTGTTCCGGCCAAACCCGGAATGGGTGGGATCAACGCTGAAGTGCCAGTACTGATCACAATCCGTGGAGCTTGCACCGTCACTCCACCCCCAGAGACAACACCGGGCCCCGTGAAGGATGCCTCGGCACAAATCACCCGGACGCCAGCTCCATGCAAGCGACGCTGCACCCCTTGATTAAAGCGATCCCGGATCCCTCTCACCCGCTCCATCACCGCCGCAACATCCACTTGGACGTGGGCGTGAATCCCCAATTTGGCTGCCTGCCGTGCCCGCCCCGCCGCATGGGCTGCTGCCAAAAAGGCTTTGGACGGGGTACACCCATAGTTCACGCAGCTACCACCGAGGGCATCCCGCTCGAACATCACCACCCGCTTTCCTGCCTTGGCAAAATCCACCGCCAAAGGGATCCCCCCCTGGCCACTCCCGATCACAATCAAATCTGCGGTTTCCATGTAAGGTCTCACGTTAGGGCAGGAAAGATCACCTTGCCGATCGATAATTTTATGTTGCTAAAACAAGTCGAGAATGAGTACGAGCTTAAGTCTTGCTGAATGAGAGATAAATAGAGCCTTTTCCGGCCTTACGCAGGCCCTTGAGTTAGACAAAAAACTTATAGAGCAAGGGATTGACCTGAATCTGCTGTATCAGATAACGCTGGAAAAGGCTGTAAGTGCAACTCGTATAACACAAGTCAAAATGGTGAGGATCCTGCCTGATCTAGCCACCTACTCCGATTGCCTAGCGGATTCCTAGGATCCCTCCGCTACCTCTACCTAGCCCATGAAGAGAAGCTAATTGCCGTGGTACCAGCGGCTCATACCCAGCAAGCCCTAGTCGCCCTCAGACCTCATCGGGTCAGTGGTTGTACGGGACATGGTGCTGGAGACCCCCGCTCGGAGCAAATCCTGGATATGTTGCAGGAGGAGAGGAATTGTTGTCCAGGCTCTGCCGATGGGAGCCTGCCAAGGTGATTTCTGGCAACGAAAAGGGATCCCCACTTAGGGTATCGTCACCCTAGCTGAAGCTAAACATCTCTGAGTTTCATGAAAGACGACTCTTCAAAACGATCATTGAACCTGATGATAGCCTGCGCCTGCATCATCCTTTTTGGTTGTAGTGTAGTTCGACATCACTTGTTTCAGTCTGGGGGCTATGATCTTGGCATTTTCGATCAATCTATTTATCTGATCAGTCGTGGAGAATTCCCTTTTTCCACCATTCGAGGTATTCATATACTTGGAGATCATGCTGCCTTTATTCTTTATCCCATCAGCTTGCTTTATCGGATTTTTCCCTCTGTCTACTGGCTGTTTGGGATCCAAGCCTTAGCACTGGCTCTGGGGGCACTACCAACCTACCACCTTGCCTTGCAAGCAACTATAAGTCACAGGAAAGCTCTGTTCATTGCAGGGGCTTACTTGGTTTATCCAGCCATTTTCAACGCCAACCTTTTTGACTTTCATCCAGAGGTCTTGGCTGTTCCCCTGATGTTGGCAGCCGTATTGGCTGTACGAGCTGGCCAAGTGCGAGTGTTCTGCCTATACCTGGTCGGGATCCTCAGTTGCAAAGCTGTCTTATCCTTGACGGTCATTGCCCTGGGGATCTGGATATTGATTTGGGAACATCGTCGAGTTGAGGATTTCTGGCAAGAGAGAGGTCAAATGGTCGGTTGGATGGCTGTGCTGCTGGGATCGGTGTGGTTTGTCATTACTGTGTTCTGGATTATTCCTCAATTTAGTGGTAGTGCTCCGGCAGCCATCTCTCACTATAGTTATCTCGGTAACTCAGTGGTTGAGGTCGTTCAGAACCTATTTTTTAAGCCAATGCTCATAGTGAGTCGTCTGGTTTCTGTTGACACGTTGTTTTATGTATTCTTGCTAATTTTGCCCTTAATTTGGGGCCTTTCTTGGCGACATTGGGATCCCTTGTTTCCGGCATTGCCTGCATTGATTCTTAATATCTTGTCTAGCAATCCCGCCTATCGAGATCTAGTTCACCATTATGTTCTGCCCATTATTCCCTTTTTAATCTTAGCAGTCATCGAAAATCTGAGGACAGTTTCGTTCAAAATCCGCTTTATAAAAATAGGTTTAACATGGTCACTATTGGCTTTTTTGGTTTTGGGGAAATATGGTTTTTTTGGATCCGTCTATCTCAACTCTTTAGAAACTTGGCAGGCAACTCGACAGGCCATTTCTAAGGTTGCTTCTAAAGGGGGAGTGTTAACAACCCATGAGCTAACTCCACATCTTAGCCATCGCTCAGTTATCTATTTTACCGATGAGAGTAAATTATCTCAGGAGCCTGCCTCAATCCAATGGGATCCCTTTGACTATGTTTTGTTGAATAGTCGTTTTCCAGGCTGGCGAAGCAGTGTAGCGTTTTCTAATGCTTTGGTTAGGGAACTCCAGCGGGAAGAACAGTTTCAACTTCTCTATCGCCAGGATGGAGTGTATTTATTCTCCAGGTTATCCAGATAGTCAAGATCAATCAATAAAGATGGAATCCCTGAGGTGTAGACTTACACTCAGTTCTGTGGAGCATTTTGGCTTAACTTGCTTTATATCTTAGACTTTATATCTTAGATTTGAGCTGGAGCCATGCATATCCTCTTGGTCGAAGATGATCGCCAACTGGCGGATTCGCTAGTGGTATGGTATGGGCTACCGACTTCAGCCAGTAGACCAGTGAACATGCCTATAGCCGCTCTGCGATCGCTTCCGCCATCTGTTGAGTACCGACGGGATCCCCTTTGGCTAGATCGTAGGTGACCCGCTTGCCTTCCGCAATCACCGTCTGAACCGCTGCTTCCACCTTCTCAGCCGCTTCCCGTTCCCCCAGGTAGCGCAACATCATCACCCCAGACAGGATCAACGCCACCGGGTTGACCTTATTTTGTCCGGCATACTTGGGTGCTGAGCCATGAATGGCCTCGAACACCGCCATGCCATCGCCAATATTCGCCCCTGGGGCTACCCCCAACCCGCCGATCATCCCCGCGCATAGATCGGAAATGATATCGCCGTAGAGATTGGTCAGTACCAATACATCGTAGAGTTCTGGCTTCTGCATCAACTGCATGCACATGTTGTCCACAATGCGGTCTTCGAATTCAATATCGGGGTAATCTTTGGAAACATCACGGGCTACCTCCAGGAACAAGCCATCCGTGAACTTCATAATGTTGGCCTTATGCACCGCTGTCACTTTTTTGCGGCCATTCTGTTGGGCATAGTCGAAGGCAAATTGGACAATGCGGCGGCTACCGAAATCAGAGATAGGTTTGATGCCAATGGCGGATCCCTCCCGGATCGGTTTGCCAGACAGCTGCATCATCTGTTCTCGCGCCTGGGCTGCCTCAGCACTGCCGCGCTCAAACTCAATACCGGCGTAGAGATCTTCGGTGTTTTCCCGCACCACCACCAAGTCGATATTTTGAAACGGGCTTTTGACGCCAATCATGGATTTGGCTGGGCGCAGGTTAGCGTATAGATCCAGCTCTTTGCGAATGGCGACATTCACCGAACGAAAGCCGGTTCCCACAGGGGTGCCAATTGGGCCTTTGATCGCCAGCTTGGTTTCTCGAATCGACTCCAACACCTGCGGCGGCAAGGGAGTGCCGTATTTTTCGATCACATCCACTCCCGCATCCACCGGGATCCATTCAAACGGGATCCCCGTCGCATCCAGTACGGTGGTCATCGCTTTGGCCACTTCCGGGCCGATACCATCCCCAGGGATCAAGGTCACACGATAGGTCACAGATGTTCTCCTCACAGCCCAGCGTTGATAGGTGGCAGGTTGTTCTTGCTTCGGGGCATACCGGGCTAGGAATCCCCAGAGCTTAGATGACTATAAATCATGTTGGAATTGGGAATGATACGTCAGCTACTGTGTCGGGCAATCTAGGATGGATCGGATCCCTCTGAATCTCTCAAGGGCGTGGCGGCAAAGGTACGAGCAACTCCACCACAGTACCACTGCCAAAGCGGCGGCTTCGCCAAGCAATCATCGCCCCGATCAATTCCGCTCGGTAGCGCATGTTGAGTAATCCATGTCCGCGGGTCGGGGGTTCGGTGGGATCCGTCTCGTCATCCAATTGCGGCATGCCCTGGCCATCATCGATGATCTTTAATTCCAAGTGAGTATAGAGATCCTGAGGTGTGAAGGAGGGTAGGGCGCCATCATCTTTTACGGGGGTACCCGTTCCCAAAGCCCTCGGCTGGATGGTGACATCAATCCGCTGCGCCCTCGCATGTTTGACGATGTTGTTCAGGGCTTCTTGTACGATGCGAAAAATGCTGCTCTGGCAAGCGGTGCTGAGGCGTGACAGCAGGCCATTGGCTCGATCATCAAAGCGGGTCACCAGGGGATAGGCCGAGCGTTGGGCGGCACGTTCCAGGAGGCTACGCAGGGCGGGGCCGAGGTTAAACGCCCGCATAGCTGTCGGTTGTAAATCTTCGACAATCCCGCGCAACTCAGCGATAGTCTCCCGCAGTTGAGCACTCATGACTTGTAACTGATCCCGACCGGAATGGCCAACGGTGGGATCGCAGGAAAGCTCCTGAATTTGCCGGGATAAGGCCCCCAGATCTGCCAGGGTTTGGTCGTGCAGATCGGCTGCCAACCGACGACTTTCTGCCTCCCGCCCTTCCGTTAGACCCCGCAAGGCTGCCGCCGTTGCCTCCTGCCGCCGTACCCGTTCGTAAAACAAGGCCCGTTGGAGAGCCACCGCCGCAATATCCGCCAGCGCCTTGACCAAATCCATATCGCTTTCGGAGAAGCCAGCCCCTTCCGAGCGCATGAGGGTGTCGCTGGTATCCGTTGCTTCTGGTGGAGTGAAGGCACAGAGTACGCCGGCAATCTGGTCAGCATCGGTGGTCATGGGCACACATAGCAACGAGCGGATCCCGGATTGCAGCAGATTACGCCGGGTTTGCACAGGCAATGGGAACTGGTTGACATCCTGAATCAGCAGGGTATCGAGGCTGCCATAACAATTGATCCAAAGCAGCCAATTTAAATCAGAAGGTAGCGGCTGCCCCAAATGGGAAGGGATCCCGGGTTGACGGCGATATTCCTGCAAAACTTTCAGAGGTTCTGAGGGAGTGGGTAGGCGATCTTTCTGGGCAAAACGGCTGGGCAACTCTGCAGCATGGGGATCCTGTAGGGCGATAAAGTCACACTGGCTGATTTGCAAAGCATCGGCCATGCCCTCAAGCGCGATCTGTACCACCTGATGGGGATCGTAGGTAGCGCTGAGGCGCTGGGCGATCTGGCGCAGGAGGCTTTCCCGTTGGGCGGAGATGCGGGTTTGTTCGTAGAGCTGTGCCTGCTTGAGGGCGATCCCCGCCTGTTCGGCCACCGCCATCGCCAAAGACAGCTCCTCCAGGCGAAACTCCCGGGGTTGAGGAGCGGCGATCAGGGCGATGGTACCGATCAACTCTCCCTCCTGACGAATCGGAATTAAGGCCATGCTGCGAATCGCCAATACTTGGAAAAAGTGTCGCAGCCGCTCCGCCATCTCTTCGCCCAAATCCGGGTAGATAGGATCCCGCTGGGCATCCTTGAGCAGAAACGGTTCCCCCCGCCGCAACAGCTCGTAAATCTCGGGGTGCATCAGGCAAAACTCCAGATGGGCCTCTAAAAAGCGATCCCCCGCTTGCCCCTGCTGGGGCGTATGCAGCACCAACCGTGGATCCCGAAAGGAATGAAAGGGGATCGGCATTTCCTGAAGGAGATCCTCCCTCCTCAGAGCACCACGCACAAATATCCCCTCCGACCAGACAATCGGCTGCCGCATCTGGGCCAGCCCCTCTGTAAAGGGTGTTCCATCCGTCAGAGGGCGGGTATCTATCCAGCGCAAAAAAGAGTGGCAATGCTCGACCCAGTCCTGCCGCACGCTGGGCTGCGAACGGTAAAGGATGATCTCACAGCGGTCACGGGATCCCTGTGGGCCGGGTTCACCCCCCCTCTGTGCTCTCCCATCCAGCTGCAGAGCTGCCTCCAAAGAACGGACGATGGAGTACAACACCTGGCGCGGTTCCAAGGAGGTGCGAATCTGGGCGGTCAACTCATTCAGCAAGGTCTCGCGGCGAGCCTGTTGCTGGGTTTTTTCGTAGAGACGGGAATGGGTAATGGCCAAAATCAGTTGCTCCGCCACCAATCGCAATAGCCTTTGATCTGCATCTGACCAATCCTCTAAGCAGGCAGGCTGCTCCCCAGCTTGGCCATGGTGCTCCGCACCTTGCGTAGCAAGATGGTGCTCCGCACCTTGCGTAGCAAGATAGTCGGCATAACAACGATGCACGCTCAGTACCCCAAATGTGCCGGATCCCAGTTGCAAACTGGCGGAGATCACCGTTCTCACCCCCGCCTCCTGAAAACGTCTGCGACTCTCCCAGTCGAAACTTTCTAGCCCCGACCAAATGCGAATTTCCAAGGGATCCGACTGGGCCTCCAGGTAGGGAGCAATCGGGTTAGCACGGATGGGAATGGAACGGCCTTGCCAGCTATCAATACCCGGTCGGGCGTAAGCATAACGAAACGTGCCGGTCTCCTGGGCAGGGTCAAAAAAGACAAATTGAGCCCGGCAAGCTCGCAGAGCTTGGCCCACTTCCTCCACCGCCGACTGCAAAATTTCATCCAGATCTAAAGAATGACGAATCCGGTCGGTCATGCGGTTGAGCAACGAAGCCTGTTCCGCCTGCTGCCGGGTTTGTGCCAGGAGGTGCTGGGTTTGCTTTAAGAGGCGTGCCTGACCAATGGCCATAGCCGCCTGCTCGGCCACCGCTTCCGCCAGTTCCAGATCGTCCGCCTGCCAAGGGGGAGGGATTAGGGAGCCCGGTTGAGGATGCCGCATTAGGGCAATGCCCCCCAAAAGTTCCTGCCCATGGTGCTCCGCACCTTGCATAGCAAGACCGGGGTTTCCCGCCGCGAAGAGGGGTACCAACAACAGCCCACTGCCCTGACGCCGCGGCTCCAAATCCGCCAAGCAGTGTACTGCCTTCGGATCCGGCAGAACCACAGGCTCTGTCAAATGGATCAGCAAACTGCCCCCCAAGCGCAACTTGGCTTTGATGGTTTCTGGCAACGCCTGGGGGATCCCGGGCTCTACCCAAGGGTGTTCTGGGGATCCCGCCAGTAAAGCCATCCCTGGTAGGAGGGCTTCCAATTGGGCCGGGGTGAGCTGCGGCGCATAGATGCCGACGGGGTGCAAGAGCTCCTCTTCCGGCTGCCAGAGAGCCAGGGTACAGACATCCGCCTGAAAAGCCGCCCCGATCTGCTGGGTAATGGCATGGAAAAGGGTGGTCGGTTCCAAGCTGGAGCGAATCGCCGCGGTGATCGAATGCAGCAGGGCCAACCGTTCCGTCTGCTGATGGGCATGATTGAACAAGCTGGAGCGAGTTAGAGCGATCGCCAGTTGATAGGCCACCGAGCGCAACAACTCGATCTCCTCCGATTGCCAAGAGTGGGGCGTGGTCATGTATACCCCCAGCAAGCCGATCATCCCCTCCGGCTCTGGGGCCGACCCACCTAGATGGAGATCCTCCGACCCAGCTTCAAAAAACTCCACCCCCGCCGAGCCGACCGACTGCACCGGGATCAACACCACCGAGCGAGCTTCCAAAGCCTGAAAAGCGGCCAATCCCTCCGGCGGCAAGAGAGCCTGACCTGGCTCCTGGGGTAGAGCCAGTTGTACCACCTCCCCTTGGCGCAACGGCTCACACAGAGGGCCAAAATCCTGCATGGGGTAGACTTGGCCCAGCGAAGAGGTTAACCTGGCACTGTGGGCCTCGTGGGTCACTTGAATCGTCTGGTGGTTGGAGTTAAGGCTATAAAAACAGCAGCGACTCAGCCCCCTGATTCCGGAAGGCAAAAGAGTTTGCTGTAGCTCCTGCAGAGCCGTGGTTACGATCTGATCCCAGTGCAACGAGCGATGAACGGTATTGGTGATGCGGTTTAACAAAGCCTCTCGGGCCGCCTGCCGCTGGCTGCGCTCCAACAGCTGTGCGTTGATGATGGCGCTAGCAGTGTAGGAACACAGAAACTTCGCCACCTCCAAAAAGTTGCCATCCAAAGGGATACGGCTAAATAGGGCCAAGGCCCCCAATCGCTCCTCACCCCGATTGATCGGGTAGGCGACAAAGCTGCGTAAGTGATTGGCTTCCACCCACTCGGGGGCGGGCATCCAGGGTTCTTGGGCCGGATGGTTGCTCAACAGTGGCAACCCCTGCTGCGCCACACGACCCAAAGGGCTGCTATCGGGGTAAATGCGCTGTACCTGTTCTTGTGCCGGACTCACTAGGCCAGCATGAGCCACCGACTGAAAACACCCCTGCTGCGGGTCGAAAAACCAAATGCGGGCAGAGGCAGCCCCCAGGCGACTGACCACCTGCTGCACTAGAGTTTCCGCCAGCTTCAGCAGGCGATGCTCCAACTCACCGGCTTCAGAAGGCGGTTGGGAAGCCAGCAACACCAATTCCTGCACAATTTGGTTGGCAGCCTGAAGCTGTACCAACAAAGCGGGATCCAAACCCTCTACAAAAGACATAGCGGCCAGAGACCCAACTCAAGGGCAACCAGGGTTGGGCCAGCTAGAGAACACGACCTATTGGCTCGATCACAATCATAAAAGGGATCCCTTCCCCCCGCGTGTTCTCCTGCACAGTGGCCGTTGCTACTCCAAGCTCAAACTGAAGTGATAGCCACTAATGTGCAGTCGCTGCCGAAAATAAAATCGGTGAGCTTCTGCTCGCTGTACACTACTGTCAAGTTCAAGGCTGCAGCATCCTTCTGTACGGGCATAGGCGATGAGCCAATCCAACAAAGCCGCCCCATACCCACGTGAGCGTTGCTCAGCATCTATTACCAAATCATCCACGTACAAAAACTTGCCACTCGAAAGTGACTCTAGCAGACGAAACCCTGCTACCCCACAGATAGAGCCGTGAGCTTCCAAGTAAGCTAGACGATAGCCTGCTACTTGTTGTCGTTGCACTTGGGGAAGAAAAGTTTCCCAACTGAGATGAGGGCGTAGCTGCCGAATCACTGCAAAACACCGCTGGAGTTGCTCTGTATCCTGCGCTAGATAAATTTGCTCGGCTTTTATTGCCTGCATGGGAGGGTACCTTTTTAGCTTGCGTTAGCTTGCGCCCAATGGAAACTCTAATTGACCAACTTCTGCACCCTCTCTAGCCGCCCCAAGGCCCAACCCCGCCGCTGCAGCAGCACAAAAGATTCCATCAAATCCGGCCCCTGCAAATCCCCCGTTAGAGCCGCCCGCAAACTTTTCATCAGCACCCCCTTTTTCATCCCCTGCGCTTTGGCCACCTGATCCACCAGTAGTTTCAAACTGTCTACCGAAATCTCGGGTAGATCGGCACTGGCTAAAATGTCTGCCATCGCGGCCATAGCCTCGGCCACCCCCGAGATCCGCAATTGCTCCAAAGCCGGCAAGGTGTAGCTAAGGGGATCCTGCAACAAAAAGCGACTCAGGGGCGGGGCATCCGTCAGGCGGTCGATGCCATCGGCAATGAGGCGAGCCAAATCCTCTAGCCAAGCGGGATCCGGCACTGTGGCTAGATCCAACCCTGCCGCCTGCCAAAAGGGGCTGAGCCGCTCCACTAGCTCTGTTGGGGAGAGCTGTTTGATGTACTGGCTGTTGATCCAGTTGAGCTTATCCCAGTCGAAGCGGGCCGCCGAGCGTGTTACCCGGTCGAAATCAAACAGCGTGGCCGCTTTTTCAATCGAGAAAATCTCCTCCCCATCCGGGGGTGACCAACTGAGCAGGGCCAAATAGTTTTTCAGGGCTTCCGGCAAAAAGCCCATCTGCTGAAACTCCGCCACAGATGTCGCCCCATCCCGTTTGGAGAGCTTCTTCCCTTCCGGGTTCAAAATCAAGGGGGAGTGGGCAAATTGGGGTGGTTCGTGGCCGAGGGCACGGTAGAGCAAAATTTGCTTCGGTGTATTGCCGATGTGATCTTCGCCGCGAATCACATGGGTAATGGCCATGTCGATGTCATCCACCACCACGGCCAAATTGTAGAGGGGGTAGCCATCCGCCCGCGCGATCACCATATCCCCCCCCAAATCCTGGGTATTCCAGGTAATCTGCCCCCGAATCAAATCTACCCAAGAGACCTCCAACGGCTCCTCGATTTTGAAGCGGATCACCGGCTGCCGCCCCTCGGCCTCGTAGATTTTTCGTTGGGCATCGGTTAAGAATCGATGGCGGTTATCGTAGCGGGGGGCCTTGCCGGCGGCTTTTTGAGCGGTGCGCATTTCCTCCAGTTCTGCCTCGCTGACATAGCAGCGATAGGCCAACCCCTGCTCCAGAAGCTGCTGTACAACTGCCTGATAGCGTTCGATGTGGTTGGATTGATAAATCGGCCCCTCATCCCAGTCCAGCCCCAACCAAGCCAATCCGGCCAGAATGTTGCGAGTGTAGCGGGGTAAAGAGCGATCACGGTCGGTATCTTCGATGCGCAAAACAAACTTGCCGCCGTGACGATGGGCATACAGCCAGTTGAACACCGCCGTCCGGGCGGTACCAATGTGCAAATTCCCGGTGGGGCTAGGGGCGATGCGAACACGAACAGTCACAGGCGGGGGATCCCGAGCAGAGCATTCAGATCCTAGTCGGCGGTGGGATCCTTTGTCATGTTGGGGTAATATTCAGCCGCTCCACCTGAAACCCTTGCCGATTTGAACATTTCGAGTAGAATCGGCTTCATCTGCCGGTCAAAATGTAGGTTTTGTGGGGATGAGAGCTGATTAGCGATATCGGAATCCCCTCTTTTCTGGTGTTGAGGAACGAGCTGTCGCGCAAGAGGAATCACACACATGCGTCTAACTTTGGCAATTGCCCTGGGCTGTCTGTCTGCTGGGATCCCATTTGGATCTGCTTTTGCCCAAATGGCTTATCCTTCCTATCCAGTGGGCAACGCCCTGGATGCGATTTTGTTGGATACGGGCAGGGATGTTGACCCGGTTGTTTACCCCGAAGAGGTGGTGCGTTCCCAAGCTCGACAAACCACCACCTACTTCACCACCCTGTTGGATCAGCGTACTAGCGCCCCACCCCTGCGGTCTCTAGATTTGCCTAGCCCCTATCAAGCCTCGGTTCGCACCCAGGCAGGGTATTACCGCGTCACCCAAACAGAGCCTGTTCTAGATTTTGAAATCTTGCGCTAGGTCAGACAATCAATCTGGGCAGATAGTACAGGTAGTATGTAGAACCTGTACAAATCCGCATTCCCGGCGAGGGGCTTCTGGGCAAAGAGGCTAAGATCGGGTTGTAGCGTGTTCAGGCTGCCTATGTCTGCTCGATCCAAAATGATTGAAGCTCCGGTCGAGGGGGCGGATCCCCGCCAGTTTACCGAATCTGATGTGGCAGCCATTGCAGAACGGTTGGAACGCAATGATTATCCGACCGTCTTTGGCTGTTTGGAAGACTGGCATGCCCTGCGAGCCATTGCCTTTCATACCCCCAGTTTGGTGGCTCCCTATGCACACCTGCTGGAATGGGAGGTGGATGAGGATTAGAACTGCCCTTCAATTCTGCTGAGGAATTCCGAAATTCCCGATGCGACTTTAGGTGCGACTTTAGGCTGAATCCGGTGGTGGCCCCGGCGGCTGGTCTGGCCGGCGAACCAGGTAGCGCACCTCCTCAAGCAGGACATAAAATCCTTGGTCAGCTTCTGCATGATGTCGGCGCATCTCTTCTAGGGCGAGGTCTTGTCTTTCCTGGAGAGCTGTGAGCCTAACCAACATTTGAGTGACTTCCTCAGCCCATTCGGCAAAGTGAGCTAGATCAGAGCGAGTCTCGCTGACAACTTGCTGCAGCTCTCTCAGCCCTTGAGCATTGGTGGCGACTTGCTTGGCAAATTCGGCGCGGCTCTCCCGGATGGCCTCTCGCATTTGAGCAATGGCATGGGTGTTGGCCGTGGTTTGTTCAGCTACCCCAACCAGCAATTGCTCCACCCGATCTAAGCGATCCTGACTCTGGCTGTTCATTTTGCTTCTTGAGCCTTTCCGGTAAACCTTGAGCTGTGAATAGGGTGAATTAAAAACCCATTCCTGCCAGCGTGTCGATCACCTGCTCCAAAATCAGAGTGAGCTTTGGGTGAGAGGTTTCAAAGAGTCCGACAGCTTCTCCGATGCGATCTTTGCTCTGGGTTGGGGATCCCATTTCAGCCAATACAGCTTCCACTTCTTGACGGATGGAGGCAATCTGTTGTCGCTGCTTCTCATCCAGACCAGGAGTTTTTTGCAGTTCGGCATCTAGATTGTGCAGTAGTTGCCGCAGTTTCGATTCGGCCATTCTCGAATAGATCCTGATAGATTCTGACCACCCATCTCGATCATACGCGGTTGACCAGGGATCCCTCACAACAGTCGGTTAACTTTTACAGCCAAGGGATCCACCCTCTGGATGGGCCATCTTAAGATTGGCAGTAGCGGCCTCTTTTGCATACCCGCTTCCCTTTCATGTCTGATCTGGCTTTGCTGCTGTTGGTGCTGGCTGCGATCAGCTTTGGTATTTGGAGTATTTTTTGGCAGCAGAAACGGAGCCAAGAATTGCTTCAGCGCTGGGCAGCAGAGCATGGCTATCAGATCCTGAGCCAAGAGGCACGGTACTGGCGGCGGGGGCCTTTTTTCTGGACTACTTCTCGCTATCAGCGGGTGTTTTATGTACGGGTCAGGGATTCTTGGGGGCGGGAACGCACTGGCTGGGTGAGGCTGGGAGGTTGGTGGTGGGGTTTATGGTCGGATCGGGTGGAAGATCGCTGGGAGTGAGGGTGAGGTCAACTCAAGGCAGGCGCTACTCCTGTTCATCTTTAAGCTTTCTGTCAGCCCAGGGCGGTGCATTAGAGAGGATGAGCTGACGCTTGGTTTCCACTAAGTATGCGCTTCTGCCCTATCCGCGGCCTCCGAAGACAAGATTGGATCAGATCACACGCTGGATATAGATAGCGTTTGAATAAGCACTGAATCGCCACAAACCCTCATCCGGCAATCCATCTCACTTAAGGGGAACCAAGACATGAATCCTTTTCGAAAATGGCTGCCATCGGGATCCCTGAAGGGGGGTGCGTGGCTGGGCATGGTGCTGGCAGTGGCGCTGCTGGGTTGGAACTTGATCGGGGGTGGAGGGGTTATGGCCAGTTCTGGGGAGGGATCCCGGATATTAACAGTGACAGGGCAGGGATCCACTCAAGTCGAGACTTCTATTGCCCAAATTCGCTTGGGGGTAATACTCCGAGGAAACTCGGCCCAAACCGTACAGCAGCAGGTGGCAGAAAGCTCAGAGCGCCTGGTGACTCGCCTCAAAGAGCTACAGGTCAATGCTCTGCAAACCACGGGGATCTCCCTGTATCCGCAATACGACTATCGAGATGGCCAGTCTCGATTGACGGGGGTACAAGGGCAAAACAGCGTCCAGTTCGAGGTGCCTGTGGCCAGTGCCGGACAAGTACTGGATGAAGCAGTGGCGGCTGGAGCCACTCAGGTGGAATCGGTCAACTTCCGGGCAGACGATGCCGCTCTGGTGGAGGCGCGAAGCCGTGCTTTGGCCCAAGCGGTGGAAGATGCGCAACGCCAAGCTCAGGATGTGTTGGGAGCCTTGAATCTCACCCTCGGTTCAGTTGAACGCATTCAGATCCACAGCGATGGCCGTATTTCGCCACCCCCCATCCCCCTGGCAGCCAGTGCGGATTTTGCCCGCTCCGAGATAGCTTCTACACCCGTGGAGGGGGGAGAACAAAATGTACGTGCCCAGGTCACCCTAGAGATTCGATACTAAATCCGGCTTGAGCAACCACAACCACAAATTGCCCGGAACAATCCAAGCAGATTTGAAGCTGCTATCGATACCAACCGCTTAGAATAACGATGGAAAGTCTGCGGGTGACTGACCATCCTCGGCTTTTTCTCCACCCTGCTCTGGTTTGCCCATGGATCCCAGTCCGGAGAGCGTTGCTGCAACTGCCACGTCTGAGAGCGCTCAGGCAAGCTCTGTTTCTAGCAAAGGCGAAGACAGTAGCATCCGGGCTCACGTCCTGATTGTGGACGATAGCTACATGGTGGCGGAGATGTTGTCCAACTTTTTGGGCAAGCAGGGCTGCAGCATTTCCTATGCTTTGGATGGTTCTTCGGCTCTGGAGCAAATTCGTCGTCAACCGCCGGATCTGATCATCGCCGACTGGGTGATGCCCTCTCTGAATGGCTTGGATCTCTGTCGGCAGTTGCGGCAATCCCCAGAGTATGCCTGGGTGTACTACATCATCATGACTGCCCGTGAGGGCAACGATAATATGGAGCGGGCTTTGGAGGCGGGGGCCGATGAGTTCCTCTCCAAGCCGTTTCAATCGGCAGAGTTGATGACTCGGGTGCGAGCAGGCCTGCGCATTGTGGAAAGTCGCCGCCAGCAACACCTGATCAAAACGGGGCAAAAACAAGTTCCATCCCCCGTAAAGTCGATTGGTTTGGAGGTGGGCAATCGTCAGGATTTGGTGACCCGTTTGCCCTCGCGGGTGGCTCAAGCCCGTGCTCAATCAGAACCCCTCAGTTTGTTTGTGCTGCGCTTAGCCAACCTCAGCTCTCTTAGCCAAGGGTTGGATGCCCAAGCTCGGACTGCCCTTCTCAAGCTCTTTACGGATCGTCTGGCCAACAACCTGCGCGAGGGAGATGATCTGTTTTGCTATGACGAGGGTCAGTTCATCATTCTGCTCCCTGGGAGCACCCTAGCCGCCACACAAATTGCCGCCGAACGCTGCTGTCAGCGGATGATTCAGGATCCCTTTGTGGTGAGTGGACAAGCTCTGCCGGTGCAGCTGCATTTTGGGGCCGCCAGCCTCATGGACAACGATGATCCCAAGGGGGTTGCTTTCTTGCGACGGGCCGCTCAGGCGATGCGAGACAGCAAGAACTTACACAGCTCGGTGCTCACTTCTGCGACCCCGGTGGTTGATCAAGAGAAACTCCTGAAGCACATCCAGCAACTTGAGCAGGAGAACCGAATCCTCCGGCAGGAGCTAGAGAGTTGCCAGCTAGAATTCAAAGCGCTAGAGTCCGAAACCCTTCAGCTGCAACACCGATTGACTTTCGCTTCCACCCCTCCGGATCCCTTTCAGCCCAGGGTCGAAACAGCCAAAAAACCTCTACAACGCCGGCTAAAGCGAAAAATTCGTCGCAAGCCCCTTAAGCGCTCCCTCAGGCGACTGCTCAAGAGAATTTCTCGCTAGTTTTGAGTCAGGCTCACTACCCTCGCCGGTACTATATTTATTTTTGTAGTACTATATTTATTTTTGTATTTTATGTATTCTATGAGAATATTGTGAATTATACTATAGGCCATAGAATCATAAAATTATGAAAAAATTATGAGTGAGTATACGAGTAGTCGATGGGCTTTGCAACAGCTGTAGATACAGCTTTATTTGATTGAGATGTTGAGTTTCTGTTGAGTTCCTATGAATGGTAACTGTGAATGGTAACTGGTCCAGAGCCTATAGAACTTTCCTTAGCAACATTGAGTTGATTTTGACTGCGGTAGGGTTGTTGCTCATCTTCTTGATCGGTATTATTGCCAGCCAGATGAGGATCTCATTTTGGATAGCCACTGCCATCTCTGCAACAATGGTCGGCATTATTCATGGAATTCTCTTCTGGTTGCTGCGGCGGCGACAACGACGGGTGAGACAGGAGGCAATCGAGCAGATTCGAGAAATGCTAGAGGATTTGATCAAAAATCGGCTGCAAACCATCAAAATGAGTCTCCACATAGTTCAACTTCAACAGCCCGATTTGGAAAAACAAACCCAGAAGAAATTTGATAAAGCTTACGAAATGATCCAAGAGATCAAAGTAGTTATTGATTGTATTTCGGATGAGTCTTTAGTTCATTGGCGCCATCGTTATCAGCAAACTATTGGTCGCATTGAAGAAGAGCATGCCCTTGCTCCATCTTTGGGGACTCCTCCTTCGCAGCATTGATAACCAGTGCGGCTGGACGACGCTACACTATCCTTGCACACACTTTCACGCAAGTGAGACGGAGTCTTTTAGAGTGTTACTGCCCTTTACCTCAGGGGTACGCTAGTGCCTTCGCCTATAGCGGCTCATAGGGCAACGCCAGTCACCTTACACAGGGTCAGCCTCAGTGGGTGGCACCACCACTGGAGCTCTGTTCCACTGAGTTATGGACACAAGCGCTGTTATAGCAAACCCGAGAAAGAGCTGTAGATTTGCCTCCTTTGGCACTCTTGCCATTGTGTAACGCCCCTTAACAAGCAGAACTTGAAGGGAAAACGCTGGCTCATCCAGAGGTTTTTGGCAACAATACAAGCAATAGTGGCTAGCCTCTTACCCGTTAATCTGGGTAGAGCAAACCTTGTTATTCCTGTTCATGGCTTTTAGGGCGCATTCTGAGGCGAAGCATGAAGCATTTCAGTAGAATTGGCTTAATGATGGCTGCTCTAGTGGGCGGCTGGGTGAGTGGTCAACTTTTGCATCAAGACGACTTTGTTGCAGCTCAACCTGCTTTCGAGACGGTTGCCTTGCCCCAATTACCGGTGGGTGTGGATCAAACGGTGTTCAATCGCCCGGTGGCTCGCTTTAACCCTGACCGCCCTTCTGAGCTGGTGATCATTAACCGGACGGGATTGCCTTTGGAATATGGCTTTACAGATCCGCGGCGGGAGGTGTTTGAATTTCCTCCAGAAGAAACCCTGCGCCTGAGCAACTACCGGATCCCCAACTGCATGGCCATTAACACGCCGATGTTGGCTCCCGTAGGCTATCGGGTAAGTGTGGATCCCACGAATGTGATTACGGTAGAAGTGCGCCTGGTGAATGATGTCTCCGGCGATCATTGCCTGGATCTGCAAGCAACAGGGGCGATTTTCGTGAATTGATTCGGTTGAACCGATCAAAATGGATCCCTTCACACCATTTTCACGGCTGCTTTCTATACTTTGCAAAGATGGAGGCGGGATCCCGCACGGCAGATGGCAACTGAGCTTGCTCAAGCCTGACGCTGGGGTTGAGCCTATAGGAGGGTAAATCTGTGGGTCAGGCGTATCGACAGGGGAAAGCTCCCATGACAGGATGCGAACAGGATGATCGAGGTCGATGTCCTGACAGCCCCTGTGCCCGTCATCTATGTGGTCTATCTGTTCTTATCTTTTCTTCTTTTGGATGGTCTCATGAGCGATAACTCTCATTCCTGGTTTCCCCGTGCCTTGGTGATCGGCGCTGCGGTTGTGGGGTTGTCGGGCCTCCCGGTGAGGGCCCAGCAAATTACGGATCCCAGCCCAGCTCAAGCGGCCACCAATGTAGAACCGGGTTCTCCGATTTCAGCCTCCTTTCGTACCCAAGACGGTGTTAGTGTACGTCCGGAAACGGTGAAGATTTTTGTGGATGGGCAAGATGTTACCTCTCAGTCGGTGATTACTAGAGACTTTTTCACCTACCGCCCTGCTCAGCCCTTGCCTGCGGGCCGCCGTGAAGTCTTGTTGGAGTTCACCAATACCCAAGGGGTGACCCGTCGCGTCACCTGGAGCTTTAATGTCGGCAGCCCCATCCGGGCTTCCATCGATTTGGTAGATCACAACGCTGGCAATCGCCCCCTAGCTGCCGGTGAAATCCTGCTGGTGACGGTACAAGGTACTCCCTCCAGCCGGGTAACGGTGTATTTGGTACAGGATGGACGGCAGGTGCAAACCCTGCAAGCCCAAGAGGTTTCTAGCGGCACTTACGTGGTGAATGCCCTGATCGAGGCCAAAGATACCACCCGTGAGGGAATCGTCGTCGCTCGCTTGGAAAATAGCGGTCAAGTGCGCTTCATGACCGCAGAGCAACCGGCTCGATTGATCGAAGGGGCTACCGGCGGTGTGCAGCGGCTGACCACCCAGGAGGTTTCGGCTACGGTCAGCACCCCGACTAGCAGCCCGCTACTACCCCAGATCACCAATGTGCGGGATGGGGATCGGGTTTCTGGTTCCTCTTTCACGCTGCAAGGAACCACAGCTCCCAATGCTTCGGTGCGGGTGAATGTGACGGCCTCTACCTCTTTGGGCGGCATCATCAGTGCCCAACAGACTGTGGCTAACCAAACCGTACAGGCGGATGCTCAGGGGCGTTTCACCGTCACTGTTCGGCCTGCTATTCCCGCTTCTGGCACGGTGTATCAGGTGAATCTCTCGGCTACCTCCGGCAGCCAAACCAGCCCAACCGTAACCTTGCGTCTCACCCAGCAGTAAGTTGGTTCAGGCCCATTTCAAGACGCTGACGGTCTGGCAATCCTGAAATCTGTTTCTACTACAATTAAGCTCTCAATCTGAATCGGGTTGGGGGTTTTTTTCTGTCTCCTCTTCTTGGGAGGCAAGGGATCCCTGCCTTTCTGGAACAGTAGAGGACTGGAGTTGCCAGCGCCACAGGATCCCGGACAGGACTAGGGTAGGTAGAAGGATCATACCGATCACCACTGGCATTTCTTCAGGTAAGGCCAAATAAGGGCCGCCGTATTTTACCGCCACACTGATTCCGGCGGCAGCCACCATTAACTTCAGCCCAAACCAGCCCGTTTCTCGATTCATAAAATTATTAGCGACTGTTACCAACAATTCCAGTGAGAATACCCGCAATGGTCTCTAGTTCCTCAGGTACTCGGTACAAGGTCAAATCCTGCTTAATCACCTTTTCCTCTAAAAGAATTTGGCCGAATTGCCAGATGGATCCCAGGGTCACCGCACCGTAAATATGGTGTTGTTCCACTTGAGCGAGGGCGATCATCTCAACGGCCATCTGCACAAATCCCCGGGTTAGGTCATCTTTTTTGGCCTCAACCACCAACAGGGTATTCTTCCCTCGCATGAGGTAATCAAGGCTGCCCTTCAGCCAATTACTCACTATCAAGGGATACTCCAACCGCAAAGGGACTCGACAGTGGAGGGCCACTTCGGTGAGTACAGGGGCAACCAGCAATTCTCGCCGCGCCGTTTCGCTACTAAGGCTGACTAGAGGCAGTAGTTGCCGGATTCGTTCTTTCAGGGTTTGGGTTTGGGGTGGGGCAGGGGCGGCGGGCCATTCCCATTCCCCAATGTCCAGTTGATAGCCGAATTGAGCCAGAATTTCGTCTGGCTCATAGGGCATCTCGAAATAAGAGCGAAACGTATAGGATTCGTCTTCTTTCAGGATCGAGATGTTCAGCATTTTGGCTCAACGGAAACCACGCTCAGTCTGGCACAGCCAAGGCCGCCTCGATCCGCTCTTTGAGGGTGGTTACTACCTCTTCAATAGGCACTTCGGTGGCTTGGCCAGTGGCCCGTTCGGTCAGTTCCACTTTGCCCTGCTTGAGGCTGCGGCCTGTGGTGATTCGATAGGGGATCCCGATCAGTTCCGCATCTTTGAATTTCACGCCCGCCCGCTCATCCCGGTCATCCCAGAGGGTTTCAATGCCGGCGGCGGTCAGCTCCATGACTAGCTTTTCCGCCACGCTCATCTGCTGTTCATCGGAGATGTTGGGCACCACCACCACCACGTGATAGGGGGCAATGGCCACCGGCCAGATGATGCCATTGGCATCGTGGGATTGTTCCACGGCGGCTTGGGCCAAGCGAGACACGCCAATGCCGTAGCAACCCATCCACAGGGGATGCTCGGATCCCTGTTCGTCGGTGAAGGTGGCCTGCATGGGAACCGAAAATTTGCGCCCCAACTGGAAGATATGGCCGATCTCAATGCCGCGGGTGGTTTCCAGGATCTGTTCCGGGTTGAGGAGGGAGCGATCCCCTGCTTGGGCTTTGCGCACATCTACTACTTCTGGTAAAGGGTATTGTTCGCCCCAGTTCACCCCCCCTACATGCTTGCCGGGTTGGTTGGCTCCTGTCACAAAGTTTTTCATCAGGGCTGCCGTTTGATCCGCCAACCGCAAGATTTTTGGGGCTAGGTTTTCCTGTTTTTTGCCCAGGCAGCTATCCGGCAAATCGGGGGCGATATAACCCACAGGAATCGGATCCCCCTGCCAACTGTTTTGGGTATCGGCATCGGCCAGGGTGAGGGTGAGCAATTTGCTGGCTTTGTAGCGATCCGCCAAGCGGCTGAGATGATTGGACAGTTTTACCTCATTCACCTGTTGGTCGGCCCGAATGCTCAGGAGCACCGCCACCCGCATCCCGTTGTCGTAAAGGGCTTGGTAGAGGATATTTTTGAGAATGATCGTGGGAGAAATCTTGAGGAAGTCCGCCAATTTATCAATTGTTTCTGTGTCGGGGGTGTCCAGAGTCTGAACAGGATCATAAGGAGAGGAAGCGGCCTCCGGCGGGATAGACACTGCCTTTTCCACGTTAGCCGCATAGGAGCCATCGGGGGTGTAGAGAATGTCATCTTCTCCGGCAGAGGCCAGCACCATAAATTCCTGGGAAGCTGCTGAAGGCCCGCCAATCGCCCCGGCATCGGCATCCACCACGCGAAATTGCAGCCCACAGCGGCTGAGAATGCGACTGTAGGCGCGATACATATCCTGATAGGTTCGGCGCAGGCTTTCTTCGTCGGCATGAAAAGAGTAGGCATCTTTCATGATGAACTCCCGACCGCGCATCAGGCCAAAGCGAGGCCGAATCTCATCCCGAAATTTGGTCTGAATTTGGTAGAGGGTTTGGGGCAGCTGCCGGTAGGAGCGGATCAGATCCCGGGCTAGGAGGGTGATCACTTCTTCGTGGGTAGGGCCAAGGCCCTGTTCTCGTCCCTGCCGGTCTGTGAGGGCAAACATGATCCCTTCCGCTTGGGTGTAGACATCCCAACGACCGGATTCCCGCCAGATTTCCGCCGGCTGCAATTGGGGCATCAGGCATTCCTGTCCGCCGATGGTGTTCATCTCTTGCCGGACAATGTCCGAGATCTTCTGCAATACCCGCCAGAGCAAGGGGAGATAGGTGTAGGTGCCGGGGGACAGTCGCCGGATAAAACAGCCCCGCAACAGCAGCTTATGGCTGGTTAGTTCGGCTTCGGCGGGATCCTCTCGCAGCGTCACAAACAACATCTGGCTCAGTCGCATTCCTTCTCCCCATCTTCAAGCTGAGATCTCCATCCTGCTCCGCACGATACGGAGCGTCATCGTCCTGCCGCAGGGATCCCCCCACCCACAGGGATCCCTGCCTCCACAACTTAACCCGCTCAGGCCCGTCTCGGTTAGTCTAGGCCGGAGTTAGTGTCCGCCGTTTCGAGACCATTAGATATACATCGATAATGTCTCCTTCCTGCCAAGATTGGAACTTATCGACGCCGATCCCACACTCGAAGCCGGAAGCCACTTCTCGCACATCGTCTTTGAAGCGCTTCAAGGAATCGAGGCGACCCTCGTGGATCACTTCCCCCTTGCGCCGGACTCGCACCAAGGCGTTCCGTTGCACCTTACCGGAAAGCACATAGCTGCCGGCAATCGCACCGCGCCCGATCGGGATCACCATCCGCACTTCCGCTTGGCCTAGAGGTTCTTCCACTTCTTCCGGATCCAGCAGACCCTCCATGGCGGCCCGCAGATCGTCGAGCAGGTTGTAGATAATGTCGTATTCCCGCACATCCACCCCTTGCTCATCGGCAGCTTGTCGGGATCCAGGGGCCATGCTGGTGTTGAACCCGAGGATGATCGCCTCACTGGCTGCCGCCAAATCCACATCTGTCTCTGTAATCTCGCCAGCAGAGGCTAACAATACCCGCAGTTGCACTTCCTCTTGGGGCAGATCCTGCAATGCTGCCTGAATGGCTTCAGCGGATCCCTGGACATCGGTTTTCAGGATTAGGTTCAGCTCCTTCAGCTGGCCCTCCTGAGCCTTGGCGGAAATGCTGCCCAAACTGACTCGACGGGAGAGGAGCGCCTGTTGCAGCCGAGTTTGCCGCAGCGCATCAGCCCGTTCCTGAGCAATGCGACGGGCTTCTTTCTCGTCTGGGTAGACCTGAAACTCATCCCCCGCCGCCGGCACTTCATCCAGACCGAGCAGTTGCACCGCAGAAGAGGGCCCTGCCTCCTGTAGACGGTTGCCACGGTCATCCACCATGGCTTTGACACGGCCCAAAACAGCCCCTGCCACCAAGGTTTCCCCCACTCGCAGCGTGCCATTTTGCACCAGCAAGGTGGCTACGGGGCCACGCGCCTTATCGAGGTGGGCTTCCACCACTGTGCCACGGGCCGGGCGGTTGGGATTGGCTTGCAGCTCCGCCACATCCGCCACCAGCAGGATCATCTCCAACAGGCTATCGAGATTGAGGCGAGCCAGCGCACTGACTTCTACCATCGGGGTATCCCCACCCCACTCTTCCGGCAGCAGGCCATGCTCGGAGAGTTGCTGCTTAATGCGATCCGGTTGGCTGTCCGGTTTATCGATCTTGTTGATGGCAACAATGATCGGCACCTGAGCGGCCCGTGCATGGCTGATTGCTTCTAGGGTTTGTGGCTGTACCCCATCGTCGGCAGCCACCACCAGAACGGCAATATCGGTCACACGGGTGCCACGAGCACGCATGGCGGTAAAGGCTTGGTGACCAGGAGTATCCAGGAAAACCACACGGCGACTTTCTCCCTCGAAGTCCACATCAACGTGGTAGGCACCGATGCGCTGGGTGATCCCGCCGGCTTCTCCCCGGGCGACATTGGCATCGCGGATGGCATCGAGCAAGGTGGTTTTGCCGTGATCGACGTGGCCCATGATGGTGACCACGGGAGGACGCAAGACCAGATGGTCAATATCCTCCATATCCAGCATTTCTGTTTTCTTGGCTTTGGATTCTGCCTCTGGCCGCCGAATTTCGTAGCCCAGCTCTCTGGCTACTGACTCGGCAATCGACTCATCCAACACTTGGTTGATGGTTACCATTACCCCCTTGAAGAAGAGAGTTTTGATGATCTCGGTTTCGGCCAAACGCAGGCGATGGGCCAGTTCTTGCACCGTGAGGCTGCCATTCAACAGCAACACCTTCTCTTCCGGCTCGGCTGCCACATCAGCAGCGTTGGCTTCGGCAGAGGCAACTTGTCGCTGGGAACGAGCAGCCGGACGAGGACGGGCACTGCTAACCGTCACAGCCGCTGGTGGCCGATAGGAGGTGGGCTTAGCGGTGGGACGGGCCAGTGGCTTGAGAGCATTCAGCTCCGCCTGCTTGACTGCCGAAACGATAGCTATGGGATCCAAATCCAGTGGATCTCCGTCTCCCTCCCCACGTCTACGACTGCGTTTGCGTTTGGCTTGAGTGCGAGTGGTGCGTCGATTGAGAGCTTGTAACTCCTCGTCCTCCTCCTCAGCCGTTTTGCGCTTCACCTTGGGCACTGCAGGACGCACAGGGGCATCCGCCAACACCGGGCTGGGACGTTCTTCGCCAGGGATCCCTCCTGGTAAGCGCGGGGAGTCATCCAGGTCTGGGAGAGTCAGCTTAGCCGCAGGACGGGTGGGGGGACCCACCAACTCCATCCGCCGCTGCGGACGAGGGGTATCGCTACTTCCGCTTGAACCCTCTTCCTTAGCCACCGGGGAGCGGGGTTCTTGTGGGCGACTGCCAGGGCGCATGGAAGCACCCACCAGTTGGGGACGCGGGCGCTGCACAGGTTGAGGAGAAGGAGCCCCTTCTTCCGTGGAACGAGGAGCCCGGGGACGGCTGGGTGAGGGTGCTTCTGAGCTGGGACGACTACGACTGGATTCAGGAGCGCGTTGTAGAGGTTCAGGACGCTCTACTGGCGACTCGGGCTCGGGGGTGGCTCGTCGAGGGGAAGTGAGCACAGCCGGGCGTTTGGCCACCGGAGTAGGATTGGGCTCAGGGCTGCTGGTTTTGGCGGCAGGGGGATCAGGACGAACCGGGGTAGGAGAAGTTGGCTCCGGTTCTTGGGCCACCTCATCTGGACGGACAAGGGGGCCAGATTGTCGGCGCGGCGGGCCTATCAACTGGGCATGGCCACCGGAGACCTTTTTTTCAGAAGAACCCCGTTCAGGTCGTTGCAGTGAGGGTTTGGCAGCCAGCGAAGCACTGGGGGGAGTAGCCTCAGCAGCCGGGGTTTGCCGCTGAGCAGGTACAGGCCGACGAATGCCGATGATCTGCCGAGGGCCCTCACCACTTCGAGATTCAGGGGTAGGCTCGGGTGGGTGGCTCTCGGGTTGTTGTACCTGTTGTTGTGCCTTCGGACGGGGGCGAGGAGGCTGCACAAGACGGGCTTTGCTCAGTTTGCTGCGCACCTGCTCTGCTTGCTCCGGAGAAATAGTGCTGCTGTGGCTTTTGAAAGGGATCCCCAGTTGTTCACAAACCTCTAAAACATCGCGGTTTTCACGCCCCATTTCACGGGCAATATCGTAAAGTCGAACTTTATCGGTCATTCGTCTGCTAGCCTCTGCTCCTCTTTCCTCGTCGGTTTCGCTATCCAAACCTAAATCAGTAGGGGGTGAGCCCTTCGAATTTGCGGGTTCTTCCTCAGGCTTATTGAGAACAGCTGGGTCGGCCTCCAGGGATCCGGACTGGAGGGAATCTAGATCTGAAACTGCTCTGGAAATATCCACATGGGGCATAGAGTGGAACAACCGGGGAAGTGAACAAACGTCTAAGGCGCTAGTCTAGAATAACCTTTCTGCGGCCCGAACAGGCTTGCCTCAGATTTCCTAGATGGATCCCTACACGGATCCCTATTCTGACAGGTGAGTTGGGGTGCCGTGTAGCTTTACAGCTTTTTCCAACTTCACAGAGGTTCTGAAGCAGCCCAAAACCTCCGTCAGACGGGGGGTTAGCCTATATGGACTACTGTCTCGGTGGGTTCATCGGAAGGCTGATTACTCACCAGTTGTGCCTCTAGGCGTTGAAACAATTCGTCAGGGACAGGAGCTTTCAGGGCTTTGTTCAGCCGTTGCTTGCGTTGGGCTGCCTGTAAACATCCAAACTGGCGACAGAGATAGGCAGAACGTCCCATGCCCTCCTCCAGAAGAACTTGGTGAGAATCAAATTGCCTGACCAACCGCCACAGTTGGGAGCGGGGAAACAGCTGGCGACAGGCCACACAACGACGTAAGGGATCCCTACTCACCGGTTCAATCCAGTTGGGGTACCCGCGACCGAAGAAACTGGAAAAAAGACTCCACCAATTGCGGATCCCGCCAGCCTCTGGCTGTCTCTTCTCGCAGAGTATCCATGGATTCTTGAACGGTGAAGGCACGTTTGTAGGGCCGCTCTGAGGTGAGGGCATCGTAAATGTCGAGCACCTGAAAGACTCGGGCCACCAACGGGATCTCCTCCCCCTTAAGGCCATCTGGGTAACCACCGCCATCCCAGCGTTCATGGTGGTGTCGGATCAGAGGCAACACCTCTTTCATGGTGCGCAGGGGACGGCAAATTTCCTCCCCAATCAGGACGTGGGATTTCATCACCTCCCACTCTTGCGGGGTGTGCTTGTCTGGTTTACCCAAGATCGCGTCGGGCACACCAATTTTGCCAATGTCGTGTAGATATCCCCCCCAAGCCAATACCTTAATCATGGGACGGGGCAACTGTAGAAATTCGCCAAAATCCTTGGCCATTTTCACCAAGCGTTCGCAGTGATCCCCTGTGGTGGGATCCCGGCTTTCCACGCTGCGGGCAATGACGAACAAAACCTGAGCGGCATGATCCAAATCTTCGTTCAGGTGCTTTTGGTGAACCAGAGAACGCACCCGCGCCAACAATTCCGACTCGTCAAAGGGCTTGCTGAGGAAATCATCTGCCCCTGCTTCGATGCCCCGCACCCGATTTTTGCGATCGCTGGCGGCTGTAATTAACACCACTGGGATCAAGCGCGTCTCCTCGTTGGCTTTAATCCGCCGACAGACCTCGAACCCATCTAACCCCGGCATCATCACATCCAACAGGATCAGATCCGGTTGAAAGGTTTCCAACATGTGCAGGGCTTGATTGCCACTTTCGGCCTCGCTCACCCGATAGCCAATGCCCTCTAGCAGATCCCCTAGCAACATGCGGCTGTTGGGCTGATCATCGACAACCAAAAGGTGGCTGACATCCCTTGGCTCTAGAGCAGTCGTTTCGGGCATCCTGATTGTCCCAGGCATCTCAACGTTGGCAAAGGAAATAGGAGTCACAGCGGCAGATCGATGAGAATACTCTTACACTAGTGCCCCCCTGCAGGAGAGAACATCCGGCTTTACACCGAACTTGCCAGGCAATTGAGCTGGACGAAGGGATTTTCCGAATATTTTTCAAATCTCTTAAACCCAAAGTTCCGCAAGTGCTTGATGCAGGGCCTGGACATCCCGAAAGCCCCGGTCTGCCCCAGCCTGGTACAGACGCTCTAGGGGGTGAATGCCCCAGCCAACTCCCCAGGCCCCGACACCGGCACGACGGGCCATTTCGATGTCGTACTCGGTATCACCAATTAAAACCGCCTGATCGGAAGCCAAGTCATGGTGAGCGAGGATGCGCTCCACGGAGTCGGGATGGGGCTTGGGATAGGTCACTTCGGCAGGGGAGATGATCGGCTCAAATAGGTCGCCGTAACCCCATTGGTCGAGAACGGGCAAAATCGATTCCCGTCGTTTGCTAGAAGCAATGGCCAACGGGATCCGCTCTGCCAGATCGGCCAACAGCTCGAGAATACCGGGGAAGGGCTGGCTGTGGAGGGAGCGAATGGCATCATAAAAGCGGCGGTAGATCTCCACTCCTTCAGGGATCCGATTTTGAGCGCCCTCTGGTAGCAGAGCAGCCAGTTGTTTTTCCAACGGGATCCCGATCATTTGCCGCCAGGATTCTATCGCTTCTTCGGGCAGATTCAGGGCCGCGACGGTATGACAGATGGCTTCTAGAATGCCGGGTTCGGAATCGACGAGGGTGCCATCAAAGTCGAAGATCACAAGTTTGAGTGCCATCCAACATCCTTAAAGGGAAGAATCGAGGTGTTGATAGGTAGGGCCGACGTTTTGAAAGCCCTCATGATAGAGATCACCCGACCGATTTTACCAAGGACATCCCAGCCCTCTGAGGGCCTTACCGCAGGCTGCCGTCAGGCATGGTGGTGTTTTGGAAGATGGCTTGGTTGAGTTCCGCCAAATTCAGGTGGGCTTGGGTCAGGTTGGCCGCCGTCAGGTTGGCCCCCGACAAATCGGCGCTGATCAGATCCACAGATTGCAATTGGCAATGGCTGAGGTTGGCCCGTTTGAGTACCGCTCGTTGCAGGGATCCGTGCTGTAAATTCGCCTCGCTCAGATCCGCTTCGTTGAGGGTGGCCCACATCAGGTTGGTACTGGAGAGGTTGGCTTTTTGCATCTGGGCATAGTCGAGACTGGCTCGCCGCAGATCGGCATGGCTGAGATTTGCTTCCGACAACTTGGCTTCGATCAGGATGGCCCGCCGCAGATTGGCCCCTGTCAGGTTGGCTCCGCTCAGGTCTGCCCCTGACAAATTGGCGCGATGCAGGTTGATATCCCGCAGATCGGCTCCCCGCAGATCCACCCGACGCAGATCCGCCAAAGGAAATTCCCGCTCCCCTTCTTGATACTTAGCAAGCAGTTGGGCCACATCCATCATGGTCGGATCCCCCGCAAAGAAGGTTACCTCTATTTCAACCCGAAGATTGCCAGATGACCCGAGAATTGCGGATTGCCTTTCTGATTTTTTGGCATTCCCTTTAGAGAACTTAATCCTGCCCAAGTTCTGCCCAAATTCTGACTCGGCTCACACCGCATCCCATCAAAACTTGCGCCCCTTCTATTCAGTTGAACCTAACCTCTTCATGCAGCGTTTTCAGCAGGGAGCCCACTCTGGCCACCCCCACTTCGATCATCTCGGGGGAAACATTGGCATAGGAGAGTCGCAGGGCTGGATAGCCCACCCCATCCGGGAAAAAAGCGGATCCCTCCAACACCAGCACATTGGTGGCCCGCGCCTGTTGGGCCAGCTTTTGCATCTGAAAGCGGTAGTGTTCCGGCAGTTGCACCCAGAGGTACATACCTCCTTCCGGGATCGTCCAGCGGGCTTCTTCCGGGAAATGGGTTTCCAGTGCACGGAGCATTTGGTTGCGATTTTGCAGCAGTCGCGCCCGTACCTGTTGCAGATGGCGGCGATAATGGCCATTGGCCAGGTATTCACTCACCACTGCCTGGGGCAAAGAAGCCGTGTGAATATCCGTCAGGTAACGCTGCTCTAGCAGCGCCGAATATTGGGAGGGTGGCACCACCAAGTAGCCCACCCGCAAGCCAGGAGACAGGGTTTTGGAAAAGGTGCCCACGTAGGTGACCAGGCCTTCGCTATCTAGGGCTTTGAGGGGAGGTGGGGCAGACCCAAAATGCAGAGCCTCGTAGGCATTGTCTTCCAAAATCGGGCAGTTGTACTGAGCAGCGAGGTGCAGCAGCTGTTGCCGGTGGGAGCTGTGGGTGGTTAGGCCGGTGGGATTGTGCAGAGAACTGATGGTGTAGATCAGCTTGGGGCGATGGCTTTGCAGGTAGCGCTCTAGCAGGTCTAGATTCATGCCCTCTCGATCCATCGGGATCCCGATCAGGCGACAGCCCAGTTGCTCCAGAAGGGCTTGTGTACTAAAAAAGGTCGGGCTCTCCACCACCACCCAATCTCCCGGTTGTAGGTGATGTCGCATCGCCAAAGACAAGCCTTGCATCGCCCCATTCACAATCAAGATCTCATCGGCACTGGCCTCTAGCCCCAACTGCAGCACTAGGTTGGCGATCTGTTGGCGTAGCTGACTTTGTCCTTCGATGGCGTCGTAGAAAAAGATACCGTCGCTGTCGTTGGAAACCCGACGAACGATGCGGGCCAAATCGCTGGGGGGGGTTTGCGGCAGGGCACAACTGAGATCGATCACCCCTGGCTGTTGCTTGGCCTGGATCGAGCGGGCATAGATGGCGAAGGGACGGTTGGACTGGCTCTCGCAAAGCACCACATTTTGGGCGGGCTCAAAGCCACTCGGTTTGCTGGGAGCCGGGATCCCGATCGGATCGACAAAATAGCCGGATCCCTGGCGAGCCTGGATCAATCCCTGAGCCAACAGCCGATCGTAGGCTTCGATCACCGTCAGTTTGTTCACCTGTAGGGTTTTGGCCAAGGTGCGGATCGAGGGCAACCGCTCCCCCGGCAACAGGGATCCCGACTGGATCAAAGCCTGCAGACGATCTTGAATCTGCAGATACATCGGTTGAGAAGAATCACGATCAAGCAGGATCCGCATCTCGTTCACCCGGAGGAAGAACACCTTAGGTGCAGCCTAAACGATCCCCGCACGGATCCCAGCGGTACAGTTGCCAGTAAGTCTACCAGTACAGTTGTTAAACTCAGGAACTGGTCTGGTGGTTTGGCTTACCCCCTCAAACTCGACTGCAACGGATTCGACGTCAAGCCAGAGATACTGATCAACTCTCTCAGAGTTTCGGGTTGCTGTTGTATTGCAAGGCTCGGAACGGAACATCAATCAAAATACAGCTTTTTCCAGCGTTGCCTGATACAGCAGATTTAGGTCAATCCGTTGCTTCATCAGGTTTTTTGCCTAGCTCAAGGGCCTGTGTGAAGTCGGAAAAGGCTATATCGCTCAGTCTCTAGGCAGATCGTCTCAGTCGCCCAAGAATAGGGTGCGAAGGGGATGGTGTTCGAGTACCTAAGGTATGACGTCGGGAGTCTGTCACTCTGAACCTTCGGAACTGGGTAAAGCAACGATCAAGGCTTCTAGAACCCGATTTACCCGGCTTAGGCGCAGTCCATAATCTGACATCACAGGGCTATTGGGGATAATGGCATGACGGAACCCCAGTTTGCTGGCTTCCTTCAGCCGTTGCTCGAGTTGCGAGACTGGGCGCACCTGCCCCCCCAACCCCACTTCCCCAATCAAGACGGTGAAGGGATCCACCAGCCGATCCCGAAAGCTGGCCGCCACGGCCACGGCTACCCCCAAATCGGCAGCCGGCTCGGCCACATTGATGCCACCGGCGGAGGCAATGTAGGCATCGTATTTGGAGAGCGGGATCCCGACCCGTTTTTCTAAGACCGCCAAGATCTGCAAAAAGCGGTTCATTTCAATGCCGGTGGGGGTACGGCGGGGGGAACTGTAGCTGGTGGGGCTGACCAACGCCTGCACCTCCACCACTAGGGGGCGAGTACCCTCACAGGCGACGATGGTGGCGGTTCCGGGTGTGGCCTGATCCCGGCTGCTCAAAAACAGTTGCGAGGGATTTTCCACCTCCACCAAGCCCGATTCCGCCATTTCAAACACGCCGATTTCTTGGGCTGCCCCGAAGCGGTTTTTGACGGAGCGCAGCAGACGATGGCTTTGAAAGCGATCCCCTTCAAAGTACAAAACCGTATCCACCAAATGCTCCAGTACCTTCGGCCCCGCCAGGGATCCATCTTTGGTGACATGGCCCACGATCAGTAGCGCTACCCCCCATTTTTTTGCCGCCCGCATCAGCAGGCTGGTGCACTCGCGCACCTGCGAGACGGATCCCGGGGCGGCTGTGATTTGCCCCCAAAAAATGGCCTGGATGCTGTCGATGACCGCCACACGAGGCTGCAAAGCCTGAATCTCCAGCAGAATCGCTTCCAGATCGGTTTCAGCCAAGAGATAGAGCTGCTCGGATCCCACCCCCAGGCGCTCCGCTCGCAGTTTAATTTGTTGGGCCGATTCTTCCCCTGACACGTAAAGCATTCGCCCGCTCTTGGCCAGGTGCTCGGCAGTTTGCAATAGCAGCGTGCTTTTTCCAATCCCCGGATCCCCGCCAATCAACACCAGGGATCCGGCTACAATGCCTCCCCCCAAGACGCGGTCGAACTCGCCATAGCCAGACGCAAGGCGAGGGTGATCATCCGGTTGCACCTGCGTAATCGGGAGGGCAGACTGAGGGATCCCGTTGGACTTGGGAGTAAGGGCTTGGGCCCGGGAGGATTTGGGTGCTGGGGCGACAACAACTTCCGATAAGGTGTTCCAGGAACCACAGTTTTCGCAACGGCCCAAAAATTTCGGGTAACGCTCGCCGCAGTTGCTACATTCCCAGACGGTTTTTGCTTTAGCCATGATGGGAATCCCAGCACCTTCTCAGGGTATCTGCTGATAAGCAATCCCCGCTTTACCTTAAGGCTTGGGCCGTTTCTGGGGAGTTAGGGAGAGAACCCTCCGGTAACCCTAGAGATCCACATTGGGCCTGATGCCGCAGCAGATGATCGCAAAGCACCAAGGCCACCATTGCCTCTACCATCGGTACCGCCCGAGGCAACACACAGGGATCATGCCGCCCCCGCGCTGCCAAAACCGTGTCTTCTCCATCGAGGGTGACGGTGTTTTGGGCTTGTCGAATCGTGGCTGTGGGCTTGAAGGCAACCCGTAGGGTAATATCTTCGCCGTTGGCAATGCCCCCCTGAACTCCGCCAGAGCGGTTGCTGCGGGTGCGCCACCCAGAAGGGGTCATGTAAAACTCGTCGTTGTGCTGCTTGCCCGTCAAATAGGTACCGGCAAACCCCGAGCCAATTTCAAACCCTTTGCTGGCCGGCAGAGACATCACCGCCTTAGCCAAGTCTGCCTCTAATTTGTCGAACACCGGGGATCCCAACCCCCGCGGCACTTGGCGGGCCACACATTCTACCACCCCCCCCAGGGAATCTCCTTCTCGACCGGCAGCCTCGATGGCCTGGATCATGGCGGCGGCAACTTCGGGATCCGGACAGCGGACGATGTTGGCTTCCACCTGCTCTGGGGCCACTTGAGCGGGATCCACTTTTGCTTCTAGATCTTTCACCCGCTGTACATAGGCTAGGATCTCCACTCCAGCAGCCAGCCGCAGAATTTTCTTGGCAATCGCCCCGGCTGCCACCCGGCCGATGGTCTCACGGGCCGAGGCGCGTCCTCCCCCCTGCCAGTTGCGGATCCCGTATTTGGCTTGGTAAGTGGCATCCGCATGGGAAGGACGAAACGTTGTAGCCATTTCGCTATAGTCCTGCGGGCGAGCATCCTGGTTACGCACCATCACATGAATCGGCGTGCCCAGGGTGAGCCCTTGAAATACGCCGGAGGTGATCTCACAGCGATCCGCCTCTTTGCGTGGTGTGGTGATGTGGCTTTGGCCCGGTCGCCGTCGATCCAATTCTGCTTGAATGTCCGCCTCCGTCAGCGGTAAGCGCGGTGGGCATCCATCCACCACCACCCCCACGGCTCCACCGTGAGATTCGCCGTAGGTGGTTACTGAAAATAAAACACCGAAGCAGTTGCCGTTGGCCATGGGATCCTTTGTCGTGTCAGCAGGATGTGGTACTTGCAAGCAGGGAGTCTTATTTTATCCTCAGCGGGTTCTTCGCCAGATGTTTCAGCCGCCGGCACTGGGCGATCCCTCGGAGCACCAGATGGGGATCCCAATGTAAGTCTGAATCTGTCCCGCTGTTTTGGAGCTGTGAGTACAGCCACTCGCCATCCCCTCCGGTCAACAGCACCGGCCCATCGGAACCCCTCTGCCGCCAATCGGCAATAAAGCTCTGCACACCTGCCAGCACCGTGTAGAGAATGCCACTGCGAATGGCGGTGGGCGTATCGTTGGCCCAACGAGGGGGAAGAGCCAGGTCAGGATCCCAATCGATCTTCGGCAGGCGAGCCGTGTGATCCGACAAAGCCTGCGTCTGTAACCCCAAACCGGGCAAAATCGCCCCTCCCACGAGGGATCCCGCCCGATCCGCCCCCGTCAAGGTCAGAGCCGTACCCCCATCGATCACCAAACAGGGCCAACCGTAGTGGATTCCGGCAGCCCAAAGGGCCAAGGCCCGATCCAACCCCAAGCTGGGATAGAGATTCCCCAACGGCACATCCTGCAGCTGCAATCGATGCACGCAATTGGATCCCGTTGGTACCGGGGCGGAGCCGACCCCCACTAGCCAAAGCTCTGTCTGGTCAGGCCAAGGCAACGGCTGTTGAGCAGAGAAGAGTTCCACTCTGAGCAATGTCTGATCCTGAAACCAGCCCCAGCGCACATGGGTATTGCCCAGCACCGCCGCCAACCACAGTTCAGCCGCAGGATCCCCATGGATTTCCTCCTCAAAACTCATGCAGCAGCTCCGCCTCCACCCGAAACAGTTCTACAGGCTGTCCAGCAGGGATCCCGGCCCAGCGTCTGGCTGTGGACAGCTGCCATTCTGTTGTCAGGGCTTCCCCTGGTAGCAACACCGCCCCTTGCGCACCCGACCGGATAAACAGCCCCATGCGCGTCGGATCCACTCCCTCCACAGAGACAATGGGCACCACTCGCCGCACCATCGCCACCTGAATCGAAGCCGTCTCCAGTTCTGTAGCTCGCAATGGCACATAGCGCCAATCTCGACTCACTGCCCCCACCGCCGCCCGGATCGTGGCAGTCGCTAAGTCTCCGCTACTGGGTTCCAAACTGCCCCAACAGCCGCGCGGTTGCCGGTCGGTGCTCACGGTTACAAAAACGCCTGCTGAGCGTCGCCAATGGGGTGGGATCCCGTCTGGAGTGGGCAGCACCTGGCCGGTGGCGAAGTAGTGGGCGATCGCCTGACGCGCCAGCGCCGGTAAGGTCTCGGGGAAAGGCTGTTCCTGACGGTGGGATGACATCCGCAGTGAATCCGCATCTAGCGGGAAAGGCAGAGAGACAGGGGCAGTCTCCTCCGCAGTCCTGAGCGGAGATCCGGTTAATAGCCCTAACCCCAAAGCCAAAAGCACACACAGACCACCTAACAGCCAGCGGATTGCAGTGAAACGGGTTTTGAAGGTGGGCACCACATGCAGATCCCGTTCGTAAATTCGTGAATTTGGACGAAGTCCTAACGGAACTTTAGACTGTTCCAGACTCTAGATTAAAGCTAATGAGAACTAATAAGCAGGGGCTATAAGTTCCGGACTGTACCCGCGGGGTCTTGGTGTTGAACTTGACCTACAAAACAAAAGAGACAGGAGAAGCCTGGGTTCGGAATCGAAAACTATGGAGCTTAGCGGATTCGAACCGCTGACCCCTTCAATGCCATTGAAGTGCTCTACCAACTGAGCTAAAGCCCCAAATCAGACAAACACAAGCCCGCAAGCCCCCTTTCAAACCCACGCCCGTGACTTGAGAAGCGGCTTTGGAAGACAAAAGTACCGGATATTCATCCTAAGAAGGCAAGGGATCCCTGTCAATAGTCAATGCCATAGATTCGGGTCCGTTAACCCACGACCTCTTATTACCGGAGAGGCCTGCAGGGTGATAGAACGGAGTCAGTGGCTATCGAGGGGATCGTGACACAAGGGAACCAGCTCAATCACATCTTGGCCGTCTCTTTGGTGGTGATCTGCTTGATTGCCGCCATCATCGGGGGAACACGTCCCACACCGGAACCTCCTCGGGGGGGTGTCAGCTTTGAAGCAGCTCGCGGCGGCGATCGAATCGAGTTGGTCAACCTAGAAGGAACCATAGGCGGATCTCGCGGTTCAGGGTTTGTCAGTTTGCCCACCTCCCCTCTAGATCAGCTCCGGGATGCAGTACAGGATCGCTCTGTGAAGGCAGTGCTGCTGCGTATTAACAGTCCAGGCGGCGCGGTGGGATCCAGCCAGGAACTCTATCGTGCCGTAACCGCCTTACATGAGGTGGGCAAACCGGTGATCGCGATCATGGAAGATATTGCTGCTAGCGGGGGCTATTACGTGGCCAGTGCTGCCGACAAGATTTACGCCAATCCCGGCACCCTAACCGGCAGCATTGGGGTAATCATCAGCGGCCTTAGCTTTGGCGAATTGCTGGAAAACTACGGCATCGAGCCCCAAACCTTCAAAACCGGCGAATTTAAGGACATTCTCTCTCCCTTCCGCACCGCTACGCCTCAAGAGCAACGTCTGCTGCAGGACTTGGTGGAAAATACCTTGGATCAATTTATTCGAGATGTCGCCCAGGGCCGTCAGCATTTGCCGGAAGAAGGGGCCGATGAGGTGCTGGATGCCGAGATGATTGCCCGCCGGGAAGGGCTAGACGAAGCGCGGGTACGAGAGTTGGCAGATGGCCGCATCTTTACGGGGGCACAGGCTCTGGAAGTGGGCTTGGTGGATGCTTTGGGAGGCTATACCGAAGCCGTGGAGGATTTGCGTTTGATGACTGGGGATCCCTCCTTGTCTCCGGGGGGTGAGGCGGATAACTTCCAACGCACGCTGCGGCGGCTGTTAAGCCAGGGACTGACTTCACAAGGGCAAAACTCTGGGTTGGCCAGATTTTTTGAGCGCAATGAGGCCACACGGATCCCAGGTGTACCGCTGTTGTGGATGGCGCCGGAGTGGGCTTTGCGCTAGCCTCGCTGAAGGGTGTTGTGGGGTGAACAGGTGAATCAACCGTCGATGGGAGCGATGGCAGCTCCAGGGTTGCAGGGCAATGGGGCAAGGCCGGTTGCCGGTGTTGTTGCAGACGTTTTGGCAGGCCCCTTGTCCGTTGAAGCCGCCTCAGGGACAAAGGCTCTCAACGGCTTAGATTTATCAGAGCTGCCTGACCCAGATCTGCTGACCAGTCGAGCTTGGGTGGAGATCGATGGAGCCCAATTGCGGGAGAACCTGCGGCTATTGCAGGCGCGGCTATCGGCGGACACAGAAATTTGGGCGGTGGTGAAGGCCAATGCCTATGGCCATGGGGCAAGGTTGGTGGCTCCCTTGGCTATCGCAGCCGGGGCAAAGGGCCTCTGTGTGGCCACTCTGTCAGAAGGGATCGAGTTGCGGCAAATGGGGCTGCAGGCTCCCATTCTGGTGTTGGGAGCCTTGAACACCTGGGCGGAGTTGTGGCAAGCGATGGCGGCCCGCTTAGAGATTAGCCTCACCTGTACCGACCAGATCCCTCTGGTGTGTCAGGTGGCACGGTTGGCGGGGCGGCCTTTTCCGGTGCATGTGAATGTGGATACGGGCATGACCCGGCTGGGGATCCCCTGGACAGAGGCGGCAGCTCTGTGGGGGCAGATTGGTCGGATCCCGGAGTTGCAGGGGTGTAGCTTGTTTTCCCATTTGGCGACAGCAGATGAACCCCACTGCCCGGCCATGGAACAGCAACGCACTCGCTTTGCTCAGGTTATCGAACAGATTCAACAGGCTGGGGATCCCTTGCCGAGCCTGCATCTAGATAACTCAGCCGGGGCATTGAGCCATCTGCAGGGGCATTATGCACGGGTGCGTTTAGGGCTGGTGCTTTACGGGTTACCCCCCGCTCCCCATTTGCAGGTGCCGGGTTTGCAGCCGATCCTACGGCTGAAGGCACGACTGACCCACATTCAAACGGTGCCCGCCCAGACAGGGGTGAGCTATGGGCATCGCTACATCACCTCCCGCCCCAGTCGTATTGCCACTCTGGCCATTGGCTATGCGGACGGGATCCCGCGGCGGCTTTCCGGTCGGTTGCGGGGATGGGTGCGTGGCGGCTTGATCCCACAGGTAGGGACAATCACCATGGATCAGTGTATGTGGGATGTGACGGAGAGACCGGATATTCAGGTAGGGGATGTGGTGGAATTGCTCGGCCCCAATCTGCAGGCGGCGAGCCTGGGCTCATCAGTTCAGGACTGGGCGGATCAGTTGGGCACGATTCCCTATGAACTGCTGTGTGGCCTTTCCGCCCGCTTGCCACGATTGCTGGTGAATTCTCCGAAACATTGATGATATCCAATGTTTCAGTTCATGAACACCTCCGAGAAGCCGTATCCCCTTGTGGGTGCAGTTGTTGACACCTCAAAAAGCAACTGTCAACCTCTCCTTCGATTTCCCTTCGTCTTCTGTCTATTTCAAGGATGTGAAGACAAGGATGTGAAGAAAGACTTGAAGACATGGTTCAGTTCACTCCTCTTCTCTTTGCGGCCTCGCCCGAATCCAAACATCTGGCGGGAGCATCTGCACATCGAGAATGCGCCAATTCGGCGCATCTGCTAGCGGCCAGCCCGGCCCACCAACAGCCGGACGGCCTTCGCTGCCCAGTAGTTTGGGGGCGATGAAATACCATGCTTCATCGACCAAGTTCTCCGCCAACAAGGCTGCCGCCAGTACGCCGCCGCCTTCGCAGAGCACATGTAACAGCTCGCGTGCTCCCAGTGCTCGCAAGACGCAACGCATCCGAAAGCGTCCATTCTGTGTTGGCAGTGTCTCGCAGTTGACTCCGCGGGTCTCCAGCGCTTTGCGATACGGCTCAGGCGCCTCCGGCCCGAGGAACACAATCGTCTGTTGTCGATGAGCATCCGAAAAGAGCTTGAGCTGCATCGGCAGCCGTCCGTGGGGATCAAGCACGATCCGCCACGGCGTGCGCCCGTCTGCGGGATTCGGCAGCAGTGAGGGATCATCCTGAAGCGCGGTCTCACGTCCGATCAGGATCCCGTCTACCCGCCGCCGCAGAGCATGAACCTGTGATCGTGCGGCTGCACCTGTAATCCATCGTGAGCGGCCATACATGTCCGCGAGCCGTCCATCGAGCGACATGCCCAATTTGAGCGTGACGAACGGACGGCTATCGCGCTGGAGCATCGCAAATGGCTCAATGAGCGCCCTGCACTCGGGTTCGCGCACGCCCACACTCACGGCGACATTTGCCTCGCGCAGCAGTTGAAAACCGCGCCCAGCATGCTTGGGATTCGGGTCTGTCGTCCCTGCGATCACGCGGCGGATGCCAGCGCGGATGATCGCGTCTGTGCAGGGCGGCGTGCGGCCCCACGTGCTGCACGGCTCGAGCGTGACGTAAAGATCGGCGCCGTGCGCCTGCCCGCCCGCTGTTGTCAGCACAACGATTTCCGCATGAGGGCTGCCTGCCTTTGGATGAAACCCCTCGGCTAGCAGGTATCCGTTCTTCACAAGGACTGCGCCGACGGGCGGATTCGGGCGCGTCAGACCCTCGCCCTTGCGCGCCTGGGCGATTGCGTGGAGCATCCATTGCTCATCTGTGCTCGAAGGCGGAGGAAGTTCTGGTGTTCTGTTTAAGGGGCAATTCATATCCGAGCCGTGCATCGACAAATGGGGCGGGTTCAAATCATCCGGCCTTCGCGGATCAAGTTGATCATCACGGAGATCACGTCGTGATCGTTAGTGATGGGATCAGAGGGACTCGAACCCTCATGTTCTTGAAAACAACGAATGTCAGGATGGAGAGCAGGAGCAACACAAGTTTGGCATCCATGGACTTGATCCTCTGTCATCAATCGGCGGATTTCGATACCCTTGGGGCGGCAGTGGGGGCAGCGCGGCTGTATCCGGGGGCGCGTATCGTCTTGACTGGGGGATCCCTGCCGGGGGTACAGGAATTTTTGTCCTTGCACCGGGATGAGTTTCCCTTGATTGAGATGCGCTCGGTGGATCCCCAGCAGGTTCAGCAGTGGATTTTGGTGGACTGTCATGACCCGGATCGCTTGGGCAAGGCGGCCTCGTGGCTGAGTGCCCCTGGGGTTGCCATTGAAATTTTCGACCACCATGTGGACGATCCAGAAACCCCAGCCGAAGCCTTCTGGCCCCAGCAGCGGGTTACCAGCCATATCGAAGCGGTAGGGGCGACCTGTACGTTACTGGTGGAACGGATTCGGGCTGCCGGGATCCCGCTCAGTCCGTTCGAGCGCTTGGCGCTGGCCTTGGGCATTCACATGGATACGGGATCCCTCACCTTTCCTGAGACCACAGCACGGGATGCTGAGGCTCTCTCTTGGTTGGTGGGCCAAGGGGTGAATTTGATCCTGCTACGGCGTTTTTTGGGGGATGGGCTCACTCCAGAAATGCGGGAACTGCTCAGCCAAGGGTTGACCCAGATGCAGGTGCGCCAGGTGGGGGGGTATCGGTTGGGGGAGTGGCTGCTGGATTTGCCGGAATTTGTGCCGGGGCTAGCCGGTTTGGTGATGCGGCTGATGGATCTGACGGATGTGGATGTGCTGATCCTGGTGGCGCGACAGGGGGAACGGCTGAGTTTGATCGGGCGGGCGAGACAGGATTTTGCTCAGCTGGGCAAACTGATGAGTCGTTATGGGGGGGGTGGACACGATTGTGCGGCAGCAGCCACGCTCAAAGCCAGTTGGGAGCAACCCCTACCCAACCCAGCGGAATTGGCCCAAGAGCTGATGAGCGCCCTAGAAGAACGGATCCCGGCTCCCGTCACTGCACAAGATCTGATGTCGGCCCCAGTGCGGACGATTCGCCCGGAAACTACGATTGACGAAGCTCAGCGAGTGCTGTTGCGCTACGGACATTCGGGGTTGGTGGTGGTGGATGCCGAGGCGCAGTTGGTGGGGGTGATCTCGCGGCGGGATATCGATATTGCCCTGCACCACGGCTTTGGTCATGCCCCCGTCAAAGGCTACATGACTCATGAAGTGAAAACCCTCTCCCCAGACACGCCTCTAGCCCAGATCCAACAGCTGATGGTGAATTGGGATATTGGTCGGCTGCCGGTTCTCAAGGATGGGCAGTTGGTGGGCATTGTCACCCGCACCGATGTGTTGCGCCATCTGCACGAGTTGCCCTCTTATTCGCCGTTTTGTGCCCCGGTGACCGGGCGGGATCCCCATTCGCACCCCAGCTTCGATCTCACCTTCGCAGCCTTATCGGAACACCATCGGCACCTGTTGCAACAGGCCACCCAAATCGCGGACGAACGGGGGCTGAAGGTGTACTTGGTAGGGGGAGCGGTACGGGATCTGCTTTTGCAGCAGTGGGGACGACAGCCACTACCGGATCTGGATGGACTGGATTTGGACTTGGTGGTGGATGGGCCCTACCCGCTGCGGGGGGATGGTGCAGATCCGACCGGATGGGGTTTGATTTTGGGGCAAGCCTTGCAACAGCACTTCCCGGAAGCGCGCCTGGAGATCCACGGCAAATTTCAAACGGCTGCCCTGATCTGGCCGGGGGGCTTTTGTGTGGATATTGCCAGTGCCCGCACGGAGTTTTACCCCTATCCGGCCTCTCCTCCGGAAGTGGCGATGGGATCCATCCAGCAGGATTTGTATCGGCGGGATTTTTCCATCAATGCCCTGGCCCTCCGCCTGAATGGCTCCCAACGGGGGCAACTGCTGGATTTTTTCGGCGGGCAGGCGGATCTGCGCCAGGGATTGATCCGGGTTTTACATCCCAACAGCTTCATCGAGGATCCCACCCGCATTTATCGGGCGGTGCGCTTTGCAGTGCGTCTAGGCTTTTCCCTGGATCCCAGCACCGAAGAACGCATTCGGGCTGCCGTGGCCAGTGGTTTACATGATGCTGTGGGCGGGGATCGTCTCAAGCAGGAGTTGGCCTATATTCTCGGATCCCGCGATTGGCCTCTGGCTTTTCAGCGGTTATCGGAGTGGGGGGCCTTGCGCTGTATTCACCCCGATTTGGAGTGGGATCCCTCCTTGCAGCAGCGGCTACAGCGGGTCGGCGCTTGGGCCAACCATTTTCGCCGTCGGTATCCAGAGTTGGGATCCCATGAGATCTGGCAACTGCGCCTAGAGGCACTGCTACTGACATTGCCCCAAGCCCCCCAGGTGGCCAGCCAACTGCACCTCACCCAAGCAGGCATCGAGCGCCTCCGCAACTCCCCCCATTACCAAACCCTCTTGGCCCGATTGCACCCAGATCTTTCCCCCGATCAGGTGGTGCAGCTGCTCCAGGGGTTGCGGATCCTGGCGGTCATTTTGATGATCGGGATCGCCCCCAAACCGGCACGGCGGCTGATCTGGTGCTACCTACAGGAGTGGCATTGGGTGAAACCACTGCTGAACGGGCACGATTTGCATCGTCTGGGCTATGCGCCGGGTCGGTATTTCCAGGAGATTTTGGATCAGCTGCGCTACCACACTCTCAATGGCCAGCTTGCTACCCCAGCAGAGGCCGAAACTTGGCTTAAGGAGCACTTTCCACTCTCCCAGCCGGCCTCTCAGTCGAATCAGTCGAAATAGAAGAGGGTCACCAATTTGTGTTGATCTTCCGCATGCTTGCAGGCATCCAACAGCGTCACGCTGTCGTGGAAAACAAAGCAAATCAACTGCTGACACTTGCTGATGATCTCGAGGTTGCACAGGTGGCTGGCCTCCGCCAAAGAGAGATGGTCGTTCTCAGGGTGTTCCACCAGGTGTAGTACCTGCTCGAGGCTGGCTCGCGACTCCGCGGGTTGCCGCTCCAAGCTTTGCGGCAGGATCACCGTCAGGGATTTCATATCTGCTCGCATCGCCCCGCGGATCACCGCCAGATTGGTGCCGATGGCCCCAGAGGTGAGGATGTGGTTGCCGGTTAGGGCTAAAGCGTAACTGAGGGTTTCGATCAAATACTGGTGGGTAATAGGCACATGACGACTACCCAGGATTGCAACTCGCTTCGGCCCGACCTGCTGAATGGCGGCCAACTCCTGCAAAAACGTATCGACGTTAGCGGAGATATCAATAGACTGGGTCAACGGGATCCCTCGGCAGAAGCTTGGCTAAACTCCGCCATCTTACACCGCCACTTTGGGATCCAGCCAGGGACTTTTTCGCCCAGAAACCCGGATTAGGTGAGGCGCAAAGGGCAACCCGCAGGGAATTGGGTTTGGCTTTGCACAGAGGTGCTGAGGGCGATGCTGTAGTGCATGCTGCTTTGAATGCCCCGTCCTAGCCAATGGCCACTGATCGGGGTTGCGCCACTGGGATGAGGGCTGGCGGCCAGGGCGATGTGTTGTTCGGCTACCGCTAACCCTTGGGTTGGGTCAAACCCTCGCCATCCTGCCCCTGGCAAATACACTTCCGCCCAAGCATGAAGATGAGAATGGGCCAGGCTCTGGGTGGGAACGGGATCCGATTCTGTTTCATCAGATTCTTCAGATGCTTCGGGCAACTCCGGCTCACTCACTTGATAGCCACTGACAAATCGTGCTGCTAAGCCGACTGTGCGACAGATCTCCATGAACAGCAGGGTCAGATCCCGGCAGGAGCCGGTTTTGCGGTGCCATGTCAGGCTGGCAGGCCAGGGATCCCCTTTTTCCCGCAGGATGTAGCGGCATTCGCTGTGGATGCGCTGGTTCAGCTGCTGCAAAAAAGCAGTGCTGTCTCCATGGACCTGATCCCAAACTTCCCAGGCAAGGGTTTGCACTGCGGCTTCAGGTTGAGACCCTAAGTAGGGCTGTAGCTGAGCAGCCAAGGTACTGGGATAATCAATGGGGAGGTGGGTGGCCCAATCGAAGAGAAGATAGTCGAAGGGGTTTTGCCGCAGGGTGAGCACCGTGGCTTGGGTTTGGATGCGCAGATGTTCTGTGGGATCCCCAAACCAAACTTGAACAGTAGTGTTGCCCTCTAAATCCACCAGTGGAGATTGGCCAATCGGGAGCGGATCCACCTGCAGATCAAAGGCCAAGAGGTTCTGAATCCCATCGCAGCGAGGGCGTAGGCGCAGAGTATGGGGTTCCAGTTGGGCTGGGCTGCTGTAGCGATATTCAATGAGATGACGGATTTGGATCTGCACAGGTTGGCTAAGTAAGGGGTGAAGAAAGTTGTAGGACTTAAGAGTTCACCGCCTCCACCAGAGATTGGATCCCGGCTTGCAGCCGCTCCTCAATTTCCGCTTCTAACTGTAGCTTTCCATCAGCATCAAACTGAATTTGAGCGCTGAGGATGTAAATTCCTTTCAAAATATGGGTTGCCCCCATCACCGACAGCACCGGCTTCATCGCAAAGTCAATGGCGAGCAAATGGGCTAATGTTCCTCCTGTGGCCATCGGTAAGATCACTTTCCCCGTCAGGGCATCTTGATCGAGCAGATCCAATAGCGCCTTGAAAACCCCTGGGTAGGAGGCCTTGTAAACTGGGGCGGAGATGAGGATCCCGTCTGCCTGGGCGACTTGGGCCTGAATTTGCTTGAGCTGTGGGCTATCGAATTTGGTCAGCACCAAATCCTCTGGGGGGAGATCTCGCACCGAGACGAACGGAGTGGTGAAACCCTGTCTGGGAAGTAGCCCGGCGGCATGGTGCAAGACTGCTTCTGAGCGAGAGTTGGCGCTAGGACTCCCCGAGAGCAAGAGAATGTCAGGCATGAAGAAAGGGGAAAGACTGTCTCTGTTGTACCAGGGATCCGCAGCTTCCCCAACTTTAGCTCACAGTAAAACCACACGGTTGCGCCCCCTAGCTTTGGCTTGGTAGAGAGCATGATCGGCTGCAGCCAGTAACTTTTGTCGGTTCACTTCTCCCTGAAGGTTCCCCATCGCGGCAATACCGATGCTGCAGGTAAAGGAAACAAGCTCGGATCCTATCTTTCCTATCTCTAAGGATAAAGACTCGATTGCACAGCGAAACCGTTCCGCCAACTGCAAGACCTGGGATTCTTCGATGCCTCGCACCATGAGAGCAAATTCATCCCCACCCAAACGGGCTAACAGATCTTCTTTGCGCACTTGGGCTTGCAACTGGTGTGCCGCTTGTATCAGGGCCTGATCCCCGGCCAAATGGCCCCATTGATCATTGACCAGCTTGAACCCGTCTAAGTCGAAGTAGAGCACGTAAAGGGAGGTCTGGTGGCGCAGGGCAAACTGAATCTCCAACTCCAGTTGCTCCATAAAAAAGCGCCGATTGTGAAGCCCGGTGAGGGGGTCGTAGATGGCGGCACTGGCCATTTGTAGAAAGAAGGCCTCTTCCACCCAGTCGTAGTAGGCAAACTTGAGGGTGCTAGCCCCAATTTGAATGCGATCCCCCTCTAGAAGAGGAATGCGGGTAATGCGCTCGCCATTGACGTAGGTGCCGTTTAAGCTTTTGAGATCGGTGAGAATGTAGCGCCCGTTCTCCACATCCAGCCGACAATGCTGCCGGGAAATGCCATGGTCTGTCAGTTGAATATCCACATTGCCGCTGCGTCCCAAAAACAAACCATCCTGCAGGGGTAGGGTCATGCCGGTATTGGCTCCACTCAGTACGGTCAAAAATGCCTCTGCAGATTTGCCACGGGATCCCTGTGCAGAGGCCTCTTTCGGAATTTGGGTGGTGGGCTCCTCTTGATAGGGGGAGGGGGAATCAAGGGGCATAACGGACAGGGCCATGGATTGCAATTAGAGGTGAGAAGGGCTTAGGCAGTATCTTCTAAGTAATACTCCCTTAGATTAAAGTACTTCACTCACCTGCTTATTCAGTAAAATCGCTGAATCTCTACCGACGTTTTGCTGAAGATCCACCTATCCCCTCACCTGAGGGGGAGGCTGGGGAGGTTTTGGTGAGGGTTGCCCCGCGGTTATCCCCTGAGATTCGGATTCTTTAGCCCAACCCCAGCCGGTTGCGGAAATAGGGAATGGTCAGTTGCAGGCCCGAGTGCAACGGGATCCGCGGTTCCCAGTCTAGGAGGGTGCGGGCCTTGTGAATATCCGGTTGCCGTTGTTTGGGGTCGTCTGCGGGCAGGGGATGATGGGCAATTTCTGAAGCGCTCCCCGTTAGGGCCAAGACCTGTTGGGCTAGCTCCAACACCGTGAACTCATGCGGGTTGCCCAAGTTGATCGGGCCAGGATGGGATCCATGCATCAGCCGCAGCAGGCCCTCCACCAAGTCGGAGACATAGCAAAAGCTGCGGGTTTGGGAGCCATCTCCGTAGACCGTCAGGGGATCCCCCCGCAAGGCTTGCACAATGAAGTTGCTCACCACCCGGCCATCATCCTCCCGCATGGCAGGGCCATAGGTGTTGAAAATACGGGCCACCCGGATCTCAATTTGATATTGCCGCTGCCAATCAAAAGCTAGGGTTTCCGCTAACCGCTTGGATTCGTCATAGCAAGCCCTTGGGCCAATTGGGTTGACATGACCCCAGTAGTCCTCCGGTTGTGGGTGGACTAAGGGATCCCCATATACTTCCGAGGTGGAGGCCAACAGCAGCCTGGCCTGGATCTTCTGGGCCAATTGCAAGAGGTTGTAGGTGCCCCAAACGCTGGTGCGAATGGTGCGAATTGGATCCGCTTGGTAGTGGGGGGGGGAGGCGGGGCAGGCCAAGTGATAGATTTGCTGGATCCCAGATTTTTCTAGGACTTGCGGCAAGGGATCAACAATATCTTGATGGATGAGTTGAAAAGCAGGGTTTTGCAGATGGGCTTCTATATTGAGTTGGCGACCGGTATAACCATTGTCTAGGCAGATCACCTGGTGCCCTTCTTGTAGCAGCCGCGTTACCAGATGGGATCCGATAAACCCCATGCCGCCGGTGACCAGAATCTTCAAATGACTCACCAACCCACCCCCAATACAGTCATGCCTACCTGCCGCAACGCCTGCCGATCTAGACAGTTACGCCCGTCGATCAGCAAGGGCCGCCGCATCAAGCCCGCTAAACGACCGTAATCCAAAGTCTGAAACTCCTGCCATTCAGTGACCAAGACCAGCGCATCACAATCCTGGGCCAGCCGCAGCACATCGGTTTCCACCACCACATGGGCCAAGCCCTCGCGGATCCCGGATCCCGACACCACCGGATCATAGGCTTTCACCTTGGCCCCCAGCTTGTGCAGGTGCTCGATCAGGCTCAGAGACGGGGCATCCCGCATATCATCAGTATTGGGCTTAAAGGTAAGGCCCAGTAAGCCGATGGTTTTCCCCTTCAGAACTTTCAGCGCCTGTTGCAGCTTTTCCACCAAGCGTTGCCGTTGCTCTTGGTTCACCTCGACTGTGGCACGCAAAAGACGGGCTTCGTAGCCATAGTCGGCTGCCGTTTGAATCAGAGCCGCCACATCCTTGGGGAAGCAACTGCCCCCCCAGCCCAAGCCCGCATTCAAAAAAGCGCGGCCAATCCGTTTATCTAAGCCGATCCCATCGGCCACCTGCGTCACATCCGCCCCAGTGCGCTCACAAATGTTGGCGATCTCGTTGATAAAGCTAATCTTGGTGGCCAAGAAGGCGTTGGCGGCATATTTGATCATTTCAGCAGAGGCCAAATCGGTCACCACCCAAGGAACCGGATCCCCGCTTAGCCCCCCCTGGCGGCTGAGGATTGGCTCGTAAAGTTGCTGCATGATCTCGATGGCCCGCTCACTGTCGGATCCCACCACGATGCGATCGGGGTTAAAAGTGTCGTGAATGGCGCTGCCCTCCCGCAAAAATTCTGGGTTGCTAACCACATCAAAGTGGGGCATCCAACGGGATCCCTGCAGAGTGGCAACGCTCCCTTGCCCAGTCACTGTTTCTGGATTTCCTGCTTGCCGCAGTTCCTCGAGGTGACTTTCTCCTGAGCTGTTGAACCGTTGCTTGGCGGCCTCGGCTGCCCCATCCAGGATGATCATGCGCACCCAGTCACCGGAGCCAATCGGGACGGTGGATTTGTTAACAATCACCCGATACTGCTCATCTAGATGTTGGCCAATCTCTCGAGCCACCGCCTCTACATAGCGCAAATCTGGATCCCCACTGGGTAAGGCGGGCGTACCGACAGCAATAAAGATGACCTGGCTGTTTTCGATCCCACTGCGGAGATCGGTGGTGAACCGTAACTGGCCACTGGCGGAGCCCCGCCGCACCAATTCCTCTAAGCCAGGCTCGTAAATGGGCAATCGCCCCCGCTGCAGTCCTTCGATTTTGGCTGGGTTGTTGTCCACACAAATGACTGAATGGCCGAGGTGAGCCAGGCAAGCTCCCGTGACCAACCCGACATAGCCGGTTCCAATGACCGCAACATGCATAGATCAGTCATCCTTAACTTGATCGTGTTATTTTGAACATGACTTCTGCGGATGCTGCTTCCAAGATACTTCGTTGGGGAGAAATTCTAGCTTGGGAGATATTTGTTTCCTTCTGTTTGTTTCCTTCTGAGGCCAATGGCAGAATAAGGGGTGGTTTCCTTTTTGGATGGATGAGTCTGTCGGTTTCTAGTGCAGTCTCAGGACATCGTCAGCGCCAGGTGCAAAAGGTGTTGTACATCACCCTGGGGCTGAATATCTTGGTATTTTGGGTCAAGCTCATTCTGGGACTAACGACGGGATCCCTGAGCTTGATTGCCGATGCCTTGCACAGCTTTACCGACAGCGCCAGCAACATTTTAGGCCTATTGGCCATGCGCTTTTCTTCACCAGAGCCGGATGCTGATCATCCCTATGGACACCGAAAGTTTGAGTCCATTGGGGCCTTGGGGATTGCTGCCTTTCTGGGCATGGCCAGTTTTGAAATTTTGCAGTCGGCGGTTGTCCGCTTCTTTGAACCCAATCAAACATTGGAGATCAATCAACTTACCCTCGTCCTGATGGTAGGGGTTTTGGTGATCAATCTTTTCGTCACGGTTTACGAGCACCAACGAGGTAAGGCTCTGTCTAGTCGTTTGTTGCTGGCAGATGCCCGCCATACCCTCAGTGATGTTTGGGTAACCCTGGCGGTGCTGCTGGGGTTGGTTGGGGTGCGCCTGGGGTTGACCTGGCTGGATCAAGCCTTGGCCTTTCCGGTGGGCTTGCTGGTATTTTGGAGCGGCTGGCAGGTGTTGCGAGAAAATGTTCCCTATCTCACTGACAGTGTAGCCATTCCCCCCAAAGCTTTACGAGAGCTGATCATGAGCTTGCCAGGGGTGTTGGATTGCCATGAGATCACCTCCCGCGGGATCCCTGGGCAGATGATTTTTATCGAGATGCACATGGTGGTGGAACCTCAAGATATCGAGTCGGCCCATCGTATCACCGAAGAAGTGGAGCAACTGCTGCGGGAGCGCTATGGAGCAGTGCGGGCCACCATTCATCTGGAGCCCTATTCCTACATTGAGGGATCCGATTCTTGAGGACATGTTCAGTCAGGTTGTGGGGTTTATTCTCAGTCTGCTCCTGTGCATCGGCTGTGTGGGTGGCGGACATTGGATCCCAGCAAAACAGTCAGCATTTCCCCTCATGGCCGGATTGGGATCCCATCATCACCCCATTGAAACGGAGGATCCCGTCGCCCAACGCTATTTTGACCAGGGATGGGTCTGGCTGTACGGGTTTAACCTAGAGGCGGCAATTCACTCTTTTGAAAGGGCCATAGAGCGGGATCCCGGCTGTGCTCTGTGTTACTGGGGAATGGCCTACGCTCTGGGGCCCAACTTGGCGGATCCCAGACCCCACCGATTTCAACCGTTTCAACCCCAGATTCTGGATCTGCTGGCCCAAGGGCAAACTTTGGCAACCGACCGACAAACCCGCGCTTATCTCTGGGCACTCTCTCAACGCTACTCCTCCCCTGAGCCAGAAGATGACCGACAACAGGCCCTAAACTATGCCGGGGCGATGCGCAGCCTGACCACCCTTTTCCCAGAGGATCTGGATGCAGCCACTCTCTACGCCGAAGCCTTGATGCTGCTCTCTCCAGGGCACTACTGGACGGCGACCGGCCAGCCGCAGCCCTACACGCAAGAAATCCTCACCACCTTAGAAGGGGTACTCACTCAGGATCCCGACCATCCAGGTGCCAATCACCTCTACATCCACGCTTTAGAGGGATCCCCAACCCCCGAGAAAGCGCTGGCCAGTGCCGAACGCTTGGAAACACTCGTGCCCGCTGCCGGACATCTCTTGCACATGCCCGCCCACATTTACTTGCCCCTAGAGCGCTTTGCCGATGCCTATCGAACTGGGGTCAAGGCGATCCGGGCTGATCGTGAGGTTTTACAAGGATCCAGCATCTGGCGTAGCGATTATGCCCGCACCTATTACCCTCACCACCTCAGGGTTGTCCAAGCTGCCGCTCAAAACCAGCCATTGAAAGCTTTAGGAAGCCTTGGATGAAGCTCTTCTAGACTTTCTTCTAGACTTCATATCCCTAGCTGATTTGAGGAATGGGGTATCCCTGGGCTAGAGGTTGGTCATTCGGGACCCTGCCACGTGCTCCACGGTTCCTAGCATTGTCGAAGCAGGGATCCCGTGTGAGATAGGATCAGTGAGCGCCAAAATCCTGAGGAGTTCAGGTTGAGTGCGTCAGTGTTCTTCACACCTCCAGTCACATCTCCAGCAATATGGTTAAATCCTCGGGTTCATTGCTCAATCGGCTTGCCTTTTTGCGGGGACTGCTCCTCATCCTGGCGGTGGTGGTAGCTTTTGTCTACGTGGGCTTCAGTCGCGAAGTGCGCCTGGGTCTGGATCTCAAGGGGGGAACCCAACTCACCCTGCAAGCTCTGCCCACCGAGGAAGTGACCGAGATCACCCCTAATGTGATGCAGGGTGTGGAGGCTGTGATCCAGCAGCGCATCAATGGGTTGGGAGTAGCCGAGCCGTTGGTGCAAATCAGTGGTCAAGATCGCCTGTTTGTACAGTTGCCAGGGGTGGCGGATCCGGATCGCGCTATTGCCCTACTGGGGGATACTGCCCAACTGGACTTTCGCAAAGGTTTGGTACCCGCGAATACCCTGCCCCGTAATGAATTGGGGGAGGTGACCGCTGGTGAGGAGCCTGATGCTTTATTTGAGCATGTGGGCTTAACCGGGGATCTGCTGCGCAATGCTTACCCCCAAGCGCCCCGACGGGGATCCCAAAATTGGGAGGTGCTGCTGGAGTTTAAGCCGGAAGGGGCAGAAAGATTCACTCAGCTGACCCGTGATTTGGCCGGAACCGGTCGCTCGATTGGCATTTTCCTGGATGATGTGCTGATCAGCGCGCCGGTGGTGGGGGCGGAGTTTGCTCGCACTGGCATTACCGGCGGAACAGCCGTGATTACGGGAAACTTTTCGGTGGAAACCGCCAACGATCTGGCGGTCAAACTAAAAGCGGGAGCCTTGCCAGCCCGCATCCAGGTAATCGAGAACCGCACCGTTGGAGCCACTCTTGGGGAAGTGAGTGTGCGGCGCAGCCTCTATGCCGGCATCGGTGGCATTGTGCTGGTGTTTATCTTCATGGTGGCTTACTATCGTTTGCCGGGGTTGATTGCCGATGTGGCGCTGCTGATTTATGCCCTCTGTACCTTTGCCCTGTTTCAGTTACTGGGGGTAACCATGACCCTGCCGGGGATCGCGGGCTTTATCCTCAGTATTGGCATGGCAGTGGATGCCAATGTGTTGATTTTTGAGCGCATCAAGGAAGAACTGCGGGAAGGAAAATCCCTCTACAAGTCCATTTCGGAAGGGTTTAACCGCGCCTTCAGCAGCATTTTGGATAGCAACGTCACCACGCTCTTGGTCTGTGGCGTGCTCTTCTGGCTGGGGGTGGGTCTAGTGAAAGGGTTTGCGGTGACCCTTGGCATTGGCATCTTGGTCAGTTTCTTTACGGCGCTCACCTGTACCCGTACCTTGCTCTTGGCAGCAATGGGGATCCCGAGTTTGCGCAAACCTCAGCTTTATGGTGTTCGGATGGAGGTGTCCCAATCATGACCACTCAGGAGATATCCCCGACAGATCCAACACTACAAGTCCTCCCTCAACTGAGTTATCGCTTCGATATTGTCAGGCGCAGTAAGCTGTGGTTCACCATCTCATTGGTGGTGTTGGTAGTGGGGTTAACCAGTATGGCCTTCTCCCTGGCCTCCTTCGGCACCCCCCTGCGGCTGGGGTTGGATTTTTCCGGCGGTACCCTGTTGGATTTGAGCTTCGAGCAACCCATCACCACCGAGGAACTGCGGCAAGCTCTTCAGGAACACAACTTGGCAAGCAGTGTGATTCAACTGGACACCAACACCAGCCAAGAAGCCCTGATCCGTATGCCCCCCCTTTCCGAAGAGGAACGACTAGCAGTGGAAGCCACAATTCAGCAGAAGGTTGGCCCGTTTGAGCGCAATTTGGTCGAGACTGTCGGCCCGACGGTAGGAAGGCTGCTGCTGCGTTCCGGCATTCTGGCGGTGTTGATCTCCTTCGGGTTGATCGTGGTCTATCTGACGCTGCGCTTCCAGTTAGATTACGCGGTATTCGCCATTCTGGCCCTTTTGCACGACGTGGTGCTGACGATGGGGCTGTTTGCCCTCTTGGGTCTGACGGTGGGCATGGAGGTGGATAGCCTGTTTGTGGTAGCACTGCTCACTATCATCGGCTTTTCTGTGAATGACACGGTGGTCATCTACGACCGCATCCGGGAAAACCGCCGTCTGATCAGCCGCAAGGTCAGCTTTGCTGAGGTCGTGAACCTGTCCTTGAACCAAACCTTTGCCCGCTCTTTCAACACCACCCTGACGACGATGTTGCCCCTGATTGCCATTGCCATTTTGGGTGGAGCGACCTTAAAGGGATTTGCGGTGGCGCTGTTGGTAGGGTTTAGCTTGGGGGTTTATTCCAGCATTTTTATCGCTAGCCCTCTACTGGTATGGTGGCGACAGCAGCGATCAGCCCGCATTGTTGAGGATGTAGATGCAGATGGGGATCCGGATCCGCTCCCATCTGAGGCGGAGGGCTAATGCCGCTTTGCAGGGGGTATCAGGAGGGGATAAAACACTGTTTCATCTCCTGTAGTATCTTGGCATCTTGCGAGGCGGTTCTGGCTCCCGCTTGGGCCGCCCAACACTTGAGGTTCTCAATTTGGTCGCGGGCGATCGAGGCCAAGGGCACGGTTTCGGCAATGGCTTGCAGAATGTCCTCTTGGGTGAAGTCCCGTCTGCTGTTACCCCCGCTGCCCCCAAAGGCGTTGTACATGGCATCCACAATCGTTTGTTCGATCTCCGCCCCGCTAAAGTTTTCTGACTGAGCGGCTAAAGCCCCTAGGTCGAACTCCCGCAGGCGGCTGGGGCGTAACCGCTGCAGATGGACGCGAAAAATCTCTTTGCGTTCAGCTTCGGTGGGCAAGTTCAAGAAAAAGATCTCATCAAAGCGGCCTTTGCGCAGCAATTCCGGCGGCAATAGGGGAACATTGTTGGCGGTGGCCACGATGAAAACGGGGCTGGTTTTCTCCTGCATCCAGGTGATCAGGCTGCCAAACACCCGCCGACTGGTGCCAGAATCCCCATCGGCGCCACTGGCGATATTGCCAAAAGCTTTGTCAATCTCGTCGATCCAGAGCACGCAGGGAGCCATCGCCTCCGAGAGTTGGATCATCTGCCGCACGCGACTTTCCGATTCCCCAACGATCCCAGCGAAAAGGCGGCCTGCATCCAACCGCAGCAAGGGCAAACGCCACTCGTTGGCAATGGTTTTGGCGGATAAGGATTTGCCGGTGCCCTGGATCCCCACCAGCAACACCCCCTTCGGGTTGGGCAAGCCATAGCGACGTGCTTCTTCGGTAAAGGCTTCTTGGCGCACCCGCACCCAGGCTTTCAGGTTATCCAGCCCGCCCACACTTTTGAGGCTCTCGCGGGCGGTGAAAAACTCTAGAATGCCAGTTTGGCGAATGGCCTGCTTTTTTTCCTCCAACACCAGATCAATATCCGCTTCGTTCACTTCTTGTTTGGCCGCCAGGGCACGGGCCAAAACGCGGCGAATCCGTTCTCGACTCAGACCCTGGCAGGCTTTGATCAGCTGTTCGCGGGCGAGGGAGGTGAGTTTGAGTTTCTCGGGGGCAACATAGAGCTGGATCAGGCGGCTGATCTCGTCGCTGCTGGGCAAGGGGATATCGACGACGGTGATCTCTTCTGCCAGATCGGTGGGGATCTCTAGGGTATGGCTGAGAAGGAGCAACATCTTGCGGCTGCGTTTTAGCTCACGGCTGAGGTTTTTCAGCTCGCGCACAATGGGGGCATTTTTGTCGCTGCTGGCGTTGCGCAAAATGTAGTGCAGATCCCGCAACACAAACAGGGTGTCTTCGCTCGGGGCAGAGCGCATCACCCGGCCTAGGGCGGCCATGACCGAGCCTCGATCTTCGCCGGTGTCCTGCCAGCCGCGTACCAGATCCCAAATCAGCACTTTGCGGGCGGGATCCGTGCATTTGGCCACTTGCGCCAGCACCGCATCGGCAGGCTCCTCCTCTGGAGAAACCAGGTAAATCAGAGGGTAACGAGCCCGAATCATCAAATCAAGGGCGGTGACCAGCTGCGCTTGCGGTTCGTGGGTCAAAGCTTGGCCCGAAGGGATCCCATTTGGGGAGAGATTTAACCTGCTTTCGCTCTCAGGCAGGTGTTTTGCGGCATCAGTCATGGTATCGGTCAATTTGAGACAAAGCAGGGATCCCCTGGGGCAGCAATTCTCCTAACATTAGTCGTGCTGTTTGGGCCGGATCGGGGGCTTCCATCAAAGCACGCACCACGGCTACCCGGGTGGCCCCCGCCTCCCGCACTTGGGCCAGATTGTGGGTATCGATGCCACCAATGGCAAACCAGGGAATGTGGGACTGCTGGGCCGCTAAGCGCACATAGTCCAGCCCAGAAGCAGGCTTATCGGCTTTGGTGGGGGTAGCATAGACAGGTCCTACACCGATGTAATCTACGCTAGCCGTTAGAGCCTGGGCCAATTCTTCGGGGTTGGTGGTAGAAAGGCCAATCAGCTTATGGGATCCCAGCAACTGTCGGGCGTAAGGGACAGGCAAATCGGTTTGCCCCAGGTGAACGCCATCGGCTTGGCTAATCAGGGCCAAATCCACTCGGTCGTTGACGATCATCAGAGCATAGTAACGGTTGCACAGTTGCCGCAGCAGCTTCAGATCCCGCAGCTTTTCGCTGTCGGAGAGGTTTTTTTGGCGATACTGCACCAGGGTTACCCCGCCGCGCAGGGCTTTTTCCACGGCCTCTAGCCAATGGGGGACGGGACTGGTCACCAGATACAGGTGAGCCTCCGAAAGGCGTTGCCGCAGGGATCCCCCCAACAGTTCATTTTCCAGTCCGTAGAGGCGATAGCGCATGTCTTGGGCCAGCTTGGCCAAGCCAGGAGCCACCCAATGGCTAGCTTCGGCCAGTTTTCCGTACTCTTCTAAGACTCGTAGAGCTTCCTGAACGCGGCTGCAATTGGCCTGCAACAGATGGCTGAGATCGCGACGCTGCTCTTCTTGGGGATGGGAGAGTCGCGTGCCCGGATCGGCGGGAGTATCGCGGGCAAAGCGCAAGGGATCGCTGTGCCACTGGGCCAAAGCCTGACGCATGGCTTTGCATTCGCCAGAAAGGGTCGGATCCTCCAGGCCGAAGCGGAACCATTCTTCTAGTACCCGCAAACCCTCGCGGGCGCGATCGAGGTTGACATCAAGAATACGGGCAATGGCCTGAGGTTTCATATTCCCTTCATGTGGGAAAAGCTTTCTTCACTGTAAATCGGAATGGTTTTCTTCTGCAGAGCTTAGGGAGGGAGCCTCCGGCTGCTGCCACAGTGCGTTGAGAAACGCTTGTTCTAGGGTATGTCCCCAAGCAAATTCTCGCGGGCTAGGCTGTTCTGGCAAGTAGGCCCAGGCATAACGCTCGCAATCGGGAAAGTAGCGAATTTCCCACCAGGTGCCACCGACGGGCACATCCTTCACCGCCCGCCAAAAAGGGCCGCGATGGCGGGTGAGACGCTCCTCGACGAAATAAGGGCCCTCTAGGTGGAGGGTTTCTACTGCCGCGATGAACTCGGCCCGTTGTCGCTCATTTCGGATCATCTCCTCAGTTCCGCTCTCAGATTGGCTCTATTTTAGGAGGAGATTTCTGGTGTCATGTGGGATCCCTCTCGATTCAGCCTAGATCCCGATTGGATCCGCCGCGGGTGCTGTGTCTGAGCAATGGACACGGGGAAGATGAGGTGGCTAGTCGGATTGCTCTTGCCCTTGTGCAGTTGGGGATCCAAGTGCGGGCCCTGCCGATTGTGGGGGAAGGAAAAGCTTATGTGCGTCAAGGGATCCCGATTTTGGCAACTCCTCAGGTGATGCCCTCGGGAGGGTTTATCTATCAGGATTGGCGGCAGCTGTGGCGAGATCTGCGGGGAGGGTTACTGGGGTTAACAGGGCGACAACTGGCAGTGATCCGGAAAGAAGCTCCTCAGACGGATCTGATGTTGGCGGTGGGGGATATCGTGCCCTTGCTGATGGCTTGGTGGAGCGGTATCCCCTATGGGTTTGTGGGTACGGCCAAGTCGGATTACTACTGGCGGGATGAACAAGGCCCCTATCACCCAGCCTGGATCCCGTTTGCAAAGCAGGTTTCTGATTATTTGCCCTGGGAACGCTGGTTGATGGGTCGAGAGCGCTGTCGCGGATCCTTTCTGCGGGATGAACTGACGACCACCGCCCTGTACAAACGCGGATTGAGAACCTTTTACCTGGGCAACCCGATGATGGATGGGCTGGATGCACAAAGGGACTTGCCGCTGGATCCGAACCGACCGGCGTTGTTGCTGCTACCCGGATCCCGTCCGCCGGAAGCCTATCGCAACTGGGCCTTGATGATGCAGGTGGTGCAGGGGATCCCACCCGAGATTCAGGTCTATGCCGCCCTCAGCCCCAACCTAGAGCCAGCCCAACTTCAGGCCTGGATCCCGCCGCAACGACGTGATATGCCCCTCATCTGCACAGATTTCGGCGCCTGCGCGCAACGAGCCACCATAGTGCTGGCCATGGCCGGAACCGCAACGGAGCAATGCGTAGGCCTAGGCAAGCCGGTGATGACGCTGCCGGGAGAAGGGCCACAATTTACCCCCCGTTTTGCCGAAGCCCAAACTCGCCTGCTGGGATCCGCGGTTCACCTCACGTCTGTGGAGCACGCCCCCACGTTACTTCGCCAGCTTCTAGAGCGCTTGGCCACCGATCCCACCTACACCGCACATCTGCAAGCTCACGGACGCCAACGCATGGGAGCCCCTGGTGCTGCTCAGCGCATCGCAGCTCAAATACAAGTCTGGCTAATGAGAGATTTGGCCCAAGTTTGAGGCCGACCGGACAAGGTATATAGTGATCAAAACGGTGATCAAAACAATTAAAAAGTTTCTTAACAAACGAATGTCAGGCAGTGTTTTATTAGAGAGCAGTTGGTGGATCCCCTCCTACGGGTTAGCGGGGGCAGCCTTGGCCACTCCCTGGGCGACAGGATGGGTCAAGCGCCGTGGCCCTCGTCCAGCGGCCTACATCAACATTTCGCTGACTTTGGTGGCTCTGGCCCACGGTGCCTTGGTGCTGCAGCAGGTGTGGGGTCATGCTCCTTACATCGTGGACTATCCCTGGTTTCAGGTGGCGGATCTAGATTTGTCCCTGTCCCTAGAAATCTCTCCCATCACCATGGGGGCAGTGGTCTGGATCAGCGGTCTCAGTTTGTTGGCGCAGATCTACGCTCTCGGCTACTTGGATAAAGACTGGGGGCTGGGGCGCTTTTCGGCGTTGATGGGCTTTTTTGAGGGAGCTCTCACTGGCATTGCGATTAGTGATTCGCTGTTTTTGAGCTACGCGCTGCTGGAGATGCTCACTTTGTCTACCTATCTGTTAGTGGGCTTCTGGTACGCCCAGCCCTTGGTGGTGACGGCGGCGCGGGATGCCTTTTTAACCAAGCGGGTAGGGGATCTGCTGCTGCTGATGGGGGTGGTGGCGGTTTCCAATTTCTCGGGGGCTTTGACGTTTTCCGATTTGCGGGATTGGGCGGCGACGGCCAGCTTGGAGCCCACTTGGGCGGCCTTGATGGGGTTGGCTTTGATGGCGGGGCCACTGGGAAAATGTGCGCAATTTCCGCTGCACCTGTGGTTGGATGAGGCGATGGAGGGGCCAAACCCGGCCTCAATTATGCGCAACTCGGTGGTGGTGGCCTGCGGGGCTTTTGTGCTGATTAAACTGCAACCCCTTTTGGCTCTCTCCCCGATTACGGATGGCTTTTTGGTTACTATCGGTACGGTTACGGCGATTGGCGGATCCCTGGTGGCGCTGGCGCAAATTGATATCAAACGCACCTTTTCCTATTCCACGAGTGCCTACTTGGGCTTGGTGTTCGTAGCTGTAGGGATGCAGCAGCCGGATTTGGCGCTGGAGCTGTTGTTGATGCACGGCATGGCCAAAGCATTGCTATTTACGGGGGTGGGATCCATCATCTACACCACTGCAACCCAGAACCTGACGGAATTGGGGGGATTGCGCAGCCGCATGCCTGCTACAGTGACCGCCTTTGCGGTGGGATCTTTGGGAATGGTAGCGCTGTTGCCGCTGGGCTGCTTCTGGACAATGGCCCGCCTAGCGTTGGTATATAGCGTTTTGCAACCGGCCTTAGTGGGGGTGCTGCTGTTGGTGAATGGCCTCACTGCCCTAAACCTGATGCGGGTGTTTGGCCTAGTATTTCAGGGATCCATACAGCCCAAGACCCGCCGTGCGCCGGAGGTGGGCTGGTTGATGGCTTTGCCAATGGGGATCCTGGCGGTGCAAACCCTGCTCATGCCCTGGCTGCTCTGGCACTGGCAGCTCTATCCGGGGTGGATCCCCAAATTGAAGCTAATGGCAGCCTTGCTGGTTCTCTCCGGTGCGGTGGGAGCGGGTGTGGGCGGCTGGCTGTACTGGGGGGGCAAACGGATGCTGCATCTCCCCTGGCCGGAGGTGCAAGATCTGCTGGCCTACGACTTTTATACAGGGCGGTTATATCAAGCCCTGGTGGTGCAGCCGGTCAGTGCCCTCTCGCGGGGGTTGGAATGGCTCGACCGCAACTGGGTGGATGGCTTGGTGAACGGGGTGAGCTTGGCCTTTTTATTTAGTGGCGAAACCTTGAAGTACACCTTGTCAGGGCGGATGCAACTGTATGTGCTGCTGATTTTGATTGGGGTGGTGGTGGTGGTGACCTGGTTGATGCGCTCTCCTGGCTTGGGGTTGGCCTAAAGAATGAGCAGTGGCTTTACCTTTAGCTTCGACTTGAGGGCGTTAACTCGGGATCAAAACATATCAGAACATTTCAGACTTGCAATTAGCAGAGGTTTTGTGGTGAGGGTGCGATTGGCTAGGAGAGAAGAATGTTAAGCCTATTGATCGGGATCCCATTGCTGGGGGCAGCGGTGATTGGGTTGATCCCGGAGCAATTGGATCGGCAGATCCATCGAACATTAGCCCTAACGTTTGGGCTGATTTTGTTCGGCCTGAGTATGGGGTTGTTGCTGCAATTTGATCCCAGTCTGGGATCTTTGCAACTGGCGGAGACGGTGCCTTGGATCCCGCAATTGGGCTTGATCTACGAGTTAGGGGTGGATGGTATTTCCTTACCTTTAGTGGTGATGAATGGCTTGCTGGTGCTAATCGCCATTTGGGCTAGTGGCAAAGTGGAGCGGCCTCGCCTTTATTACAGTCTGTTGTTGATGTTGGCGGCGGCAGTGGCAGGGGCCTTTTTGGCGCAGAACTTACTGCTGTTTTTCCTGTTTTATGAGATCGAGCTGATCCCGCTTTATTTGCTCATTGCCATCTGGGGCGGGCCACGCCGCACCTATGCGGCCACCAAATTTTTGGTGTATACGGCCCTATCCGGGATCCTGCTTTTGATTGGCTTCTTTGGCCTCAGTTGGCTGAGTGATACCAACAGCTTCACCTACGCGGTGTTGCAGGCTCATCCCCTGCCCTTGGTACAGCAGAGCTTGTTGTTGATCCCGATTTTGTTGGGATTGGCCATTAAAATCCCCTTGGTGCCTTTTCATACTTGGCTGCCGGATGGGCACGTGGAGGCTTCCACCCCTATTTCTGTGCTCTTGGCAGGGTTGCTGCTGAAATTGGGCACCTATGGCCTGTTGCGCTTTGGCTTGCAGCTGTTGCCGGATGCCTGGGAGCAGGCGGGGCCGTGGTTGGCGGGTTTGGCGGTGGTGAACGTGCTGTACGGCTCCTTCAATGCCCTGGTGCAGCAGGATATGAAGAAGTTGGTGGCCTACAGCTCGATTGCCCATATGGGCTACATTTTGCTAGCGGCGGCGGCGGCCACTCCTCTGGCTTTGGTGGGATCTATCTTTCAAATGATCAGCCACGGTCTGATCTCGGCGCTGCTGTTTCTGTTGGTGGGGGCGGTTTACACCAACACCGGCACACGAGATCTGAAGCTGCTAGAGGGCTTGCTCAATCCAGAGCGGGGCTTACCGTTGATCGGCAGTTTGATGGTGTTGGGGGTGATGGCCAGCGGCGGCACGCCGGGTATGGTGGGCTTTATCGCCGAGTTCATCGTCTTTCGCGGCAGCTTTCCGGTGTTCCCCTTGCAGACCCTGCTGTGCATGATCGGGACGGGTCTGACGGCAGCTTATTTCCTGCTGATGGTGAACCGCGCTTTCTTTGGCCGTCTATCCGATGTCGCGATTGCTATGCCCCGGCGACGCTTGGGGGAACGGTTGCCAGCGGCGGTGTTGGCGGTGATCGTGGTGCTGCTGGGGTTGCAACCGGCCTGGGTGACGGGCTGGGTAGAGCCGACGATGGTTCATATCCTGGATCCGGCCTCAACAGCGGTGGTGCTTGCCCCGGTGAGCGATGTAGGTCATCCAACTTTGCTTTGAATGGCTTTGAATTTTTAGTTTGATTTTTGGCTGATTGTTGATGCTTCCTTCCTCCCATGACTTCCACTTTGCCTCGTGATGGCTCTTCTCTTTCTCCCTCCTGTTTTCTGCTGGTGGGTCTGGATCCGTTGGATCAGGTGCGGATTCGCCCGATTTTGCAGCGCTTGGAGGCGGGGGGTGCCCTGCTGCCGGATTCGCTGATCAACCGTCTGGAGGTGATCGGGATCCTCCACAGCTACGGGGAGGTGTTGGATGCCTATTCCCGCAATTTGATCTTCATCGCCGACCACCAATTTCTGGAGCTGTTCCCAGCCTTTAAGTATTTCAATGGCGAGATTACCCCTGGCAAGTGGCTGCGTTACCTTTGGCATGACCGCATCAACTACGAGTTTGCTGAATACTGCATGAAGGCCATGCTTTGGCATGGGGGGGGCGGTTTGGATGCCCATCTGGATACGCCGGAGTTTATCGAACGGGCCAAGGCCGCCATTCGAGCCAAGATCCAGTTCAACCCTTTTTTGCGGGGCTTGGGGCTGTTCTTCCCCGATTTTGGTCTGGAACAGGTGCGGATGCTGGCCATGTACAGCGGTTTGGGCCAGTTCTGGCGGGTGATGAGCGATCTGTTCTTGGCTTTGGCCAAGCGCTACGAGACGGAACCTCACCTGACCATTACCGATGTGGTGGCCCATGTGCAGCAGGGGTTGGTGGATGCTGCTGACAAACCGATTACTTATGCCCCGCGCATTTGGGGTCAACGCCATGAGGTGATCCCGCAGTCGGTGGGGCTGACCTTCCTGCCGGATACCGCCATTCCCTACGTGGAGGCGGTGTTCTTCCGCTCGTTTCCCTTCATGGGTACCCTGTCTTACAATGCCCAGGCCGGGCAGATCCCGGAGGAACAGGCGGATTTTGCCTATGGGGCATTGTATGCGGATCCGCTGCCAGTGGGCAGTGCTGGGATCCCACCCACCCTGCTGATGCAGGATATGATGCGGCATTTGCCCCCCTATTTACGGGAACACTATCGCCGTAGCCTGCGGGGAGAAGATGATCTGCGGGTAAAAATCTGTTTAAGCTTTCAGAAATCCATGTTTTGTGTCACCACCGCTGCCTTGCGCGCCCTAGCTCCTTTTCCCCTAGAAACTCAGGATCCCCAGCAACAATTGGCAAACCGGGAATTCCTCACCCCTTGGCTACAACGATTGGTCGGATCCCGACTTTTAACTGTGCAGGAGGTTTAGTTAGGGGCAGAAGTGTTGAATGGAGACATAAAACTTTACATTTCGCCCTATGAGACTCCCACGAGTGTCTTCGGCATCCAGTCAAAGCTCCAATGGACAATCGAACAGCGAGGACTTAATTCGAGTTACAAATATCGCAGCTCATATCAAATCTCCGAAGATTTGCTACATATAAGAAGACGTTAGAGCCAACCGCCATGAGTGGAGTCCTCAAAATCGATATCGCTGAAACAGCAGAAGAACTAAAAGCCGTCTTGGAACAACAGCAACGGTCATCACAGCGCCGTAAAGTACAGGTGTTGTGGTGGCTCAAAACAGGACAAGCGAAGCGTGTTGAGCAGTTAGCCCAACTGAGCGGTTGCCATCGCACGACCGTGTCTCGGTGGCTGAGCCAGTATCGACAGAGTGGACTCGAAGGGTTGGTGGAGGTAGCATCTCGCAGTGGACGACCGCGAGCGATTAGCGGTGAAGTCCTGGCATCTTTAGAGCGGGAACTGCAAGATCCAGAAGGCTTTAGCAGTTATGGAGCGGTGCAGCAGTGGCTCGCAGCGGTGCATGGTCAACGGGTGCCCTACAAGACGGTGCATAAGACGGTGCGCTATCGGCTCAAAGCGAAGCTCAAAGTGCCCCGTCCGGTGTCAAAGAAGCAGACTCCTGGGGCGTGCGAATCCTTTAAGCAAACCTTGCAGCCCAGATCAGCCAGTCGCTTCCGCCAGCCTTGAGACAACGCTACAGGAGGCGAATCCGCTATTGGTGCAGCGATGAGAGCCGCGTCGGACTGCTGACGGTTCAACATCGCAAGTTGACGGGCTTTGGGGTGCAGCCGATGGGTTCAATTCAATGGGAGTTTGTGTATCGGTGGCTGTACGGTCTCGTGGAACCGCTGAGCGGTGCCTCGTGGATGGTCGAGTTTTCTCATCTCGACAGTTGTTGTTTTGAGGCGTTTTTGCACAGCTTTGCGGCTCAGTTCCCCGATGATTTACATCTGATTCAGGTGGATAATGCCGCAGCCCATACGGCTCAGAACCTGACGATAGCGGACAATGTCATCTTGGTGTTTCAGCCGCCTTATTGCCCTGAGGTCAATCCCATTGAGCGGGTCTGGCGGGAACTCAAGCGGGAGCTAGCTTGGGTTCACTTTGATGATGTTGGCCAACTCCAGCACGCCATCAGCCAGTGGGTTTGTCGGCTGAGTCGCTGCGATCGCTGACTCAGTGGGATTGGATTGTCGATTCTCTATGTGTAGCGGGTATTTAGAGAATTGATATTACGGATGCTAAGCGTTGGCCTTAGCCTGCCACCAGCTCAAGACGATAAGGGTCTAGCCCTCACTCTTTTCACTACCTTGGAATAAATCAAGGTGCCCAATAAAAAAACACAATACTAAGATTGAAGTTTTGACACAGACCTGAGTTTTCTTTGTTCCCACAGAACTAGCAACGAAATGCTAACCAGAAAGGGCAGAAAATAATAAATCGTACGGTAGACAAGCAGCGCTCCCAAGATCTGCTCAGAAGCGATTGGAGGAGAGAGCAGCAAGATGAACACAGTTTCGAAAACACCTAGTCCACCCGGTACGTTGCTGACAATACCAGCAATTTGAGCAAGCAAATAGTTCCCAAAAAAGATGAAGTAGGTAAGGTTTGGATGATCAGGCAGCAAGAGATAGAGAGCGCCAGCCGCCAAGGCCCAGTCGCATGAGGTAACAACAACTTGCCCTAACGATAGTTTCAGAGGTATGTGAGGCAATACCCACCCCCCAAGTTTGATTCTGCGACGACTCCTACTACTGAGCAAGAGGTAGGTGAAGATAATTGCCAAAAATAAAATGCCCAGAGGATGCACCCCTGAAAAGGGCAGATGCAAAACACCTGGCACCGATAAGGGCTCAACTGAAAATACTACTCCCCCCACCGCAAATAAGCCAACCCAGAAACTCAGATTACAAAAGGCAATAATCTGGCCAATTTGGCCAGGGCTAAACCCCCAGTTACTGTAGAAGCGGTAACGAATAGCACTGCCACTCAGCAGTGATAGGCCGATGCTGTTGCTGATGGCATAGCTAATCACCGCGACCAGAGCAGTTTTAGGGTAGGGAAGCGGACAACCCACAAGGCGGGTAGCCAGCGTGTCGTAGCCGGTCAGAAAAACATAGTTGAGGATTGTTAGTACAACTGCCCCCACAAGTGTCCAGATCGGAATGGCTGCCATATTGTTGAGAACATCGCCGAGCCTGTGGTGTCTCAGCTCATTTGTGATCACCCAGACAGAGAGAACAAACAATCCCAGGCTCAGCACAATTGGAGCAACTTGAGATGCCCATTTCAGGCTCTGCGTCAGCACCATACTAAAAAATTGTGCCCCAAAATAGTCCTGTAGGCGATCACCCGAATCAGCTCTAACCAAAGCAATCACTACATCAGGTAGATCAGCTAGATGTTCATACACTAAGTAGCGAGGCTCCCAATTGGGATGAAACTTGTCCTTGTAGGCCCGCAGTCCCTGCGCACTGTAGAATTCATCAAGGTGCTGATAGAGATAGTGCAAAACCTTTTCGAGACGCGATGCAGTAACAGATTCACCAACTCCAGACAAAACCACTAAACCCAGATTAAAGCTGTCGTAACCCTGGTCTTTGCAATGCTGAATCAGCGAAATAAATAAGAAATCCATGGTTCCCCGCTCGGCATCGCGCCGATGACGCATCAGGTCAATGGTGGCTTCATTGTGCTGATATTCAGGAATTAGGTTGGCAAAGGCGATAGGAACATCCTGGGCATTTTTGACCACAGCGATATTGCATTCCTGTAAATATTCATGATCAAACCAACCTAAGGAAAACTTTTTTTCAGCCCCCTGCATTTGCTCTAACCAGTCGTCACTGATGACCTTTAGCTCATCTAGTAGCTCATCTCTAATCGGTGGTGTATAGTACTCAACTCGGTAGTTCAGCTTGATGAATTTATTCATCACGGAGCGGAGACTACGTCCAGCTTTACCCTCCAGAGTGAAAGTATGCAGGTCAACTGTAGCTTCTTCCCCCACTTTCAAAATATGAAAGCCGAGACTTTGATACAGATCTAGATCATCAGGCAGGGTTTGATAAAAGGCAGGATGCCAGTCATTTTTGGCACAAAAGTCTCGGAAACCCTCAATCGCTGCTGGCCGATCCTCAGTTGGGCCGATCGGATCCCCTAGCGCAATCGCTCCTCGCCCCTTGGCTACATAGGCAACAACTGATTGTCCTGACGGAGTAAAGTAATAGGATTTGTCCTCTAACAGTGCAAACCGAGCCAACGAAGAGCGGCCATGCTGCTCCACAATCGCCTTAGCCTGCTGTCGCTCCAGCTCACTGGCTCCACCGCGAAGAATTACTGGACGAAATAGCATCCACCCCGCATACAACAGGGTTACCGATCCCACTATGTAGATTGAGTCGGCAAAATATCGTCCAAAGCGGTTAGTGGGCTGCAAGCCAGCATTGTCGGCCAAAAAAAACATGGCCAGGGTTTGGCCCAGTGCCTCCGGCAGACTAAACGACCTGGCATAATTGCGATCAAGAGCCCAAAAACCTAAGGTGCCATACGCCAGCGTGAACAGTAGCGCCCCAGCTAACGCCCAAAATCCCTGAATTAAGGATGGTCGGTCAGACTGAGCTGTGTAAAGAGGCTGCAATACCACTAACACCACCAACAAGCCGAAGGACAATAGCCCTTCTTCATAATCCAGCCCTTTGAGCAAGTTGCTCACAATCGACATGATTAATAGACCCACTGCCAACCCCCAGGCCAGTCGCTTGCGGCGCAGTAGATTTGCAGCTATCATCAACAAAAAAAATCCACTCAAAGCAGCAAAGAGATGAGCACCAGCTCGTAACTCAACTGGAAAAATACCGTCCAACCAAGCCAATCGCTCAGGTACACTTGGGGTAACTGCCGACCATAGATTGATTAACCCAGCTAGGGCAATCAGCCCAGACACTACATATATGGCAGCTTGCTCTAAATTTGGGTTCTGCCTATGCTTAAATCCAATCATCATAACCTATCAGAATCATTATTTGTCTACAATTACATATATATTAGGTATGCAGTTCGATAAAGCTAAGAATACAAAAACAGACTAAGAACAAAAATGAGTCTAACATACTCCATGCAAGTGATGCCCAAGTTACGTGGGGTTGGCTAGATCTGGATATGGATAGATATGGATAAGATCCAGCTATTGAGATAACTTCAATCAGTATTTGTTTTCATGTCATCTCGACGCAAAGATTTCATTCGGCTTTATCAATGATCCAAGGGGTTTAATGTTCTGGGATCAGTCATGGTTGTCATTGATAGGTTGGATGGTGGTATCAGCGCAACTAAGGTATCGCGAATTGATCCGGCAATAGGTACTGCCACGATTAGCCCCAGTAGTCCAGCTACCTTAGCTCCCACCAACAGTGAGATTAAAATCCATATTGGACTCAGTCCTGTGAAGCCTCCAAGCAGTTGGGGAGCCAAGCCGTTTTCAATAATCTGGTCGATTGCTGTAGCGACCAGCAGCACTCTAACTCCTAGCCAAATCGTATTGAGTCCAGTTAGAAAGCTAACAATGACAATGCCTAACGCTGCCCCAAATGGAAATAGTGCCATCATGCCAATGCTTAAGCCAAAGACCAATCCAAAGGGCACACGAATAATTACAAATGCGATCGCCATCGCTACTGCCATACATAATGCCACTGTGACTTGACCAACAAAGTAATTGTGAAAGTTTTGCTTTAAGCTTTGCCGTAGCCGTCTGGACAGATGAACCGGTAGAACCTGAAACACATTGTCCCAAAGGGTTTGACCGTGCAGCAGTAGGTAAAAAGTTAGCAATAGGGTAAGCATGATGTTGATTACACCGTCAATGGCACTGCTGAGTGTGCTGGCCACTCTCCCAGTGGCCATCTGCAGTTGGCCAGCCACCTGGTTTTCAAGCTCGATAGTCCAATGGCTAACATCTATTGGCAACTGACGTGATGCTGCCCAAGTCTGGAAACTGTTGAGTTGTTGGCTGCCAGAGGCAATCCACTCGGGTAGGCGTTTCGCCAACTCATTGCCCTGCTGAATAAGCAAAGGGATGAGGGTAACACCCAAAACACTAAGCACCACAACTAACAGAAGAAGCACCAGAATTACAGCCCGCGATCGCTGTCGCTGCCAGTGTTGTATCCAAAGTACGGGATAGTCCAGCACAAAGGCTAGCAGAATTGCTGCTACTACTACGGTAAAGATGCTGCGAAAGTAATCAAGCAAAAGGAGCAGTGCCCAGCCGTTGAGAACCAGTAGAGGAAGGGGCAATCCCCAGACAGCAAGCCGCAACAGATAAGATTTCCAACTCATAGATTAAACTCATGGATTAAATCGACAATCAAAGTAAATCTTCAGTTAGTGGCGTCTCTAGCATGTCTTCTACGCTCAGTTGCACATCCCGTTGCAGCGTTTGAATCGCCTGGTATTCCTGCTGAATGCTAGCTTGATATTGGGCGGCTAGGGTTGTGTTGCCTTCGGAAAAGGCTTGATCCCACAGTTGTGTCCAGTAGCGGTAGCGTTTCTGGCGAATTTCCAGCTCCATATTGGCGATGGCTGCCCGCACCACGATCCGGGGGCGCATTAGGGCCACGCGGGTATTTTCATCCAACCAGAGCAGATGGCTGAGCCGCTCGTTCAGTTGTTCATCATGGGCACAAATGGTACGCAAGGCCGTGAGCAGAGCTTCTTCTTGGGTTTCTAATTCTGGTTGCCCATACACCAGCTCCAAAATCCGCTGCCACAGATCCCGGTGGGGACGAAAGCTAAATTGCAGTTCTCGCTCCAACAAAGCCTCACGAATTTCGCGGCGGTACTCACAAAAATGCAGAAAAATCTGTAGCAAATGGGATTCCGATTGCAACAACTTGGATCCCTTAGCCGGAGAAAGTTGCTCCGGTTTGGCCCAGCGATATTGCCGTACTCCTCGGCGTAGTTCTTCTTCCAAATCCCGACTAAGGCGGCCATTGCCCCGGCTGAGTAATTCCGCCACTTTGTGCAAATATAAAGAGCGCCATTGTCCACCCAAACCGGCGAGCAATTGGACAAAGGCTTGATGGGCTTGTTGAAAATCGCTAGCCCGGCTAAGATCCCGACCGGAGAGCACCTGTTCGATCTGCCAATCCAGCCAAAGGGGAGCTTGATTTAGCAGAGCTTGAAACTCACCAACCGGATGATCCCGCAGAAATTCGTCGGCATCTTTGCCGTCGGGAATGGTGAGAATGCGCAGTTCCACTTCGCCACGCCGCGCCTGCTCTTCGATTGCCTCAATTGCTCGCTCAGCTGCTTTTAGCCCAGCCCGATCCCCATCAAAATTAAAAATTAATCGCTTTGATTCAGTATAGCGCAGGAGGGTTTTTATCTGTTGTGAGGTGAGGGCCGTACCCATGGCGGCAACAGCTTGAGGGATCCCAGCTTGATGCAGGGCTATGACATCGAAATAGCCTTCAACAATCAACACTTGATCGGCTTTAACAATGGCATCACGGGCAAAATTGAGGCCATACACCACCTGGCTTTTACTAAACAGTTCTGTTTCTGGGGAATTGAGATATTTGGGCTGTTCCTCTCCAAGTGCTCTGCCTGCAAAACCAATCACCCGCCCTTGTAAATCAAAGATGGGCAGCATAATCCGGTGACGAAAGCGATCGTAATGGCCGGATCCCTGTTGGCGGGCCACCAACAATCCTGCTTCTTCTAAAAGATGAACCGGTTGGCGTTTTTGATTGACCAAATACTCATAAAGGGACTGCCAGCCAGGAGGGGCAAAGCCAACCTGAAATTTTTGCAGGGTGACTTCGCTGAGTTGGCGGTTTTGTAGGTAGCGGCGGGCAGCGGATCCCAAGCTGGATCTGAGGGCATGCTGATAAAAATCGGCGGCCATGGCCAAAATGTCCAGCAGCTTTTCTTGGTGAGAGAGCTTACGTTCATAGACTTGTCGCTGTTGCAGGGATCCCTCAGGAAGGTGTACATGATAGCGCTGGGCCAGCTTACGCACCGCCTCAGCAAAGGAGAGGTGCTCCATCTGGCTGACAAAACGCAGCACATCCCCCCCAGCACCGCAGGAGAAACATTTGTAGATCTGTTTGCTGGGGCTGACCTGAAAACTGGGCTTACGGTCGTTGTGGAAGGGGCAAAGCCCGACAAAGTTCTTACCCTGCTTACGCAGCACCACCTTTTCGGCTACCACCTCAGCGAGGTCAGCCTTTTGGCGCACCAAGTTGATCGTATCAGGGGGTAGACCGCTCATGGACTCGATTGGGATCCTGCCCCCATAGTATCCGGGCTCTCCGACATCCGGGGCTTGACATCCAGGTGGCTCAACCCGGTGAGGATCCCCATGCGCTGCCGAAACCGGCCCCTCTGTTGAAGCTTACAGGAGATCAATCCTCCCATGGCCATGGTCACAGTCACGACCACTCCCACGGGCACTCCAACCCCTAGGATCCGAAACTGGACAGAGCTGGGCGAAACTTTTGAAAGGCTCTAGCAGATCAGTCCCCGTAACCAGATCCACTGAGTTGGATAGGCATCCCGGGTCACTATGTCCTATTTGTCCTATTTCTCCAAGTCCGTCCTGAAAAGACTCCGTCTCCCTGGTGCGAGCGGGATCCTCTGTCTGTTGCTGTGGCTGATAGGGATCCAACCCAGTTTTGCCCATGCCAGTTTGCTCTCCACATTCCCACCGGATGGGGCAGTGTTACAGGAGGCTCCAGCACAGGTGCGGCTGCAGTTCAATGAGTCAGTGCAAATCACTCAGTTGCAGGTTTTGGATACCACCGGACAAGCGCTGGAACTGGAGAACCTGCTGACTACGGGCGATGGGCCACAGGCGGATTTGTCGGAAGAGATCCCGGAGGGGATTTACATCGTCAGTTGGCAGGCTATTTCTGCAGATTCCCATCCGGTGAGCGGATCGTTTGTCTTTCAGGTGGGGGAGTCGGATCCCGAAGCTTTGCAGGCGCTACTGGCAGCCCGCGCTCAGGTTCGGGATCCCTTGCGATTAAGATAGGAGTCGCCACCCTGGCAATGCAGTAGGCAACGTGGAGGCAACCCTATGGGCGAAGCTAAGCGCCGCAAAAACCGCGATCCCCAGGATCCTGATCAAGAACTGGTATTTCCCCAACTCAAGGATATTCCCCTCACCAAAGGGCAAGCGCGCACGATCTACGATTGGACAACCCGTGGAGCCTGGGCGGGCATCATTCTGCTGGCCATCTTTTGGGTCGTAGTACGATTCGTGGGCCCAACCTTTGGCTGGTGGCATTTGGTCGGTTAAGCCTCTGGTTAAGCCTCTTAGGATCCTCGGGATCCCACCTCAGCATCCTCCGGAGTTTTCTCTATGCGTCCCTACCTGGCAGCCGCCATCCAGATGACCAGCATTCCCGATCTGGCCAGCAATTTGCAGCAAGCGGAAGAGTGGATCGATTTTGCGGTGCGACAGGGCTGTGAGCTGGTGACACTGCCGGAAAACTTCGCCTTTATGGGGCCAGAAGCGGAGAAAACCCGCCTCGCCCAAGAGATTTCGGAGCGGGCCGAAGCCTTTTTGGGCAAAATGGCCCAGCGCTATCAGGTGTTTGTTTTGGGTGGAGGGTATCCTGTACCGGATCGCCAGGGCAGGGTCTACAACACCGCCGCCCTCTATGACCCCGATGGCAGAGAACTGGCCCGCTATCGCAAAATCCATCTGTTTGATGTCAATTTGCCCGATGGCAACACTTATCGCGAATCCAGCACGGTGGTGAGTGGAGATGAACTGGTGACCTGCGAGCAAGAGCCTCTGGGGAACCTCGGTTTATCGGTCTGTTATGACGTGCGTTTCCCCGAGCTGTACCGCTCCTTGGTGGATCGAGGAGCCCAGATTTTGCTCATCCCAGCGGCCTTTACCGCCTACACCGGGCGAGATCATTGGCAAATTTTGCTGCAATGTCGGGCCATCGAGAATACCTGCTATGTGATCGCTCCTGCCCAAGTGGGCAACCACTACGAACGGCGACAATGTCATGGCCATGCCATGATTTTGGATCCCTGGGGGGCGATCTTGGCGGATGCGGGCGGGGAAAAACCGGGGGCGGCGATCGCCGCAATTGACCCAGAACGCCTTCAGTCGGTGCGGCGGCAGATGCCCTCCCTGCAACATCGTCGCCTGGCCTGTGCGGTCACCCGTTGAGGGCAAGCCATGTCTCCCTCTTGGCCGCCCCTGATTCTCTATAGCAAACCCGGCTGCCACCTTTGTGAAGGCTTGGCAGACAAGTTGCGGCAAATCCCCGAGATCCCCTCTCTGGAAATCCGCGACATTACCACTAATTCCACTTGGTGGGAACGCTATCAGTTGGCCATTCCGGTGCTTAGCCTGGCAGGGGATCCCGAGCAACCTCTACCGCAACCCTCACCACGACTGACAGTGATCCAGTTGCGCACCTGGCTGCAGAAACACCTCAGTCAAGCCTCCAATTAAGTCGCCGTCAAAGGGTACCGATGGCCCGCCGCAGTTGGACAAGGGCACGGTTGTAGGCAATAACGGCGTTGGAAAGGTTGCCGCGAGCGGTGGTGAGGGCGGTCTCGGCGTTGATCACCTCCGTTTGGGTGCCCACCCCCGCTTGCACGCGCAACCGAGCTAGGCGCAGGCTTTCTTCTGCCGAGGCAATAGCCACCTTGGCCGAATCGATCTGTTCGCGGCTGGAGCTGAGGGTGAGAAAGGCTTCTTCTACCCCCCGTTGGATTTCATTGCGGGATCCGACAAAATTGCTCACGGCCACTTGCCCATCAATCTGGGCTTGGCGGGCTTGGGCCTCCGCCTCTCCCCCATCAAACCAAGTAAAGCTGAAATTGGCCCCTGCCGAATAGCCAACATCGAAACTGTCGCGGCTGGCGTTGAAATCGTTGGCAGCGTCGAGGGTGGCAAACAGGCCAATACGCGGGCCATTGCTGGCTTGCGCCAAGCGTACACGGCTTTGGGCTTGTTCCAGTTGTTGCCGTTGAATCTCCAATTCCTGCCGTTGGGCAAAGGCAGCCACAATTGTTTCTTCTAGACTCAAATCCCATTCCCCCATCGGTTCAACGCGGTCACTGGCCACCACATCGGTGGGGTTAGGAAAGTTGAGCAATTCGGCCAAGCGGCGACGGTTCAGTTGTTGGGTGTTTTGGGCCGCCAGCAGGGTTTGTCGGTTGTTGGCCACCTCTGTCTCTGCTTGCAGGATCTCGAAGCGGGTACCCAGTCCGGCTCGTTCTCGGGCTTGGGCATCGCGGAGGGTGGCTTCAGAGCTTTCGATGGCAGCTTGGCTGATGGCAACCCTGGCATCGGAGCTTTGTAAATCGTAGTAGGCATTGGCCACACTTTGTTTTATTGTCTGCAGGGTTTGCTGCAGTTGCAACTGGGCAATACGCAGCGCTTCTTGGGCTAGCTTCAGGTTTTGATCCCGCAAGCCACTGTCAAAGGCGGTGTACTCCACCCGCACCACGCTCGCCGAGAGGGAGTGGGATTCGCGGCTGGGCCCACCCCCCGGGGAAGGGGCATCGCTGTATTGGTAGTTGGCACTACTGGAGAGGGTGGGGGTATAGGCAGCCTCTGCTTGGGCAATTCCCGCCTCCGCTCGTTGTACAGCCAATTCTGCCTGTTGAATGGCGGGGTTTTGGGCGATGGCGATATCCAGGGCCTCTTGTAAAGACAAACCTTCGGTGCGCTCAATCCGCACTTCCAGGGGAGATTGCGGTACCACCAATTCTTCTGCCGTCAGGGATCCCTCCAGAACCGGGGCAGCAGGGAGGGCGGCGTCAGGGGGTACGGATAAGGAGGGGGGCAGGGGGGGGGTGACGATTTCGCGGCTATCCGGCAGGGTAAAGGCGGCAGGGCTGGCAGCTGGGTTGGACGATGTTGCAGAAGGATCTGGTTGAGCCAAGGCAGGGGCTATGCTAACCAAACCAAATAGCAGGCTCCAAGGGGTGGAACAGGCTAAACGGGATCCCTGTCGGGGCCGGTGCTGTGGGTGCAGTTGAACTCGAGCCTTTGCCACATCCTGCATCACCATAATGTTGTAGTTCTTAACATCACCTTTAGCAGTATCGCAAAGTGAGGGACAAAGGTAAGACGGTTTTCCACAGGCCCCCGTTCTGCTCTGGACGGCTGTTGCTGTGGTGATCCGCTCGTCATACTCCTCAACAGACCTCTAAAGCTTTGCCAAAGCCCTCCTACAATTGGGGCGGAGACGCTTTTGAATGCAACCGATTAAGATGGTGCGAACCATCCTGGGTGTATTGGGTGAGTGTTGTTGGTGATGATAGGGGGCAATTGTGGCAGGTTCTCGAGGCAACAACGGGCCAGAGTCCACTCCTAAACGTGGGGAAGCATCCTCTCGCCGGACTCGCGCCCCCAGACGAACAAGCAAAACGACTTCAGCAGATGGGCAACTCCCCGATTTGGAACCGGCTCAAGGGGAAGAAATAGGTTCAAAAACGCCCACAGAGAAGGGATCTTTACAGGGGAATTCTCCTCGCTTGAGTCCCCTGAAAAATCTCTCTATACTGCAAGGAACTTTATTGTCTGACTCTTCATCTTCTCTTCAACCTATGCATGTCTCTCCCTCAGGTGATTTGGATCCAATCCCGCCCGTCGATGGCTTGCCCCCAGAGCGGGATCTCGGCGCAGAGCACCACCAAGCCCTGAGACAGCGACAACAGCTAGAAGCCCGCCTGCTCAAAGCCGAGGCCGAACTGCAGGAACGGCAGACCCTTCAGGAGCAACTGCAAGCCCAGGTGCAGGCCTTGCGCACTCAACTGGCCCAAACCGAACTGCAGGCGCGCAAACAGCAGCAACAGCTAGAACTGCTGCAATTGAAGGCTCAGCCCACGCCTGATCCCAGCCGGGAGGCAGAGCATCAAGCCCTGCGGCAGCAAGTGGCTGAACAGCAACAGCGGTTACAGGAGCAGGAGCGGACTCTGCAACAGGCGCAACAGGCTTTAGCGGATCAGGCTGTGCAAGTGGCGGATCGAGAGGCCCAGATCGCGGCCCGTCAGCGGCTGAATGACCGTCAACGGCAGGATATTGAAGCCCTACAAGAACAGATCGAGCAGTTGCAGCTAGCCCATGCCCAGGAGCGTCGCCAGTGGGAACATCGCCAACAGGAGTTACAAGCCTCCCTCCTAGAAGCACAGGATTTGGCGGAAAAACGGGTGGACATGTTGCAGCGCTTTAAGGCGGAACTCTCTCTAGCCCGGACGCAAATTTCCGAAACCCAAACCGAGCTCAGCAGTTTGCGGGCTCTCCACAGCGACCAACAGGCCGCCTGGCAGGAACAACGGGAACACCTGGAGGCGCGGCTGGCAGGCTATGCGGAAACCGAAGCAGAAGCTGAGCAACGTTGGCAAGAGCAACGTCAGGAATTAGAAGCAGCCCTAGAGACGGTACAAGCTCAAGTGGTCGCTCTCCAAGCCAGTCAAGAACAACTGCGCCAGGGATCCCTGGAACAGCAGCATCTACAGCAATACTGGCAAGTCCAGGCTGAGGAGTTGCAAGCGGCCCTATCCCAAGCTCAAGCAGAGGTAACCCACTGGCAGCAGGCGCACCAACATCTGCAGGAACAGTACACCCAGGTTCAGCAGCAGCTACAAGCAGCTTTGGCCCAACTCGCTGCCCAACCGGACTGGCAACCGGAGTTGCGTGCTGCTCAAACCACCATCGCCCATTTACAGGAACAGACCGAAGCACTGCAAGCTCAGGCGGAGAAACGGGAGGAGCAACTGAGGCTCCTACAGGCAGAACGCGCCGCCCTCTACGAAGAAAACCGGGGCTTGAAAGACAAATATGATGAGCAACAGATGCATATCCTCAGCTTGAAGGCTGCTCTGGAGCGAAAGGGACAGGAGATGCCCCCCGAGCCGACAACCAAAACTCCTACCCCTGTCAAGCCTTCTATCCAGCCTCTACCACGGCCTCTACCGGCGCGGGTGAACAAAAAGGCGGTAGACTTGCCGAGGTTTTTGCCCCGTCCGTGAGGGATCCCGTGCTGCAACAGGTGCCTCCCCGCTGGCTTGAGGTGTGGGTGGATCATCCCCATCTAGGAGGCTGTTTTACCTACCGCGTGCCGGAAGAATGGGATCCCCAAGCGGGCGATTTGCTCAGCGTGCCCTTTGGTCAGCAAACGGCGGGGGCCGTGGCTTTGGGCTGGCGCTCTGATCTACCCGAAGGGGTGGATCCTCAGTCCATTCGAGACATCGAGGCGGTAGTGGCCAAAGGGATCCTACCCAGCGAGTTTTGGCCGCTGTTGCAGCAGGTGGCAAACTACTACCTCACCCCCCTGCCCCAGGTGGTGCGCACTGTTCTGCCGCCGGGGTTGCTGAATCGTTCCCAGCGCCGCATCCGGTTACTGGCCACAGCTAGCCGGGATCCCGGCCAATGTTCTGCTGCGGCTCAGAAACTGCTGGAGGTTCTGCGTGCTCGGGGTGGGGATCTCTCTTGGCGCTACCTACAACAACAGGTGCCCAATGCCGCAGTCGCCCTACGGGAATTACAGCACCAGGGTTGGGTGGAAAGCCGCTGGCAGGAGAGTGGGGGTGGAAAACTCAAAACTCAGCAGGCGGCCAGTCTGGCGGATCCTTCCCTAGACGGATTGAGCCCTCCGCAACAAAAAGCGCTGCATTGTCTGCAGCAGGGGGGTGGGGAACTGCTGCTGACGGAATGGGCTTCAAAAGCAGGGGTGAGCCGCGCCGTATTGCAAGGGCTGGCCCGCAAAGGCCGCATTCACATTTACGAACGGCCTCTGCTGCGGCTGGGGGAGAGCGCTTCCCTGTGCTCAGAGGAGGATCAGCCTAAACCCCTGACGGCGGCCCAAACCAAAGCGGTAGAGTCGATCCTCGCGGCATTGGGACAAGTGCAGCCGTTTCTCCTGCATGGGGTGACGGGATCCGGCAAGACGGAGGTCTACCTGCAAGTCATCGCCCAACTGTTGCAAAAAGGCCTATCAGCGTTGGTATTGGTGCCTGAGATCGGCCTTACCCCCCAACTGATGGATCGGTTTCGGGCGCGCTTGGGAGCTCGGGTCTGGGCCTATCACAGCGGGCTATCGGAGGGGGAACGCTACGACACCTGGCGGCAGATGCTCAGCCCTGAACCTCAGGTGGTGATCGGCACCCGCTCGGCGGTATTTGTCCCTCTCTCGAAGCTGGGCCTGATTGTTTTGGATGAAGAGCACGACGATAGCTTCAAGCAGGAGCAACCACAGCCCTGCTACCACGCCCGTCAGGTGGCCGAGTGGCGGGCTGAGTTGGCGGGTTGTCCATTGGTGTTGGGCAGCGCTACCCCTGCGGTGGAAACCTATGCTGCCCATCTACAGGCTCCCCAGCGGTGGATCCGCCTCCCCTTGCCAGAGCGTATCCCGCAACAGGGGATCCCGGCCACCCTCCCGCAACTGGAACTGGTGGATATGCGCCAAGAGCTGGCGGCGGGGAATCGTACCGTCCTCAGCCGTCGTCTACATCAGGCTTTGCAGCAAGTCCTGGATAAAAAAGAACAGGCGATTCTGTTTGTGCCAAGGCGAGGCCACAGTACCTTCGTGCTCTGTCGCAGTTGTGGGGTAGCCCTCACCTGTCAGCATTGCGATGTTTCTCTGACCTTCCACCAGCTCGGGCAAGATCTGCGCTGCCACTATTGCGGCGATCGTCGGCCCCATCCCCAGCAGTGTCCGGAGTGTGGATCCCCCTATCTGAAGCACTTCGGTAGTGGCACCCAAAAAGTGGTGGAGGTGTTGCAGCAGTGTTGGCCGGATCTCTCGGTGTTGCGCTACGACAGCGATGCCACCCGTCGCAAGGGATCCCACCGGGATTTGTTGGAGCAGTTCCGGCGCGGCGCGGCGCAGGTGCTAGTGGGCACCCAAATGCTCACCAAAGGTTTGGACATTCCGCAGGTGACCTTGGTGGGGGTGATAGCTGCCGATGGCCTGCTGCATCAGGCGGACTATCGGGCCGGCGAGCGCAGCTTTCAACTGCTCACCCAGGTGGCGGGGCGGGCGGGGCGGGGATCCCTGCCCGGACAGGCGATCATCCAAACTTACTTGCCGGAGCACCCAATTTTGGCGGCGGTGCTGGCCCAGGATTACGAGGGCTTTTTGCGGGCAGAACTGAAGCAGCGGCAGGAAGGGGGCTATCCTCCTTATCGAGCCCTGATTTTAATGCGCCTGAGCAGCACCCGCCTGGAGGCTCTGGAGCACTACTGTACTCAGGTGGCCGAACGTCTGCAGGGGATCCCAGCGGAGGTATTGGGGCCGGGGCCAGCCCAGGTGGAGCGAGTTAGTGGGCGCTATCGTTGGCAGATTTTGCTGAAGCAGACTCCCGAGCGCGTTTGGGATCGCCAAGCCATCGGTGCGCAGCTTCACAAAGCGATTGGCCATCCCCCCCAAGGGATCCGAATCAGCCTGGATGTGGATCCGCTGCGGATTCTCTAGAAGCGGGCAGCAGAAGATTGGCAGGGATCTGAGGTAGTCTGGTTTCGGGGCCACCCGTATCCAATTCAACTCTGGGAAGGCATGGCTGAAAACCGTACTGGTGCATTTATCGGTGGGCTGTTGTTGGGCACAGCTGTAGGAACTGCCATTGGCTTGCTCTTGGCCCCCCGCAGCGGACGGGAAACGCGGCGACTGCTCAAGAAATCGGCAGAGGCGCTGCCAGAGGTGGCAGAGGATGTGACCAGCAGCTTGCAGTACCAGTCAGAAAAGCTGCTCGACTCTGCCCAAAAAAGTTTGGATGAAGCGTTGTTGCGACTGCAACAGGCGGTGGCCGTGGGCAAAGAAGCAATGGTGCAAAAGCGGCAAGAACTCACTCAAGCCCAAAACCTGCGCACCTTAGCTGTGGATGAAGTGGACTTAGAAAGGCAGGATCGGGAGGAAGAAGCGCGATGACCGATCCGGTATTTTGGCTGGGCCTCTCGGTAGGTCTGGTGGCGGTGGGCATTTTGGCGGTGGTGATTACTCTGCTGCCTGCCGTTATCCAACTGGGTCGAGCTGCCCAAAGTGTGGAGCGTTTTTTTGACACACTGCTGCGGGAATTGCCCCCGACCCTTGAGGCCCTGCGCCTGACCAGCCTAGAGGTGAGCGAGATTGCCGATAGCCTCGATGAAGGGGTGAAAGGAGCCGGGCAGGTGGTGAAGCAGGTAAACCGCTCCATCGAAGGGGCACGCACTCAAGCCCGTGGAGCCCAAGTCAATGCCCGTAGCGTTTGGGCAGGGGTACGGGCGGCTTGGCGAACGTTTTCCAGCGAGACTTCCGCCAATGTTAACTCCATCAGCAACCCCAGACTGGGATCCCCATCCCCAGCGACCAACCGTTCTTTTTCGGTCACTCGGCAAGCCATTCCCCTGACCGATCGTGTCAGCGAGCCGGAGTCTTCTGTTCGCCCCCGCTCCGTTGGGTCTGATGAGGAACGATCTGGCCCTGATGCCCGGTCTTCCCGCTCAGAAGACATGAACCCTTCATGAACCCTTCATGTGTGATGTCCGGCCAGTGGGTCTATAAATTCTGAAGATTCTGACTCTGATCCACCAGTACTTGGCTCAGTTGGAGAGCAACCCTGATGACTCAGCGCTGCCGCGCATCGAGCACAAATAGCCCACTGCCTAGCGTAAACAGCAAACTGGCCACCACCCCCAGCAGAGTTTGGATGACCTTCATATCCGCCCCTAGGTTCATCAACTCGCTCACCCCAAACAGGCTGCTCCCCACCAAAAACAACCAACTGGCCAGTTCATAACGCAGGTTCTCTGCTTTTGTGCGCCTCATGCTTCCTCCGACTGCAAGTGTCCGTAGGCTTCAGCAGCAGCAGCCATTTCAGCAGCCTTTTTCGAGCGGCCCTCACCTCGACCCCAGCATTGCCCATGTCCCCAAACCTCCATGGTGAAATGGGGTGGATGGTCTTCCGCAGCCACTAGGCGATATTCTGGCAGGTCACCCCAAAGGCGTTGGGTGAGTTCCTGTAAAGCCGCTTTCGGGTTGCGCCGGGTCGGATCTTGAAACCACTGCTCCACGCGCTGGCGTAAATAGGGATCCAACCAGGGATGGAGGCTAGGCAGGGTATAGATACCCCAACTGAGGTAAAAGGATCCCAATAGCGCCTCGAAGGCATCCGCCAATCGGCGATCCCGCCCGGCTAGATCTTTTTGGGAGCTAGAGCCTAACTCCAGGTAGTGCTCTAAGCCATGTAGATCCGCCAGTTCTGACAAATGAGCGTCGCTAATCAAATCGGAGCGAATAGCGGTCAACTCTCCCACCGACAACTCCGGGTAAGACTCAAACAAGAATTCAGTGGCCAAAATCCGTAGGACAGAATCCCCCAACAACTCCAGACGATCATTGTTTCGCTGGCTATCCAGAGAAGGGTGAATGAGAGCTTGATCCAGCAGATCCCAGCGCAGTTGCTCTAGCAAAGCAGAATCCTTGAACCCTAGTCGGTTCAGAAGGTGCTCTAGGGCACGGCGACGAGGAGGGATCGGCTCAGACATAGCATCCAAAGCAAAACCGAGCAGGGCTGGAGATTTCAGATAAGGATCCATACAAAAGGAATAGAAACTTGTAGCTTTGGGTCGGAGAACGGCCCCTGGCTCTTTTGTAACAAGTTTGTGTAACAAGTTTGTCGCAAGGATCCGGCCTGAATGCCTCTGGGGCCACAACATATCACAGACAAATCCAAGAGTTGTATGCCAGAAATGACCCGCAGGTTGCCCCCTGGAACTGGGTATGATCCTGGCGTGGGGATCCTTTGGAGATCAGAATGGAAACGCAGTCCCTCTCACCTCTTGACCAATTGCAAGCCATTGCTGCAGAAGAGGGTAAACCCCTACAGGCACTTTTGGATGAGGCGATCTATCTGCTGCGACGTATCCGGGTGAAAACCTTGGATCGCGAAACCCGCAGGGATCCCAAAACTGTACAGCGAGACTTTGGGACTACGCCTTCCGCCTGGGCCAGACAGGACATCGAAGAAGATGCGGGCTTGATGGAGGATCTGCTCTCGGTCTACCGGGATCCCGTGGAATGGCAGGCTTTGTTGCTCACTTTGCAAAAACGGGCTGCCGGGGAGAACCCTTAAAGGGGAACCCTGGAATTAGAATATGAATCGATGTTAATCTATGTAAATCCTTTTTAATAAACTATGCCTTTGCATCGCTCATGAACGCGCACGATTGGTCAACCACCGAACAGCAAATTGCTCAAGCTGCCTTTAAGAACGCCTACCACCGCGAAACTTCCACCCTGATTCAGGATGTACGGGCCAAGGCTGGTTCCATCACCCGCCTAGAAGATCTCTGGCGGCTGCACGACTTTCTCAGCGCCCGTCGCCACGAAATTGACGGCAAGTATGACTATAGCTACCCGAGCTTAATTTTTGTGTTCGCGGGGTTGCTACGGGAGGGCTGGCTGCACTTAGGAGATCTCGAGGGCCTCAGCCGCGACAAACTGGCCAAAATCACCGCTTTGGCCCGCATGTGAGAATAGGGATCCCTCAGTTGATTTACACTTTTTTACATTTCTCGTAACTAACGGTAAGGTGAGGAATGGAGCTTGAACGTTTGAAGCCCCTTACCGATAGGACAGAACTATGCCTTACAACGTAGAGACCGCTCGCACCATCTTTCCGGAGACCCTTGCTGCGGATGTTGTCCCTGCAACCATAGCCCGGTTTAACCAGCTCAGTGCAGAAGACCAACTGGCCTTGATCTGGTTTGCATACCTGGAAATGGGCAAAACCATCACCATTGCTGCTCCTGGCGCAGCCAGCATGGTCTTAGCCGAGCGCACCCTTGAAGAGTTCCGAAAAATGTCCTTCCGGGAGCAAACCCAGGCCATGTGCGACTTGGCCAACCGCGCTGATACTCCTATTTGTCGTACTTATGCTATCTGGTCGCCAAACGTCAAGTTGGGGTTCTGGTACCAGTTGGGCAAGTGGATGGAGGAAGGGATCGTTGCTCCCATCCCGGAAGGGTATCGCCTCTCCGCCAATGCTTCTGCTGTGCTGCAAGCTATTCAAGCGGCTGATTCCGGCCAGCAGATCACGATTTTGCGCAATGCAGTAGTGGACATGGGCTACGACCCCGCCAAGTTGGGCCAGTTTAATCGCGTCAGTGAACCCGTGGCGCCTCCCAAATCCATGTCAGAGCGCACCAAGGTTGCCATCGAAGGGATCACCAACCCCACCATTCTGAACTACATGGACAACCTCAATGCCAATGATTTTGAGGCTCTGATCAAGCTGTTCACTCCAGATGGAGCCCTACAGCCACCTTTCCAACGCCCGATTGTTGGCACCGAGGCAATTTTGCGCTTCTTCCGGGAAGAGTGCCAGAACTTAAAACTCCTGCCGGAGCGGGGAGTATCTGAGCCTGCCGAAGATGGTTATACCCAAATCAAGGTGACTGGAAAAGTGCAGACCCCCTGGTTTGGTGGCAATGTCGGCATGAATGTGGCTTGGCGATTTTTGCTGAACCCGGAGAATCAGATTTTCTTTGTGGCAATTGACCTGCTGGCCTCACCCAAGGAACTGCTGAATTTCATCCGTTGAGGATGCCAAGGCCCAAAGGATCCTACTTTGCTCTAGGGGAACTCCTTTTCTCCTTTGAGTCTGGACAATGGTTAGACAGGCGTTCTCCAGATGGGGATGCGCCTTTTTTTGTCTGGAGTTTTTTTGAAGCTAGAGGGATCCCTCTTTATTCCGGTTGGCGAAGTCGGGCAATGGAAATGGAGCTCACAGCCCGACTGCTGCTGATGGAGGAGGCCATGCTAGAAATACGAGATCCGATATCGCTTTTGGCCCCGAAGCTGTTGATGCTCTCGGCCGTAGGAGTGGGTCGAGCTGGATGGATGGGGGACTGCACAGCCTTGGGAAACTCTTCGCCCTGTGAGTTGGCCGGGTTTTCCGCTGGCTGAACAGGGGGAATAACCACAGCCTCAGAAGACTCTGAAGCTGTTTTTGGAGCTCCCCCAGTTGGGATAGAAATGTTCAGAGTGATCTCAGGATCAGGGGATTCAGAGACAGATTCTGGTGCGGATCTATCCTCATCCTCTGGCGCTTGCGGTTCGAGGATTTCCGCTACAGGCTCCGGTTCGGGTGTGGCCGTTTCTGCTGTCGGGGCAGGGCGCTTGCCGACGAGCCTTTGCAGAAAGTCATCGGTGGTATCTTCAGTAGGCTTACCCGATTCCAACCCAGAAGATTCTTCTTTCTGGGTATCGGCAGCGGTACTAATAGTGGCAAAGGCATCCCAAGCTTTACTGGGGGCAGTGGGGGGTTTGCTGGCAACTTCATCCAATTTCGACAAGGGATCCCGACCGGAGGTGGAGGTAGCCGCTTTGGGAGCAGGTTGTGGAACGGGTGTCGTAGCGCGGGTGGAGAGATCTTTGCTAGGAGACTGCTTGGGTTGAGAGGATGGCGGAGGGACAGGCTTGCGCGTCGAGGAGGTAGGGGGAACTGGGGGGGCCTGACCAGCGATCTTTCCCCATAGGGCTTTGAGGGCTTGCCACATGACCGTGTTGGCTCCTGAGCAAAGGGGTGGTGAAGGGGTGCAACTGCGAATGGTGTTATCCTGCCATGCCCTGACCTGAGAATCCATCCCCATCCCCAAATAATTGTAAGTCAAAGTCATAACGAGTATGATTAAGAAACTGATCTTGGCTCAGGAGAAAGCCCAACATGGCTCAGATTCGAGAAATTCCCCTTGCCCAAATTCGTCGTCCGTTGCCGCGTCAAACGGATCCCGATAAGGTGCAGGCGCTGATGGCTTCCATCGATGAAATTGGCCTGCAAGAACCGATTGAGGTTCTAGAGGTGGAAGGGGAATATTACGGATTTTCCGGCTGTCACCGCTATGAGGCCTTTACCCGGTTGGGCAAGGAGCGGATCCCCTGTCGAGTGCGGAAGGCGCCGCGGGCTGTTTTGAAGCTGCATCTGGCCTGAAAGGGATCCCTGCTCAGTCGATTCTCGGCCTACTCCCGGCCTACTCCGCCGGTTCCTCTTCGGCACTGTAGCCCCGCTCATAGGCAAAACGAACCAACTGCGAGCGGTTTTCTAGAGAGAGCTTGCTCAAAATATTGGTCAAGTGGGTTTGCACCGTGCGCGGGCTGATGAACAGTTTCTCGCCAATTTGCTTGTTGGTGGAGCCGCGAATCACCTCCCGAAACACCCGTTCTTCGGCAGCGGTCAGGGGTAGCTCAGCCGGAGTCGGGCGTGGGGCCACCACTTCCGGTTTTGCCTGCGGTTGCTGTTGGATCAGGCGCAAAATTTCCGATTGGGTGCGGCGGGAACGTTCAATTTGTGCTTCGATTTTGGCCACCAATTCCAGCGGCTCAAAAGGTTTGATGATGTAGTCATCCGCCCCCCACTCATAGCCCTGAACCCGGTCATCCACCTCCCCCCGTGAGGAGAGGAAAATAAAGGGGACGAGTTCGCCGCCCCGCTGCTGGCGCAGTTGCCGACAGAATTCAAAACCGTCCATTTCCGGCATCACTACATCCGAAACCACCACATCCGGCTGCTCCTGGGCAAACAGGCGCAAGCCCTCCACACCTGAAGCACCCGTGCACACCCGATAGCCATGCTGAGTGAGGTGGCGGCTCAGCACCTTGAGTGATAGGGGATCGTCATCTACGACCAGTACACGCTTCATTGCTGACTCAAAGGGGAAGCTGTCGCGGAAAAAGGGAGGATGTTATCTGCTAAGCGTGATAAGACTCAGGTATGGATCCTGGCCACATGATAGTGACTGAATCCGAGGCTGTCTTGCTGGGCCCACAGTGGCTGTGGAGGGGAGCTACCGAAAAGATATCTAGATAAAGATCTTATACCCCAAATCCAGCTCTAGGTCGTTCAAGCGCCCATCCCCGAGTACTGTTGTAAACCTTTTCGCCACAGCCAGCGATTCACAACCCCAAAAAAGCCAATCCAGGCCAATCCAGTTCCAAAGCTGCGCCCAATATCCACTGGGATCTCCACCCAAAGGCTGGCGGGAAAATGAACCAGGTAGGGGAAGGGAGTCCAGGAGACGATCTCCCGCAATAGCGGGGGGAAAACCGCCAGCGGCGCGATCACACCCGAGAGAAAGAGATACACCAAAAAGTGGAATTGCTCCACCGCCGTCACCCGTTCTACCCAAAAGGCCAGCAGTGCTAGAGTATATTGCATTAAAAAACGCAGCGTAAAAGCCATCAGCACCGCCAGGGATCCCAGCCCCACCTGCGCCAGCGACGGGATCCAGAAAGCGCGTGGGTACAGCGCAAAAAACAGGCCAATCAAAAGTAGGGTAAAGGGCAGGCGGGCTATGCGTTCCACCACATGGCTAGCAACGTAGTGCCACATCGGATCCATCGGTTGTAACAGGCGCGGCGATAGCTTACCTTCCACCACCTCCCGTTCAAACTCCCAGATCACCCAGACGATGGTGAACTGCCGCACGATGAACACCGTCAAAAAGTAGCGGATGAACTCTAACGAAGAGAGAGAAAAGTCTCCCGATTGGGCCGCCTCGCTCCACACCCCCATCATGATCAAAGGCAGGGATCCCGCCAGCACCCAGAGGATCAACTCGGCCCGATACTCCAGCATGTAGGCGTAGTAGGTGGAAAAGAGGGCAGCCAGTTTACGAAAGAAGGCGTGCATCAGGGTTCTTGTGGGGCTAAAGGGAGGAAGGAGGGCAGAACGGCGGCCAAATTAACCACTTCCCCAATCACCACCACAGCCGGGGGAGCTACCTCAGGAGGCTGCCTCTGCAACTGATCCAAACGGGCCAGATGAATTTCTTGCTGCGGAGTCGTGCCCCAGCGGATCAGGGCTACGGGGGTATCCGGAGCTTTGCCCCCCACCAACAGTTCCGCTGCGATATGGTTCAGATTGTGCATGCCCATGTACACCACCAGCGTTTCCACCGCCCCTGCCAAAGCCCGCCAATTCACCTCAGGACGATATTTCCCCGCTGCTTCGTGCCCGGTGACAAAAGCCACTGAAGAGCTGAAGTCCCGATGGGTCAAGGGGATCCCGGCATAGGCACTAGCTGCAATTCCTGCCGTAATCCCCGGCACCACCTCCACCGCAATCCCCGCTTGCACCAGGGCCAACATCTCTTCGCCCCCCCGCCCAAACACAAAGGGATCCCCGCCCTTCAGCCGAACCACCACTGCGGCAGTCTGGGCCTTTTCAATCAGCAGGGCTGTAATTTGCTCCTGTGGCAGCGTGTGGGCACCGCAGTTTTTGCCGGCATAGACCCGTTCGGCGCTAGGCGGGATCAAGTCCAAAATCGGGGATCCCACCAGGGCATCATAAATCACCACATCCGCGTGGGCCAGCAGCGCTTTCCCCTTCACCGTCAGCAACCCCGGATCCCCAGGCCCTGCCCCCACCAAATACACCTTGCCCATAGGGTTTTTTGAATCCTTGTGCGCTGGATCCTAACGCACCGCACCTTGTGGAGAATACCTGTTCTGCTGTGATGAGGAAGTTCTGGCAACAGAAGCCTTATTCTAGCGCCGGACAAACGGTTTGGAGAGTATCCATTATGGCTTCCATCACTTGGGGATCTTGCCAGAGGGGCGGCTCCACGTGAATCTGTAGCAGAGGCCATTCCCGTTGCAGTTGTTGAGCCTGGGATTGGAGAGTGTGTAGCAGCCCACCCGGAAACAAAAAAAAGGGCAGTACCCGCAGGTGATGTTGGCTGCGGCGCAGACAATGAATCACAGCGGCTTCTAGGTTGGGAGGTTGAGCGGCAAAGGCCCCATACACCGGGATTCCGGGCAAGTGCTGTTCCAATTGTTGGATCCCGGCCTGTAACTGGGCGGCAAACCCCGGCAAACGACTGCCATGACCGAGCACAATCCAAGCGTCCGCCCGTTCAGAAGCGGTACGAATCCGAGCGGCCAGGAGGTCGATAAAGGCCGGATGTTGGCCAATCGGCGGCGTCAACAGCAGCTTCAACTGGGGCCATTGGGCCTGTACCTGCTCTAGAGCAGCGGGTAAATCCTCCTCCACATGGGATCCCTCCCCCATAAACAACGACAGCAACACCACCTTTCCGGGCGACCACCCCACGCCCCGGGGCAGGCGAGCCTGCAACCGCTGATGGATTTGTTCTGCCAAGCTCAGAGGCTGCCCTTCTAGCTGAGCCAGCTCCACCGTAAACGGGATCCGCTGCCGTACCCGTGCCCATAAATCTGCCAAAGCCTGCTGATAATCGGGATCCCGGCTGCCGTGGCAAACCAAAAACACCAGTGGGAATAAGGACATGGCCAGGATTTGGGATCCAAACGGGACTGTTCCATTCTGGAAGATCACGGCAACTCCTCGCGTATGATTTGGATGGTGCACACCTCGTTTTCCGGCTCAATCAGCCCTTCCTTAGGATTTCATGTCATTTGAGAATCGTTCCGCCGCCCCCGAACTGTTGATCCATGTGCTGCGGGAGGGCTTGACCGAATCTATCCATCATTGCCAAGCCGTTGTGGCCGATAGCCGTGGACGCTCCCTAGCCATGGCCGGCAGTAGCACCACCTCCGTTTTCGCCCGTTCCGCCCTCAAGCCCTTTCAAGCCCTGGCGATGCTCTCCACCGGCATTCGAGAGCGCTATCGTCTGAGCGAAAAAGATATTGCCATCATGTGCGGATCCCATCAGGGCACCATGGCCCACGCGCGGCAGGTGTTCGGCATGCTGTGGCGAGCCGATCTGGCCCCAGAACTGTTGAGCTGCCCCACTCCACCGGAGAAGCCCAGCCCCCTCTGTCATAACTGCTCCGGCAAACATGCGGGCATGCTCATGGCCAGCCGCACCCAAAACTGGACCTTGCAGGACTACGCTCAGCGGCAACATCCAGTACAAGCCCTAGTGCGGGCCAAGCTGGCGGAACTGCTGCAAATGCCTTCAGAAGAGTTTTTATGTGCTCGGGATGACTGCGGTGTGCCCACCTACCAGCTCCAACTCAACCAAATGGCTTCCCTCTTCGCCCAACTGACGGCCGGAGAGCGGGCGGATTTGGAATCAGTAGCACGGGCCATGACCCATCAGCCAGAAATGGTGGCTGGCAGTGGGCGCTTCGATACCGAGCTGATGCGAGCCACCCAGGGGGAGCTGGTCAGCAAGTCCGGCGCGGAAGGGATCCAGTGTATTGGCCGGGTTGGAGAAGGCATGGGTTTGGCCATCAAAGTGCAAGATGGAGCGGCACGAGCCAAATATGCCCTAGCCCTACACCTGCTACAGAGCATGGGCTGGATTCAACCGGCAGCGGCTGAAATGTTGGGGGAACGGTTTCTTTCCATCGGCCCCTATACCCGTCTGGAGGTACAAGGGGAGCTGCGCATGGCTTGATCTGTCCGAAACGGAGCTTCAGCGTTGGTACGGATTGGGGTTGGGATTAGAGCCTTGGCCTTTGTTGCGGTACTTAGGGTTGATGGTTAAGGCCCCGGTACCCAGGCCCCGCTGAGCAAGAAACTCCAGGTTGCGGCGGCGCATCGTGGTGTCATAGTCGTTTTTAACCCGATCTTCCATTACTGCCACCTGTTGCAGCGCGCTCAGCAAAATGGAAGCGGCTTGCTCGGAGGTATAGCCATTCTGGGAGGCGTAGCGCACCGTGAACTCGTCGGCAGTCACCTGAGGTTTTTGTCCTTTTTCCGCTTTGCGCAGCAAAAACACCGCCGAAGCCGCCAATCCTGCCGCCAAGCCAATGCCGAGGTTGTCCCCCATCTGTAGCTCCACCAAAATGCCCATACTGCCCGCGCCGATCAACGCCGGATACAGCAGCAACGCCGACCAGTTATCCCCAAGCGCCAGCTCAGTGGCCATCACCGCCTCGCGCAAAAAATAGATCTTCTGCTGGTCGCTGCTCAACTTCTGCCAGCGGCTGAGGTCAATAGCGAAGCGAGAATACTTTTGCCAGGGGAAGCGCCACAGGGGCTGCACAATCCGAGATTGGTCGGGAGTACCGATCTCGATCTGAACTTCAGGACGGATCTCCACCGGGAGAAACTGGATCAGGCGATCAAACTCGGAAATGGTGTACATGTTGGATCGGTACGGATAAGGGAGCGGCTGGAGAGCATCCATATAGTAAGGGATTCTAGCCTTCTCTGCTGACTTGCTCCAAGCAGGGTTTTGGTTTTCAACGTGAGCCGGCCTTTCTGCTAGAAAAACCACTGCAAACATCAGGGGTGTGCGCAGGCTCCGGTGAGCTAGGGTCTTGGAAAAAATCAAGGGCGGGCTAGGTCGGTATCCCCTGACTCCTCAAGCAGAAGCAGGAGGATGTTGTCGCAGCACCTGCTGTAGATATCGCCCCGTATGGGATCCGGGCTGTTCTGCCACCTGTTCTGGAGTGCCCACGGCGATGATCTGCCCACCGCGGTTACCCCCTTCTGGCCCCAGGTCGATCATCCAGTCGGCACAACGCAGAATATCCAAATTGTGCTCGATGACCAGCACCGTGTTGCCGGTATCCACCAAGCGTTGCATCACATTTAAGAGCTTGTGCACATCGTAAAAAGACAAGCCCGTAGAAGGCTCATCCAGCAGATAGAGGGTTTTGCCCGTGGAGCGGCGGGCCAGTTCCGAGGCCAGTTTTACCCGCTGCGCTTCCCCGCCGGAGAGGGTGGGAGCCGGTTGGCCCAGCTTGATGTAGTCCAGGCCTACATCCGCCAGGGTTTGGAGGATCTTCGCTGCTGGGGGCAAGGCACTGAAAAAGTCCACCCCTTCTCCGACAGTCATGTTTAGCACTTCCGAAATGTTTTTGCCCTTGTACTTCACCTGCAGGGTCTCGCGGCTGTAGCGGGTGCCCCCGCACACATCGCAGGTAACATACACATCCGGCAAAAAGTTCATTTCAATGACGTTCACCCCCTGGCCCTTGCAGGCTTCGCAGCGCCCTCCCTTGACATTGAAGGAAAAATGCCCCGATTGATAGCCCTTGGCCTTGGCATCCAGGGTTTGAGCGAAAGTTTGCCGGATCGGGTCGAACAGGCCGGTGTAGGTGGCGGGGTTGGAACGGGGGGTACGGCCAATTGGGGATTGATCGATAACGATCACTTTGTCGATGTGTTCAATGCCCTTGAGTTCTCCCATTTCCGCCGGTTTGGGCACCTTCTGGCCTAGATGGTGTTGCAGGGCAGGGTAGAGCAGCTCGTTGATCAGGGTAGATTTGCCGGATCCGGAGACTCCCGTTACACACACCAACTTACCCAGAGGGATCTCTACATCGATGTGCTTGAGGTTGTTTTTGTGGGCATCCGTCAGCTTCAGAGAAACTGCTTTGCCAGCTCGTCGCTGCGCTGGGGTAGGAATCTGCACTCGCCCCGACAAATAAGCCCCAGTGATGGAGCGTTCTGAAGCCATAATGTCTGCCAGGGATCCTTGAACCACTACTTCGCCGCCGTGCACACCCGCCCCTGGGCCAATATCTACGATGTGATCCGCCGCGCGGATGGTTTCTTCGTCGTGCTCCACCACGATCAGGGTGTTATCCAAGTCCCGTAGGCGGAAGAGAGTGTTTAACAGGCGCTCGTTATCCCGCTGGTGTAGGCCGATGGAGGGTTCATCCAGCACGTACAGCACCCCCGTCAAACCGGAGCCGATTTGGGTGGCCAGCCGGATCCGTTGCGCTTCGCCGCCGGACAGGGTCATGGCCGGACGGGCTAACGTCAGGTAATCGAGGCCTACATCCACCAAAAACTGCAACCGGGCCTTGATCTCTCGCAACACCAACTCGCCAATTTGCGCCTGCCGGGGAGTGAGCTTCAGGGTTTCCAGGCGGTGTAGGCAGTCGCTGATGGAGATCTCTGTGAGATCCGTGATGCGGTAACCTCCAATGCGCACCGCCAGGGCTTCGGGCTTGAGACGGGATCCATGACAGGCGGAACAGGGTCGGTTGGTAAGATAGGCTTCCAGTTTTTGTCGATAGGTTTCCGAGGTGGTTTCCTGGTAATGCCGCTGCAACTGGGGGATCACCCCTTCATAGCGGCGGTAGTAGCCTTTCCCGCCAGCTCGATACTGGGATTCCGCTTCGATGTAGATCTCCTGGTCGGAGCCGTAGAGAACTATGTGCTGCTGCTCGGGGGTGAGTTCACACCAGCGGGTGCTGATTTCAAAACCAAAGGCATTGGCCGCCCCTACCAGCAGGGCCAGATAGTAGGGGTTATCCCGTTCCGCCCAGGGGGCAATGGCGGCGTAAAGGGGCAACCTCGGATCCGGCACCACCAGATCGGGATCAAAGGTAGGTTCGAACCCCAAGCCATGACAGGTGGGACAGGCCCCAATCGGCGAGTTAAAAGAAAATAACCGCGGCGATAACTCATCCATGACCGAGCCGTGTTCCGGGCAGGCGAATTTTTCCGAGAAGATCAGCTCTGTCGGTTTGCCGTTCAGGTATTGCCCTGCTGCTTCCGCCACTTTTTGCAAAAGCTGCTCCTGCTCTTCCTGCCGGGGCATCAGTTCCACCACGGCGATCCCTTCCGACTGCCGCAGACAGGTGGCTAGAGAATCCGTCAAGCGCTCCGCCAGATCCGGCCCCTTCACCAACCGATCCACCACAATTTCAATGTCATGGGCTTTGTTCTTGGCTAGAGTGATCTCCTCGCTCAGATCCCGTACTTGACCATCCACTCGTACCCGCACAAACCCCTGATGACTAAGGCTTTGCAACAACCCGGCATGGGTGCCCTTTTTTCCCTTCACCACCGGCGAGAGCAACTGAAAGCGGGTACGATCCGGCAGGGTCATGATCTGATCTACAATCTGATCCACTGTTTGGGGAGCAATGCCCCGGTCACAGTGGGGGCAGTGGGGGATCCCGGCCCGGCCATAGAGCAGACGCAGGTAGTCGTAGATTTCGGTGACGGTACCGACGGTGGAGCGAGGGTTATGGCTGGTGGATTTTTGATCGATGGAAATGGCCGGGCTCAGCCCCTCGATGCGATCCACATCCGGCTTGTCCAGTTGCCCTAAAAATTGCCGTGCATAGGCGCTGAGGGACTCCACATAGCGCCGCTGCCCCTCCGCGAAGATGGTATCGAAAGCTAGGGAGGATTTTCCGGATCCCGAGACCCCCGTGAACACCACCAAGCGATTGCGTGGGATCCGCAGGTTCACATCCTTAAGGTTGTGCTGCCGCGCCCCCACCACATGAATCTCGTTCTGACTGGACATCTCACCACCTTTTCGCGCAGCGTGCCGTAGGCATAACGCCAGGGTAAAACCCGCCAGGACAGAGCGGATGAAGAAATCTTAACGATTTTAACGCTGGGCTTGGGTGACATCTTGCGCAGGAGAGAGCACCTGCCGGGTGAATTCTTGGGATCCAGAAGATTGGGGAGGGGGATTCTAGGGTCAGGGACACAAGCATTGTTGTAGAAAACCCGCACAAGAGCTGTAGCTATGCTGAAGGTAGACCGCGAGGGCCGATGTGACCTGGACGCTGCACTCTGTTCAAAAAGTCTTTGCTTACCTGCTGGTAGGTATAGCCTTTATTGCCCTGTGTTTGGGGGATCAGGCTTTGTCGCCGCTGGTGATCGGCCTCTGTTGGGCGGCTGGAGTTTGCAGTTGGTTTTGGGAGCCGCCACGGCTCGACTTTGCTCGCTATGCCCCGCTGTGGATGCCCCTGACGGTGAGTGTGCTGCTCAGTTTGGCGGCGCTGGTGCTGTTTGGCATTGTGCAGGCTTCCGATGGGGCGCTGGGGTTGGTGCTCTATCTCACCGGGGCCAAGCTGTTTCAGCGGGAACGGGCGGCGGATCATATCCAGTTGGCGGTGTTGTCGTTGCTGTTGATGGCCATTGCCACGTTGTTCAATGAGGATGTCAGTTTTGGGTTGCTGTTTTTGGTCTATGTGGGGGTGGGGCTTGTCAATCTCACCCTCTACCATTTGCGCTTGCAAACCGAAGTTCACCCACAGGCTGCCAGCCAAACCCGTGGCATCGACCTCAACTTTTTGGGCTTTCTCGGATCCCTGGCTTTGGTGGCGGTGGTTCTCTCGGTGGCTTTGTTTTTCTTGTTTCCGCGGGTCAGTTTAGGGATCTTGGGCCAACAATCCCGTTCGCCGGTCATGACCACCGGGTTTGCAGAAGAGGTGAGTCTGGGTGGGTTTGGCACCCTCAAAACCGACAACACCGTGGTGATGCGGGTGGAGTTCCCGGCGGGGGTGCCCCCCCAGGTGGATACCCTCTACTGGCGGGGGATCAGCTTCGATCGCTACGACGGGCTGGCTTGGTCGCGCACGCTGGATAGATCCACATCCATTCCCTTAAATGCAGCGGGGGTGTTTGATCTTTCCGCTTCTAGCCTGATCCCGACGGCAGCGGGGTTGAGCTTTTTCCCCTTGGAACAGTTGATCTACCTGGAGCCGCTGGCCACTAACACGGTGTTTGGGGTGGCCCCGATCGTGGAGGTGGAGTGGCTGGATCGGGGTGGAGCCACTACGGTGCGTCAGGAATGGCAACGGCAAAATCGCCGCCTGAGCTTGAGCGAAACCGGGGATGTTGGCCATTCGTTGCCCAGACAGATCCCCTATCTCTACCGGGCTCTGAGTCGGATCCCCACCCGTTTCGGCCCCCGCCTGCAACAGCTCAGTCATGCGGATTTGTTGAGCGCTCTCGATCCTGTTCAGCAAGCAGCCTATCTGCAGTTGCCAGAGGATCTGGATCCGCGTATTCCCGCGTTGGCAGCAGAGATCACCAGCGGGATCTCGGATGATCTGGGCAAAGTGACCGCCTTGAAGGATTATCTACTGGACAACTACGCCTACTCTCTGGATCTACCAGATCCACGGGCTGAGCCGCCCCTGGATGCCTTTTTGTTTACCCATCGACGGGGCCATTGTGAATACTTCGCCACGGCTCTGACAGTGTTGGCCCGCAGCGTCGGCATCCCTGCCCGTACTGTTAATGGCTTTTTAGGGGGGAGATGGGTGGCCCAGGAGAATTATCTGGCGGTGCGCAATGCCGATGCCCATTCCTGGACGGAGATCCCCTTTGGCCCCTATGGGTGGGTCACCTTCGATGCCACGCCACCCGAGGCCAATGTCAGCTTGCGGGAAACCTGGTGGGATCCGCTTCAGGATTTCTACGACAGCCTGCGCTTCCGCTGGTTTAAGTACGTGATTCAGTACGACCTATTTACCCAGCAGCAGATCTGGCGGCAGATTCAGGAGATCGCCAGCACCGTCGCCGTTTCCCAAGACCGAGAAGATGTGGGTGCGGCCTTCCGGGGGGGTCTGGCTGCCTTCTGGCAGACGTTGCAGCAAAATGGGCTACCCGTGCTAGGTGTAGTCTTGATCGCCGGAGCCACGGCCTATTGGGGCTACCGACGCCGTTATCAGGCGCTGCGCTGGCGGGATGGGGGGTGGATCCTGTTGGCCACGGCTGGCAATGGCACGTTGATGGGATCTCTGTGGCATCCACCTCCGCAATGGCCCACCTGGATGGTTGGGATCCTGTTGCCGGGGATGGCCTTTGCCCTGATGCGTTGGAGCCCTGCGGCTTGGCCCAAGCCACGCCAACGACAACAGGCGATTTCAAGGCTGTATTTGCAACTGCGGGATATCTCGACAGCGGTAGGGATCCCGGAGCACCTGGGGCCAGAGCAACGGGTGGAGCAACTGTGCCACTCCGATTTGCCGCAAGCTCAGTTGGCTATCCACTTCTTGCAGCGCTACATGGAAATTCGCTTCGGCGGGATCCCCTTGGAAGCGGGAGAATTGCGGCGTTGGCAGCAGAAGCTGGGAGAACTGCGGCGGCAGTGGCAGCCATTCTCCAGAAGTCCTTCAGACAAACCCAAAAGGACATCCTCAGCTACTTGATCTCAGCTTGGGATCAACGTTGCACCGCCTGATAACGCCGTTTGAACTCCTGCTGCTGCACCTTGTGATCCACGATCGGATCCGGATAGCGGCAGGCCCGCCGTTCCCGTAAAGCCCAGGCTCCCTTTTTGTCATCGCCCACCCACAACAAAGCGGGCGTATCCAACCCGGCCAGTTCCGGCACATAGCGACGGATGTACTCCCCTTCGGGATCGTAGCGAGCAGCTTGGGTGGCGGGGTTAAAGATGCGCAGAGGCTTGGGATCCGTCCCGACACTGGCACTCCACTGCCAACCGCCGTTATTGGCCGCCAGATCCCCATCCACCAGCTTTTGCATGAAATACAGCTCCCCCCAGCGCCAGTCAATCAGCAAATCTTTGGTCAGAAAGTTGGCCACGATCATGCGGCAGCGGTTGTGCATCCAGCCGGTCTCGTTCAGTTGGCGCATCGCCGCATCCACGATTGGGTAGCCCGTCTGCCCGGCACACCAGGCTTGAAACCTATCCCGCCGATTGTCCCATTCCAGGTCATCAAAGACTTTGCGGTAGGCGCCGGTTTCCACATGGGGCCAGTGGGCCAAGACATGCTTGTAAAACTCCCGCCAGCACAACTCCTGCCGCCAAGTTTGTAGACTGGCTTCTGCTTCTTCGCTGCGCACCTCTGCTTCCACCTCCAGCGTGGCCTGCCACACCTGACGAATGCCCACAGTCCCCCAGCGCAGATGGGGGCTGAGCCGGGAAGTGCCGTCTTCAGCCGGGAAATTGCGGGAGCGTTCGTAATCCAAAATGCGCAGATTATCGCAAAAGTTTTCCAGAAGCGCCTGGGCTGCTGCTTCCCCCGCCGCCGGGATCCGCTGTTCACAGACAAACCCCAAATCCGCCAGGGCCGGTAGGGGTTGAAAGCTGAGGGAGGGGATCGGTTGTAACCCCTTGGGGATCGGGTAGGGCGCCGGCTTGGGCAAGCTCGACCAGTTGCGCCAGAAGGGCGTGAACACCGAGTAGGGATCCCCCGCCTGGGTCAACACTTCCCCCGGCCCGTGCAGCAACATATCCTGGTCAGAAAAGCTCTGGATCCCGGCTTCCGCCAACCCGGCCCGTACTCGACTGTCCCGTTGCAGCGCAAAGGGCTCCACATCCGCATTCCAAAACACCGCCTTAGCCCCAAGGTCTGCCGCTAGGTTCCGCAGTTCCGCCAAGGGATCCCCCATCCGCCAAACCAGGGTGAGCCCTAACTGGCTGTAGCGCTCCTGCAGCCGCTGTAAAGCTTCCAGCAAAAACGCCACCCGCGCTGGTGCCGTATCCGCTCTTTCCAGGATCTGCCGGTCGAAAATGAAGACGGGCACCACCTGCAGGCTGTGCCGAGCCCCCTCATGCAGAGCGGCATTATCTTCCACGCGCAGATCACGACGATGCCAAATCAGGACAGGGGGCGTCATGGGGTGCCAAAGAATGGGATCCCATCTTGCCTGGTTTCCCCAGATCCTTTCAACTCAACCCCAGGTGGGGTCAGGGCAGCAATTGAGGCTCCGCCAGCAGCAGAGGAGCCGTTTTGTAAAGAACCCTATTAAAGCTCTAGACTGTCGAACACTCGGCTGGGACAATGACGACAGCGATCATCCGGCTTTTGCTGGCCATCGCTATATCCCATCGCGTAAGCCGTATCCCCCAGCATCACCACAAGTTGAGTCAGCTTCAGGGAGATCAACGGATCCAGCGGCTCCGTCACGTTTAGCATGAACTGCTCAAAGGAGCGCCGCAGCGCCTCTGGCGTATTGATCATCACGTCTCCACCCATCCATCGATGGCGTTAGGTATTCATACTCAATGCAAGATGGACATTGAACCAGAATAAAGGTGGAAGGAAGAGATGCTCGTAGCATCCGCTACTGTTCCTGTGGCCGAGTTGGCGAGGATCGGCGGCGGGCCAGAGCAGGTTTGCAGACGATAGTAACTCAGGGATACAAAAATGGCGACAGGGCGACGGGTGGCGCGAGTAGCGGAGTTGATCAAGCGAGAGGTCAGCCAAATCCTGCTATCGCAGATCAAAGACGACCGCGTCGGGGCAGGCATGGTCAGCGTTGTCGATGTCGAGGTGTCCAATGACCTACAAAACGCCCGCATCTTCGTCAGTATCTATGGGGATGAAACGGCGCAGCAACAAACCATGCAGGGACTAGAAGCCGCCACTCCCTTCGTGCGGCGGGAAATTGGCCATCGCCTTAGCCTGCGTCGGGTACCGGTCTTGGTGTTTTTGCAGGATCGCTCTTTGGAGCGGGGCGCCCGAGTTTTGTCTTTGCTTAGCCGACTGAAACGGGACTCTGAGGCCAACCCGGAGGGATCCCAACCTGAAGTTGAGAACACAACAGGGGGCGACGAAGACGAGTTGAGCAACCAATAATTGCGCCAATTTCGGGAGATCTGCGCTAAGCGTCAGCCTGCTTTGCAGGAAGTGGAAATGGATCAATGAGGGGAAATGACTCTACCTTGCCAACTGAATAGACGAGGAGAACCCTTGCTTGATAATCATGCAGATACCTCAGAAGCAAGGTTTTTTCACACTTTAGAGAGAATTTCTTGCCTGTTTAGTGACCGAAAAGTTTTTGGATTTGCTAGGCTTAAGAAGCTCTAAAGAAGCTGTTCATGCCTTTTCATGGATGTCCAAAGTCCACTACAACCGGATCCCTCTCTAGCAGGTGCTACCCCACTGCAAGCTCTACAGGCCCTCAATCAGAGTGTTGCGGAAGCTTTGGTCTCCTGCTTAAAAGGGCAGCCGCAGCAAGCCGCTCAGCACCTTTTACTGGCTCTACCGCAGTTGATGACCGCTCTGGGGGCCTTAGGGCAAGAATCTCCTGACACAAAGGCAATGGGCCGCCCTTCAGAAGCCAACCCCAAGCGCATCATTCACATCGAGGGCAATCGTGTGGAAGTGTGGGTGGATGACCAGATTCGCAGCAGTTGGAGCATTTGGTCGGTGGGAGATCTTAAGGAAGTCTGTCGGCTGGCGGAAGAGTTTGATTGTGGTCTCAGCTATTCTTTTTTAGGGGATGGGCCAGAGTCACAGCCGGAAATGTTGCTATTGGCCCCCAGTCCTGGTGGCGATTTGCTCTCCAACCCTGAGGGCTCTGCTGCTTAGTGCTCCCCCTTCTTTCGCTGCCCAAACGCCGATGGCAGAACCACAACGGCTTCAGAAACTGTTAGCTCAGCAGGGATTGGCCTCCCGTCGCCAAGTGGAAGCCTGGATGGTGGCCGGTCGCATTCGGGTCAACGGGGAAGTGGTCACGGAGCTGGGCTGCAAAGCTGACCCCGATCGGGATCGCATCGAAGTGGACGGACAGGTGATCTCTTTTTCCCGGGATCCCGTTCGCCATGTTTTACTCCTCCACAAGCCAGTGGGGGTATTGTCCACCTGTGCGGATCCCTTGGGACGCAAGACCGTGCTGGACTTACTTCCCGAACCTTGGCATAGCCAAATCCGCCTGTATCCTGTGGGTCGATTGGATGCAGACAGCAGTGGGGCGCTGCTCCTGAGTGATGATGGCAACCTAACTTTGAAATTGACCCATCCGCGCTACCATTTGCCCAAAACCTATCGGGTACAGGTTCAGGGGCAGCCCAGCCAGACCACCCTGCAATATTGGCGAGACGGAGTAGACTTAGAGGGGTATACCACCCTGCCAGCGGAGGTGGAGCGTAGCTCTGCCCCCAGTTTTTACAGAAGGAGCACTCCTGAGGGTTCCTGGCTGAAGGTGGTTTTGTTCGAGGGGCGCAATCGGCAAATTCGGCGGGTGGCAGAGCGTCTCGGGCATCCGGTGCTGACTTTACATCGAGAAGCCATCGGCTCGCTGCGGTTGGGGAACCTTAAGCCCGGTCAGTTTCGTCAATTGGAGCCTCATCAGGTTCAAGCTTTGCTCGCCCCGTTCCCATGGCGCTGATCAGCTGTTCTTTAGGTCACCTCTTTTTTGTCTCGTCATGTCTCTGAACACGATGCATGATCTTCACAAGGGCCCCCTTTCTTCTGTAGGTAGCCTAGCGATGCGAGATTCAGCATACTCTTTGGAAGCCCTAGGATCCCTGTTGCGGCAAACACGGGAGGCAAGAGGTCTGACGTTGACGGAAGTAGCCAACGATACCTTCATTCGCACACAATATCTGCAGGCCCTGGAACAGGCGGATTTGAGCCGGTTGCCAGAGCCGGTCTACGCCCAAGGGTTTTTGAAGCGCTATGCAGACTATTTGGGCTTGGATGGCGAAACCCTCTCTCGGCAAGCTTTTCCGCTTCTATTCACCAAAGCACCCCATCCCCCAGCGCCCCTTGCCACCGCTAGTGACCGGCCTACTTTTGCCCTGCGCCCGCTGCACCTCTGGGCGGCTTATGTCGTGCTGATCGTATTGGCGGTGGGGGGGTTATCCGCTCTGCTAGAGGGTACGGGCAATCCCTTCAGCCGCTGGGTCATCGGTCTGCAAAATATCGGTAATATCGGTCGTGGGGAATCCAACCCTTCCCCTGTCTCTCTGCCTCCGACGCAACCACCTCTGACCACCCGGCAACTGTTTCCTACTCTCGACCAATGGACACGCATCCAAGGGGTATTCCCGGAGGTTTTGGAAGCCTACTCCGGTGGAATCGGGCAAAAGCCGGTGCGGTTGGATATTCGGGTGGTGGAGCACCCCTCCTGGTTACGGGTGATTGCCGACGGACAGACGGTGTTTGAGGCCACGTTGCAGCCGGGGGCGGAGCTGAACTGGGAAGCAGAGCAATCGATCGTGTTGCGTACTGGCAATGCGGGCGGGGTGCTAGTGACCTTCAATAACCGCGATCTTGGGGTGATGGGACGGTTCGGGGAAGTGAAGGAACAGATGTTTGAGCCGGGCCTGGAGCTCGATTCATTGCAATAGGGTCATTGCAATAGGGATCCCGACAGTTTTGGGTGGGGCAGAGAGGCAGCCACTGCCCACCCCTGGGAACGGATGTGCTGGAGTAGGCGCTCTACTTTCCCCAGATCTTTGTCTCCCGGTTTGGACTCTACCCCACTGGAGAGATCGATGCCACTGGGGGTCACTTGGCTCAGGGCTAGGCCAATGTTGTCCGGGTTTAATCCCCCCGCCAAGAGCCAGGGCAACGGCAGGGATCCATGAGCGAGTTCCTGCCAATTGAGGGTTTGGCCGGTGCCACCCGCCCGTTGGGGGTGATAGGCATCCAGCAATAGGGTTTCCACACAGCCCACGTAGGCCGCCGACTTTTCCAGATCAGAAAGATGGCGAATGCGCAGCGCTTTGATGCGAGGGATCCCGGGGAGCAATTCTCCCAATCGGTGGCAATCTTGTGGGGATTCTTGCCCATGCAACTGAACAGCCGTGAGGCCCGTGACTTCTACCCAGGTGGCGATGGTGTGGGGCTCTTGATCCAAAAAGACTCCCACCCTCACAACGGGTAGGGATCCCACCCACCCAGCCATTGCCGATGGGGGCAAATAGCGGGGGGTATTGGGCACCGCAATAAACCCAAGGGCACTCACCCCCAGTGCCGCGATTGCTTCTGCTTGGTCTGGGCGGGTGATCCCACAAATTTTCACAAAGAGCTGGCCCATCGGGATCCCTTGGCAGGTGCGGGGTGAGTCTTATTTTTGATTGGGGCGCATTTGCAGATGCTCAGGGTGCTGTGGGTGGAGCCGATTGATGCGGCGTACCATTTGCCACAATCGCCCGAAGTTGCGCTGGTTAAAGTGCATCACCAATCGTGGCAGGTGGGCGATATCTTCTTCGGCTTCTTCTGGGAGGGCTTGGGTTTGCAGGATCTGGCCGGAGTCGAGAATATCGGCAAACTCTTCATTCAAGGTTTCTAGAGCCTGGGCCGAGAGTTTTGTATTCAACCGCAACACCAACAGTTCCCGCACATAGCGGTTGCTATGAAAAATGCGATAGAAGTCGGTGATTTGCTGACAGGCATCCCCCACATCGTCTGTGAGGGTATAGAGATACAGATCCTCTGGGCTGATCAATCCACGACTGAGCAGATGCTCTCGCACGTATTCATCCCATTCCTTCCAGTAGCGCCCACCCGTTTTATCCACCAGGATCAAAGGCATCAACTTAGTTTTGCCCGTTTGCATCAGGGTCAGGCATTCAAAAGCTTCATCCTGAGTGCCAAAGCCACCGGGGAAGAGCACCACCGCATCGGTCTCTTTGACAAAAAAGAGCTTGCGAGAAAAGAAATACTTGAAGTTAATCACCCGATCACTGGCGGCAATCACCGGATTGGCCATTTGCTCAAACGGGAGCTGGATGTTCAGCCCGAAGGAGTTTTCTAGGCCTGCACCGAGATTGCCTGCTTCCATGATGCCGCCGCCACCACCGGTCATGACCATAAATCCCCGCTGGCTAATGCAGTGGGCAAACATCTGGGCCTGACGATATTCAGGGCTCTCCGGCTCTAGGCGGGCTGAGCCGAAGACGGTGATCTTGCGTTGGTGGGTGTAGTTTTGGAAGGCCGCAAACCCCTGCTCCAGATCCTCTAGGGTAGCCGCCAGGATCTTGGCATCCAAACGACTCAGCTCTAAGGATCCCATGCGCTGCAGAGACTGGATAATGCGTATCCAAGCCGTGCGATTGGGATGAGAACCCGACTGCTTCAGACAAAATTCGGCATCGGCAAGAATCTCTTGCAGGAGGGAGGAAAGGGAATCGGTCAAACTAGGATCCAGAGTTCTCTGTAGTCTACTTTAGTGGGTTCTCTAAGCAGAATATTAACCAGGTTCCGCCCTAGAACCCAAACGTTACATCCTGACATACCCGAGCCCATCGTCCCGATTTCGGCTTTAGGCCTCGGCAGGTGCGTCGAAGTGTTTTTCCAAAATAGTCGTCAGAGTAGCTTTGGGAACGGCGCCCACCACGACATCCACTTTCTGGCCATCCTTGAACAGCATCAGGGTGGGAATGCTGCGAATCCCGTACTGACTGGCGGTTTGAGGGTTCTCGTCAGTGTTGATCTTCACGACCTTGACTTTGCCGACATACTGCTCAGCAATTTCCTGCACCACAGGAGCCACCATCCGGCAGGGGCCACACCAAGGAGCCCAAAAATCCACCAGAACCGGAATGCTGCTGCCTAGCACCTCTGTTTCGAAGGTGGCATCAGCAATATCTACTGCTGCAGACATGCTCGGAGAACTCCTGAAACGTATTCGTTATATTTGCCTACTCTACCACAGCTCCGCCTGTCGCTGCTGTCTTCAGCCCGCCCGTCGCAAGCTGTCCCTCAGCCGCTCTCCCAGTAGCTGCACACCATAGGCCGCCAACCCCAGCCCCACCATGGCAAACATGAAGGTGATCAGGGAAACCGAGCCCACCAACAGGTAGCGCACCAAAATGCTGATCCCACGTGCTAAAGAGCTGCCCTCCCAGTCCACTGGCGGCAACTTAGCCAACATCGAGAGCAGCAGTTGAAAAAATCCGTAGCCCAGGCCGGCGGCGATGGAGGCTCCCAAGAGCGCATTGAGGGGATTGGGGGATCCCTGTGGGGAAGAAGACATGGAGCAGCACCGGAAAACTCACCTTCATTCTAGGCTCCAGGTACAATGTGGGAGTTTCTTTTCAGGAAAAAGCAGGATCATGGGCAGTGGGTCTGAGGTGGGATCCCATTACGACATTTTGGGGGTCTCGGCGCTGGCCACGGCGGCTGAGATTAAACGTGCCTATCGTCATTTGGTCAAGCACCATCATCCCGACAGTCTGCTGGCCAAAAAAGACTGCGCCACCTCCGAGCGCATCCGCCAGATCAATGCTGCCTATACGGTGCTCAAAGATCCGCAATCCCGTCGCGAGTATGACCACCAATTGCAACCCCCGAGTGCTTCATCTCGCCCCCAGCCGACGGGATCCTCTAGGGAAACGGTTAGCCATGAGGCCACTGCCCGCGAAGTCTGGATTCGGCAGGTCTATACTCCCCTGAATCGGGTTTTGGGGCCATTGTTGTCCTCCTTAAAACCCCAGTTGAATGCGTTGGCGGCGGATCCCTTCGATCCCGATTTGCTGGATGCCTTTGTTGTTTACCTGGAGGAGTGCGGTCAGAAGTTGGCCCAAGCTCAGCAAATTTTTCGCCGCATTCCCAATCCCAGCAGCCTGGGGGGGGTGGCTTCTCGTCTCTACTACGCCCTCAACCACTTGGAAGATGCGCTAGAGGAGCTGAATTTTTTCCCCCTTAACTTCGACGACCGCCATTTGCATACGGGGCAGGAGTTATTCCGACGGGCCAAGGGCTTACGGGCTGAGGCGATGGAGGCTTATGCCAACAGTTCACGCTAACCCCGAACCCGCTCCGCCACTGGGCATTGCCGGACGCGGATCGTAGGGAGTTGGAATGTACTGCACCGAAGGACGACCCAGAGCAGCCTGAGGATACAAATCCATCAGGGCATAGATCTGGGGTGGCAAGTCGGTAGAAATGGGCAAGCCCAACCCTTGTGCTTCTTCGGCGGTGATCGGGTAATCGTGGGTGACTTGTCCGCTAGTCAATGCTTGAATCAGGGGTTCAACCCGTTCAGGATCAATTTTGCGTTTGGGCACATCATCCTTGAGGAGATCGCGTACGAAGTTCTGCACCTGCCCCATTGCTTTACGGGCCAGATCCCCCAAAATCAGCGTTTGGTCGTCGATTTCGGCAATAGGTTTATCCGCCAACACCTGCAGGATACTGGCGGCGGCATAGCCCCCCAACTGCGGATCCACCGGCCCGAGTACCGCATTGGCATCCATGACAATTTCATCGGAGGCCAGCGCCAACATCGTTCCCCCCGACATGGCGTAATGGGGCACAAACACCGTCACTTTGGCCGGGTGACGAATCAGGGCACGGGCAATTTGTTCGGTGGCCAATACCAAGCCGCCGGGGGTGTGCAAAATCAAATCAATCGGGGTATTCGGTGGGGTAAGCCGAATCGCCCGTAACACCTGTTCGGAGTCTTCGATGCTGATGTAGCGGGAAACCGGGATCCCCAGAAAACTGATCGACTCCTGGCGGTGGATCAGCAAAATCACCCGGCTGCCCCGTTTTCGCTCTAGCTCGCGAATCGCCATCAAACGACGGAACTCCTGGGCACGGCGATTGAACAAGGGTTGCAAAGAGCTGAAGATCAAAAAAATCCAGAACAGGCTGCCCCAATCCACCTTTACACCTCAGACGGGATCCCTTTGCTTCCAGCATAGGAGATCAGGTGTACCGGATTTTGGGTCGGGATTAGGCTGATCTACCCGCACCAGGGGAATTTCCGTGCGCTGATTGCGGGCATCAGCCGGGTTCATATTGGGTCAATGGGGGATCCCTTCAAACCAATCCCAACCCAAGCAGGAGTCCTGCGATGCCCAGAGCTAGCCCGGTTGCGCCCCAACTGAGTGCTACAGAGGTATATGCCTGCGCGGGATCCCCTGCAGAAGAAACCAACGGGGCACCCTGCCCATAACCCCGCAACCGCAAAGCTTGGTAAACGCGCTCAGAGCGCTCGTAGCTGCGCACCAGCAAAGTCCCCAGCAAAGAAGCCAGGAAGGGGAGATCTCGCCTCAGGGATCCCCCCGGTCGCCAGCCCCGCAATTGGGCTGCCCGTCGCATTTGCTGCCATTGGGATCCCAGCTCCTGGAGATAGCGATAGGTCAGCCAGGCCAGCTCCAAGAGTAAATCCGGGATCCCCAACCGCCGTACAGCCGCCAGTAACTCCGTAAGGGGGGTGGTTTCTAGCAGCAACAGGCTGAGGGTGAAAATGGCCCCCAAGCGGCCCCCCATCCGCAGCACTATCGCGATTCCCTCCCAGCGCACCGCCAGGGCTCCCCAGCGCCAAATGACGGTTTCTCCCAACCAAAAGGGCAGCACCAGGATCAACCCAGTCACCAGTACCCCCGGCCCCGCCAGCCGCCTCAGCCACAAGCGCCAGGGCAATCCCGAGATCCCCCACAACCCCACTGCCACAACCCCGATCACCGGCAGCAAAGCCAAGCGCTGAATCGCAGCAAAAGCCACCATCAACGCCAGCAACCCCAGTAGCTTGGGAAGGGGTCGCCAGCGATGGATCCAGGAAGGTGTTTTGGCTGAAGTTTTGGCAGTCAGGGATCCCCCCACTTCACCCTTTCCCATACCCGCTGGGACTGAGGGCCGGCTCTACTGGGGTGGATTGCGGGTTAGTTGTTGCCCAGGAGGGCTGAGGCAAAGAGTCGGCCAAAAGATCTGGCTGCACCCGCTGTAGAAACAGCAGCACCCAACTGGTGAACAATCCCTCTAAGACAATGACGGGGATGTGAGCCAAAACCAAAGTTCCGGTGGTCAGCCGTTCTGCTTCGGTAGCTAGCAGGGGCGAACCGGATAAACCGGCGATCACCACCCCGTAAAACAGCAGCACCGCCAACCCCGCCCCCACAACCCCCGCCCAAAAGGCGGCCATCCCTGTACCCAGCACTCGACGCCCAATCCGAAAGAGACCCCCCGCCAACCAAGCAGGGATTCCCATGATTGCGGCATTGATCCCCAAAGTCGTGAGCCCACCGTGCCCAAAGGCCACCACCTGAAAAAACAAACCCACCACAATGGCAGGATAGGCCAATGGCCCTAGCAGCGAACCCACCAACCCATTCAACAAGAAATGGACGCTGGCGGGAGGGATAGGGAGGTGAATGGAGGAGGCGACAAAAAAAGCCGCCGTGAGCAAAGATGCTTTCGGTAACTGCCGGCGGGGATCGGACTCCGGCATGAAACGGGATCCCCGCTGGCCAACCCGCAAGCTGTAACCAGTCAGGAGTGTGGTGATGCCGTAGCCCCCCAGCCAAAGCGGTAGGGGCAAAATGCCGTCACTGATGTGCATGGTTAGTCGTGCTCCAGAACAGGTGCGGTGAACGCTGAGCGGCTAGGCTGGGTTTCCCGACGCGGTGTAGAGAAAAACAAAGCAGTAGCTAAGCAACCCCAGATCACACAGGCTGCCATTACCCCCCGTTGCAATGGCCCAAAGGATGGGGAACTGCTGACCCCGGCTGCTATGGCGGCATCCTCTCCCACCGGCACATTCAGCAACACCCCATGCCCAGCCTGTCGAATCCTCACCTGCCAAAGGCCGCTGAGTTGGGGATCCGGTTGCAAGACAAACTGCCCGGCGGCATTGGTTTGCCCCTCTTGCCAAGGCGTGGCAGGATCCGTGGGCGCAAACACGGTTACCTGAGCAGATCCCATCGGTTCGCCGGTATCATAGCGGGCCTTGATTTGAAAGGTTGGGATGGCCCGATAAGACGCTTCCACCCCATGTGCCGAGGCCACCCTGGCAATCAGCAGACTGAGACCGATCAACCCCAGAGCCAGTTTTAACCTTCCAGAAAAGCCCATTCGGTGGGCTGGCGCTACATACTGCTGGCGCGACAAGGAGAGTGGGTACATGGCAAGTGTTTGTTTGAGCGGTTGACTGGTTTTCCGGATGGTTCTGGTGGGGGCTAGGGGCGGGCTGTGGTCTGGCGGCAGTGCCCTTCCCCGACATGGCCCAATTCCCTCAAGATCTCCACCACTTGGTCGGCTTCGGCTGGGCTGAGATTCTCCTGCAGGCTGGCCCAATCCATTTCCAGGGATCCCCCAACGGCCAAAGCCGCAAAAGGAGCAAATCCCAGCGCCGATTGATTCAAGCTGTCTTCAGGAGGCAATTCCCCATCTCCGAACAGATGGTCGAAGTGGAACGTGGCCTCTAAATCGGCTATTGAGTTGGGGGTAACGAACCCTTTGCGGTCTTCACCGATATACTCGCCACAGGTAAAGGCCAGTTCTTGCGGGAATTTAAGTACAAAATCTATTGCGTCGCCGGGTTCTCCCTCCTGAGGTTGAGCGGATCCCTGAATCCAGAGGGAATAGCCCGTGGCCGGCCCAGCAACAGCGGGAACCATCCGCCAAGAGAAGGCATTGTAGTGACCAGGGGGGACGTCTAGGGATCCCAGCAAGGCCCGTTCTTCAGGGGTGCTGACCAAGTTGACGGTGATTGGGCCGGGTAGACCCACTTGGGTTTGCGCTTGCAAGGCTGCCTCGGATTCTGGCTCAAAGGGGGGATCCGCTTGGTAGGCCGTGATCTCCGCCAGCGTCACGTACACCTGGTCGAAACTCAGTGCCCAGCCATCTTTGGAGACAAAGCCCTCCCGAATGAACGCCTCGCCGTTGGCCCATAATTCCAGGGTGCCTGTCTCTGCCGCTACTGAAAGGGTGGATTGAGAGCCTGTTTCAGCCTCAGGTCCTCCAGCCATGGAATCAGGATTCTGGCGACAAGCAATCAGGGTGGATCCCAGCCCTACCATCAGAACCAACAAAGTCAGCCTGTTCCCCAAGGGATCCCAGGGTGAACGGCCCAACCCAAATGAACTGTGCTTCACACGTCGCCCTATTGCGGTACTGTTCTACCGAAACACAGGCATTCCTGGGTCACAATCCCCTGCCGGGGCATCTCAGGCAAAAAAATGAGCGAGATCCCGATCCCTGCCGTTCAATCTCTGCACTGGCCTTATTCCTGGGCCAAGTTTCCGGCCCGTACCCAACCTTCTTGACCATCCTGACGACGAATGCGCTGCCAACGGCCATCTTCGCTCAAGCCCAGCACCGTCACCACCTCGTTCATGGGCACACCGCCGATATAGGCCCCCTCCGCCTCCGGAGAGGCTCGCAAAGCCAGCCCAATCGGCTCGATCACCCGCCCTTGTCCGCCGGATGTAACGGTTGCCACGACAGGGGGGCGAGTCGGCAAAGGCGTCAACTCAACTGTGGGATCCTGCGGGGGAGTGACAGTGGCCACCGCTCCAGAATCTGCAACTGGGCCCAGGTTGCCAGCTCGTACCCAACCCTCCTGTCCATTCAGCTCTCGCCGTACCCGTTGCCAAAGGCCATCAGCACTGTACTCCAGCACGGTCACGGTTTCCCCCACCACGATCCCCCCCTGATAGGCACCCTCAGCGGCAGGTTGACTGCGAATGGCCAGCCCAATCGGCTCGATCACCCGGCCTCGACTACCGGGGGGAAACCCCTCAGGGTCAATCCTGCCTGCGGCAGGCCCCTCAGTGACAGGGATATCCGTGGGCAAACTGACTGGACTGGGCAAGGGATCCAACCGCACTGCCTGTTGAAACTGAGGTACGGAAGGTGGCTCCAGCATCGGCAATACAATCTGCCAAACCTGCCAACCCAAAGCAGCCAAAGCCCCGACCGAAACACTGGCTACCATCAAAGTACCAAAGGGAAAACCGCCGGAAGAAGGAGAAGAACGACCGCGCATGGGGTAGCGATCCAAAGATTCGTCATCCAAATCCTGTACCCATGGGGACTCATGGAGAGAAGAAGCCGCCGACCGCAATCTGGGATCCCGGTTCATCCTCTGCACAGCCGGGGTAGACACGGACTGTCCAACATTCTGGCGACTCACCTCAGGTTGAGAAGTCGTCTCGTTCGGGTACATGGGTTCTTCACCTCGACCATCCAGAAACACACCAGAGACACCTATCGATAGGCTCTCAAGCCACCGACGGGCATAGCGCTGACTCCAGTTTGGCAACCGGGACTGAGGAGCGCTGAAGGGCTTGCATCCCAATTTATAACATCCTCGGATCCCACTCTCTAGGGATCCCCCACTAGCCCAACAGGTGCTTCAGACCCTCTACCAAGCGGCCAATCCCTTCCGCCGCCCTAGTCTGATCCAGCGCCCCATAGGCAACCCGGACATAACAGATTCCTTCTCCCGACTTCAACCCAAAGGTATCCCCGGGGATCACCGCCACCCGATGCTCACGGATCAGGTGCTCCACCACCGCCATGGCCGGCCAATCGGTTTTCAGACGCAGCAAAAAGTAAAAGGCTCCCTGTGCGGTGGGGATCTGCACCCGTTCTCCCAAGGTTTGAAAAGCAGATAGAGCCACCTGACGCACCGCCACCAGAGATTCCAGCCGTTCCCGACAATAGGCGGATCCCACTTGTAACGCCCCCAAAGCCGCGTATTGAGAGATCACCGGCGGACAGATCAAATTGGTGTCCTGGATCTTCAGGATCGGCATAAATAGCGCCTCCGGGATCACCATATAGCCGATGCGCCAGCCAGCAAACCCATAGGACTTGGACAGGGAAAACAGAGAGATCGTGTGGTGGTTGCCTTCCGGCACACTCACCAAAGAAAAAGGGGGGATCCCATCGTAAAGGAAGTACTCGTAGGCTTGGTCGTGAATGTGGTAGAGACCGCGCTCTCGGCACAGGTGGTTGACGGCCTTGAGATCGGTAGGCGGATACACCACCCCAGTGGGATTGTTGGGAGAAATAGTGACGATCCCCCGCGTTCGCTCTGTCAGGGCCGCCTCAATTTGCTCAGGCTGCAACTGGTAGTTTACGTCCGTAGGCACACAGACGGCCCGACACCCCGCCATCGTCACCGCCATTTCGTGGTTGAAGTAATAGGGGGTTTGCAGGAGGATCTCATCTCCGGGCTGGGTAATGGCCAGCACTGCATTGAGAAAGCCCATATTGCTGCCCGCTGTCACCACCACGCGCCGCCCCGACCCCGTTTGGTAGCCATCCTCCTGGCACAGCTTCTTTTCGATGGCCTCGATGAGTGAGGGGATCCCGTGTACCGGTTGATACTGGTGATTGCTAGGCTGGGAGAGAAACTCTGGGATTTGCTCTAGGGCTTCTTGGGGTGGGCCGTAGTAGGCGATCCCCTGTCCGAGAGAAATAGTGCCAGGGTGCTGACGGATCAACTCCGCCACTAGCGGGATCATGGGGGATTGCACCGCCTGCATTCGGGAGAGCATCATCAATTTGGGCGGTGAGATAGGTATTGAACTCACTCGTTGGTGAATTTATTCTGCCAGTCCGTGGTCAAAATTTCCCGCCCAAACACCCAGCCGGCCAGGATCAAGGGCAACGCCAAGCCTAAAAAGCCAAAGAAGCTGAACACCTGCGCCACCTGTCGCTGGGCTTTTTTCTTCTTGGGATCCGGGATGTTATTGGCGGCCAGCACAACCTTGGAACAGAAGGCCACCACCACCGCCCCCACCGGCCCCAACACTAGAGAGGGCCACAGCCAACCCTCCACCTGCGAAAACTCGTAGGCTCCCGTCAGCGGGATGATCACAAAACAGGCCAATTCCAGAACCCCCCAGGTGAAGAGGGCCAACTGGATATCTTTGCGAAAGACTTCATTAGGATCGTACATAAGCCTCTGGAATGAAGCGCCGCCCTGCCACTCTCAATTTTTTACCCTCGATCTGAACCGCCGGGATCCAGCCTGACACCCCCCGCCGCTTGGCCCACCTACTGGCATGGGATCCCTTTTTCGGATCCCTCCCACCTTACCCTTCCCCTTGATTCCGGGCAACCTAGTAGAATGATGCCCCGATTTTGGAACCAGCCTCCGTTAATTTACGGAGAGCAAAGAGTGCTCCAGCAGGGATAAACTCCTTATGTGATGCAATGGTAAAACCTGAAATAATCTAAGTAAATCGCTTGGGTTTACCATCCATTCCAGCAGAGATTCCGGTTGAGTTTGCGCGGTTTGCCGCTTTCTCTTCTCCCATGAGCAAGCTGGATCAGGGGGCTTTCAATCCTAGAATTGCTGCCCGTGAGCCCTTGCCCAAGACCACACCCATGTTGCCCACCCCGAGAGTCCCAAGTCGCCATGTCACGTATCCTCATCATTGATGATGATCCCAGCATCTGTGTACTGTTACAGCGGTATTTGCAGCGGCAGGGGTATTCGGTCGAGGTGGCAGTTACCGGGGCGGAAGGCTTACAACGGTTGCGCTCCTTCCAACCGATTTTGGTGATTTTGGATCTGAATTTGCCGGATGTGAGCGGTTACGACCTCTGTCAGCAAATGCAAAAAGAAACTGGCGTGTACGTGCTGATGCTGACCAGCCGGGTCAGTGCTGCCGACAAATTGCAGGGTTTCCAGTTGGGGGCAGATGACTATCTGACCAAGCCTTTCAGCTTGCCAGAATTACAAGCGCGAGTGCAAGCTATTTTGCGGCGACAACGGCTAAAAACCGAGATTGCCAGCGCGCCGATGTTGACCTTCGCCTCTTTGGTGATCGACCCCGAAACGCGAGAAGTGACCCGAAATCAGCGCCCGATCAACTTGACTGCGTTGGAATTTGACCTGCTCTACGCTCTGGCCCGACATCCGGGCCGGGTTTGGCGACGGGCTGAGTTAATTCAGGAGGTGTGGGACTTCAACCACGAGGGGGATGAACGGGTGGTAGATGTTCACATCGGTCAGATCCGCAAGAAACTAGAAACGGATACCAGCAAACCGGAGTTGGTTCGCACCGTGCGTGGGGTGGGCTACAAGTTTGAACCCCCTTCCGGGGAGGGGTGGGTGGGGGAAAAGAACTAATCCAGGCGACGGCCCGTCAGCCGCACGAAGATATCCTCTAAGTTGGCAGGACGTACCATCAGGCCGGTTTTGTCGGGTTCTAACTCCAACTGCCTTTGGGCTTCGGCCAAGCTGGGGAAAAAGGTGTAGTCGGCCTCGAGTCCGGGACGGGAACGCACCAGTAGGGCTTCCCCATGTTTGGCTCGCAACTGGGCTGGGCTGCCCAATTCGATCAACCGCCCGCCCTCCATAATGCCGATGCGGTCACACAGTTCTTCTGCTTCTTCCATATAGTGGGTGGTCACCAACAAGGTCATCCCCTGCTGGTTCAAATTCCGCATGATCTCCCACAGTAGCCGCCGTGCCTGCGGATCCAACCCGACAGTAGGCTCATCCAAAAACAAAATTTGCGGTCGATGCAACAGGGCCCTGGCCACTTGTAAGCGGCGTTTCATACCCCCGGAAAGGGTTCTCACCTTGTCCTGTCGCCGATCCGCCAGGCGCACATACTCCAGCCACTGGTCAATGCGCTGTTGCCGCTCCGGGTTGGGGATGTGGTGCATTCGGGCATGAAACTCTAGGTTTTCCCAAACGCTCAGCTCCGCCTCTAGAGTGATTGGTTGCAATACCACCCCGATCTGTTGCCGGACAAGCAAGGGATCCCGTACCACGTCGTAGCCCCCCACCTGAATGGATCCCTGGCTGGGTCGGGTGAGGCTGGTCAGCATACGGATGGTGGTCGATTTCCCGGCTCCATTTGGCCCTAGCAACCCGAACACTTCTCCCTGTGGGATCCGTAAACTCAGGTCTTGAACGGCAACCTGCTCCCCAAAGCGTTTCCATACCGATTGCAGTTCCACCGCCGCCGGCTGGGTCTGAGGTAAGGTTGGGGCCATCGAAAGGGCTGTCACAATCCGCTCCGTCCGTAAGTGTGAAGAAATCTTTCCTTTCCAGCATACGCCGAAGCCGGGATCCCGGAATTGCCCTCGGAATTGGGTGACATACCGCTGTGATGGGCAACATTCGAGATATTCAAGAGCTGCTCCGCAGCAAGAAGGGATCCCTAGCCCAATTCCCGCAAAGGAGGGATATTACAGATGGTTACAGGGAGTGGTAGGCTGATCGTAATAGCGAAACGGAGTTCTTAGGGCAGACATTCAAGCAAGCTGGGTTTCGCTGCCGGGATCCGGCTGCTCTTGGTGGGATCCCTCCGTTCCATTCAATTCTCACACCCGACATCACTGAGCACATAAGATAAGGAGCTGAGCCTCAACAATGGTTACTGCCACCGCTACTGCCACCAATATCGGCTATGTTACTCAGGTCATTGGGCCTGTGATTGATGCCGAGTTTCCCAGCGGCAAACTGCCCGAGATTTACAATGCCCTCAAGGTGGAGGGGACAACCGAAAGCGGCCTTCAGATCAACGTCACCTTCGAGGTACAGCAGCTTTTGGGAGATAATCGCGTGCGTGCCGTGGCCATGTCTTCCACCGACGGCCTGGTGCGGGGGATGCAGGTGGTGGACACAGGTTCTGCCATTAGCGTGCCGGTTGGGCAACCCACTCTGGGTCGCATCTTCAACGTGTTGGGGGATCCCGTCGATCAGGGGGAGGCTGTGCAGGCGCAAGAGTTCTCGCCCATTCACCGGGATGCGCCGGAATTTGTCGATCTAACCATCAAACCCGAACCTTTTGAAACCGGGATCAAGGTGATCGACCTGCTCGCCCCCTTCAAAAAGGGCGGTAAGGTGGGTCTATTTGGCGGTGCCGGGGTGGGCAAAACCGTACTCATCCAGGAGTTGATCCACAACATTGCCGAAGAGCACTCCGGCCTATCGGTCTTTGCAGGTGTGGGGGAACGCACCCGTGAGGGGAACGACCTCTACAACGAAATGAAAGAATCCGGTGTGCTCGACAAAGTGGCTCTTGTCTACGGCCAGATGAACGAGCCTCCTGGTGCCCGCATGCGGGTGGGGCTGACGGCTCTGACCATGGCGGAGTACTTCCGCGACACCAACAAACAGGATGTGCTGTTGTTCATCGACAACATCTTCCGATTTGTGCAAGCTGGATCGGAAGTGTCGGCTCTGCTGGGTCGGATGCCTTCTGCGGTGGGCTACCAGCCCACTCTGGCCACTGAAATGGGCAACCTGCAAGAGCGCATCACCTCCACCAAACAGGGATCTATCACCTCAGTGCAGGCGGTGTATGTGCCCGCCGATGACTTGACGGATCCGGCTCCGGCCACGACCTTTGCCCACCTGGATTCCACCGTAGTGCTTTCTCGCGGCTTGGCGGCCAAAGGCATCTATCCGGCGGTGGATCCCCTCGATTCCGCTTCCACCATTCTGCAAGCGGATATTGTCGGGGAGGAGCACTACACCACAGCCCAAGCGGTGAAACAAACTCTGCAACGCTACAAAGAGCTGCAAGACATCATCGCCATCTTGGGTCTGGATGAACTCTCGGAAGATGACAAATTGGTGGTGGCACGGGCCCGCCGCATCGAGCGCTTCCTGTCACAGCCCTTCTTCGTGGCGGAAGTGTTCACCGGCTCTCCCGGAAAATATGTGAAATTAGAAGATACTATCAAGGGTTTCCAACGCATTTTGTCTGGGGAATTGGATAGTCTGCCGGAGCAAGCCTTTTACTTAGTAGGCAGTATCGAGGAGGCGATTGAGAAGGCTGAGAAGCTCAAGTCCAAGGCTTAAAGCTCTCTTCTCAGGCTCGTTTTTGCTTGGCCCCTGAAGGGGCTTTTTTTATTTTTTATCCTGTCAATTAATGTGCTTCAGGATACACTTTTTCGGCTTCGCATAGGCTCTTGAGCTAGGCAAAAAACTTTATGGGGCAAGGGATTGACCTGAATCTGCCATATCAGATAATGCTAAATAAAGGCTGTAATGTGCTATGGGAAGAAATTGGGAGGATGCACAGGAGATCCATGCCGATGCGCCGACGACAGCTTGGGATTATGGTGCTGGGATCCCTGTGGGCAATCTCCACCCCAACCGCTGAGGCTGAAACTTCACCAGGACGTGTGAATCTGCGGGGTTGGGTGCCGGTGGATCTGTTCAGCCGTTTGGGAAGGGATCCTCTGACCACCCTGGAATTGACCGGGCCTTTTGTTTTGGAGCGACAACCTTTTCCCGGTGGAACTTGGCGGCTGCATGTCCATCACCAGCAGCTTTTTTTAACGGGGCCGGGGCAACCGCGTCGCTATCAGGGATCCCTTTGGTTACAGGGGGGAGAATTACGTTCCCCAAGCGGGGAACGGCAGCGCTATCGGGGTTTGCTGCAGATCCGTCCTGAGGCTGCTGACCAGATGCGTCTGATCAACTGGGTAGAACTGGAGGAATACCTGTGGGGTTTGGTGCCCAGCGAAATGCCCCCCGACTGGCCGGCTGCCGCTCTACAAGCACAGGCGATTCTCGCCCGCACGTTGGCGCTTCCCTATCTGCAACCCAGGCTAGGAGTGGATCTTCCCGAGGGATCCCGTCTCCGCGACTCCACCGCCGATCAGGTCTATGGGGGCCTCACCTACGAAACTGCCGCCACCACTGCCGCCGTTCGCTCAACCCAAGGACAGATCCTGATCGATCCGAGGGATGGGCAACCGATCGCCGCTCTGTTCCACTCCACCTGCGGCGGCCACACCAGCGCCAACCAGGATATTTTTGCCCCACCCGCCCACCCCTATCTGCAGGGGGTCGTCTGTGAGTGGTGCCGAGATTCTCCCTTTTATGGCCCCTACACCGTCCAGGTCACTGCGACGGATCTAGAACAAGCTCTGGGCAGTTCAGATCTCCAGGTGGTGCAATCGGATCCCTGGGGTCGACCCCTGCGCATTCGCGTTGGATCCCGCATTTGGGATGGGCAAACCTTTGGATTGCGTCTTGGCCAAACCCTGGGGTGGGGGATCCTCCCCAGCAATCGCTTTACATTAGAACAACCTCCAGAGGGATCCCGTCAGTACTCTTTCACCTATCGGGGGGCAGGGCATGGGGTCGGCCTGTGTCAGTGGGGATCCCGTGGTATAGCTGAGCAGGGCTATACAGCCCAACACATTCTCAACCACTATTTCCCAGGGGTGCGGCTCACGCAGACACGCTAAGCGATCAACTCTCAGCAATCAATCCACAATCTCGTGGGACTCATCCTTGTGCACCGGCTCCTGGCGCACCTGGCCCCAGACTTCTACCAAGCGCCGATCCCGCCCACAAGCGTAGCGATAGAACTGATAACGATGCGGATTTTTCAGGTAATAGTCTTGGTGGTAATCTTCGGCGGGGTAAAAGGTGGCTGCCGGCAACACCGCTGTAACAATCGGCTCTGAAAAACGACTTTCTAGAGCAGCTTTAGAGGTTTCGGCCCACTCTCGCTCGGCTTCATTGCCTACAAAAATGGCAGAGCGGTATTGATCTCCTTTGTCACAAAATTGCCCTGACGCATCGAAGGGATCCACATTACGCCAAAACACCTGCAACAGCTCTGGATAGGTGACCACCTCAGGGTCGTAAGCCACCTGCACCACCTCGTAATGGCCGGTATTGCCTCGAGAGACCTCTGGGTAGGTGGGATCCGGGGTATGCCCTCCCATGTAGCCGGAGGTGGTGCTCAAAACTCCCGGTAGCTTATCGAAGGGCGGCTCCATGCACCAAAAACAGCCCCCCGCAAAGGTGGCTACCGCCGGCGGATCCGCAAGCAAAAGGGGCTGCTGCGAATGGGAAGCAGAGCACCCCCCCACCCAGAGACACACACTCAAAACAACCAGGATCCAGCGACGCAGGTTCAACATCAGAGCTTTTCTCTTTACTCTTCTCTTGATCAGTGAACGCTAGGGAATGCTCAGCCAACGGCTGATGGGCTCACAGCCCAAGCCTTCGTCTAGGCTAGTCCACCGGGCGCAGCGGGATCACCTTCAACTGAAAACGCCCCGCCCCGACTTCCCCATAGCTGCCCACCCGAATGGTGTAGTCTTGGCCCGGCTCCACGCGGCTAACCAAAATCGAGTTGGTAGTTTCGTAGTTGGCATCATCATTTTCTCCCAATAGGCTGCCATCCGAGCCGAGCAGCCGCACCACCGTGTCGAAATCCTCGGAAGACAGCTCTATGGCCAGATAAGTGCCCGACTCTACCCGGATGCAGTAGTCGCGGTGAAAAGCCCCAACCTCGCCGGTAGGAATGTCTTCTGGAGTTAAGGCAGACTCGACGGCTTCTCCAGCCCTGAGCGGGATCGGATTATAAAGGATTATAAAAAGATTGGGCCAATGTGGAAGGTTGGCCGAACAGCAGGCAGCTGGCGATTAGACCCAGACTGAGGGGGGGCAAAGTAGCAAAACGCATAGCAGTAGGGCTCCGCAATGGATATCCCCGTCATAGAGCAAAGGGGGCCAACTGGCCAGGATCCAGATCACAGTCAACGCCTTTTTGGAGCTGAATCAACCGGTAGAGCGCAGGTCGTTCCTAGCCCCGCACTGTATTTGTGCATTATTTGCGTTTGTGCATTGGTCAAGCGACAAGAGGGTTCCTATCAACCGAACCATTTGCTAACCTCTTCAAGAGTCCCCTGAAGGTACATGAAAGCCATTGTCATCAAAGAATTCGGCGATCCAGAAGTATTGGTTCTGCGGGATCTGCCGGAGCCTGAGATTGAGGCTCCTAACGAGGTAAAAATCCAACTGCGGGCCGCCAGTGTCAACCCCATTGATACCAAGTTGCGGCAGCGAGGCACCTTTTACCCGGATCGGGGGCTGGCGATCCTGGGGTGTGATGGAGCCGGGGTAGTGGTTGCTGTGGGTTCGGCAGTACGGCAATTTCAGGTGGGAGACGAAGTGTACTTTTGCTACGGTGGCCTAGGGGATCGGGGCGGCTGTTACGCTGAGTACACGGTTGCTCCCGAAATAGCCCTTGCCCACAAACCCAAGTCTTTGTCCTTCGTTCAGGCCGCAGCCTTACCCTTAGCAGTCATCACCGCTTGGGAAGCTCTGGGCGATCGGGGCAACCCTGCATTCCCCAAAGCCACTCCCAAGACCCTCCTGATTCACGCCGGCGCAGGAGGGGTAGGGCATTTGGCAATTCAACTGGCACGGCAATTGGGGGCGGCTGTAGCCACCACCGTTGGCTCTAGGGCCAAGGCCCAATTTGTAGAACGGCTAGGTGCCACCTTAACTATCCTCTACAAGACAGACAACTGGGTGGAGGCAGTGCTTGACTGGACGGCGGGTCAAGGGGTTGATTTTGCCCTTGATACCGTCGGCGACGCCACCCTCGGCCAAACCTTTCAGGCTCTGCGTCCTTATGGCCGCCTCTGTACCCTCCTCGAACCAGCTCCAGATACCCCCTGGAAAGTGGCCCGCCAGCGCAACTTAGACATTCAATTTACCCTTATGCTCACCCCGCAACTGATGAATCTCCCTACCGCCCTGGCCCATCAACGATGGATTTTGGAGCAGGTGGCGGCTTTGGTGGATGGGGGCAAATTGCAGGTGGTGGTAGACAAAATCTTTCCCCTAGGAGCTGCAGCCGATGCTCACTACTACCTCAGCCAACGGTTGGTGCAGGGGAAGGTGGTGTTGATCCCCTAGGACTCGACCCTGCTGCTGAGATAACTCGCTACAACCCCAAATCTGCCTTAGCTTGTTGTGCCGCCAGGAGCACCTCCGCATCCGAAGCCTGCGACCAATCGGGATCGGCAATCTCAACATAAAACTGCTGATCATAAGGACGGGTCTGCACCACCACCGGCATGGGGACAGCATGGCCGAGGAGGAGGGCTTGTTGTTTGGAGTCCAGCTTGGCCAGCACGGTTTTTAAGTTTTGGCTACCCGCTACCCCCGTGAAGACCGCTTCGATATCTTTGTCATCATTGAGCAGGGCAGTGATACGGGTGCCCAGTTGCGACATCACTTCGCTGTCGATACTGGAGGGGCGCTGATCTACCACCAGCAGAGTAACAAAATATTTGCGCATCTCGCGGGCAATGGTGCCGAAAATGGTTTGCTTGGCTGCGCGGGGATCCAAAAAACGGTGCGCCTCTTCGATGGTGATACAGAGCTGGCGCGGTTTATCGAGGGGATTTTTGGATTGCAGGTACCGCTCCGCCTGATGAACATAAGCTTGGTGAATACGGCGGGTGATCACGTTGGTGGCCAACATGTAGGAGAGCAAGTTGGACTGGGATCCGAACTCGATCACCACATGAATACCACGACTGAGGGCATCCAGGATTTGGCCGATGTAGTTGTGGGGCAGGCTGTTGCGGATGTATTTCAGGTCATCGAGGCGGGTTAGCTTGCGTTGCAGAGCCATCATCGAAGCTTTATTGCCCATTTTCTGCTCGCAAAACTCTTGAATCTCGGTGTTGGAGAGGCTCAACAGACGGCTGATCCAATCGCGGCCAAACTCGTTGCGTAGGATGATGGCATTTTCTAGGCTGGCTTCCGACAGGTTCAACTCTCCCGCCAGTAGCGCCAGATCTTCTACATCGATTTGGTTGTAGGCAATGTAGAGTTCCTGAGCATCACGCACCCCCCGCCGCTGGGTGGAATCGGGATCCAAGGTATAGATTTGCACTTGACCAGGGAACAGTTGTCGCAAGCCTTTGACGGTGTTGAATTGCTTCCCTTCGGTGGCTGCCTCCCAGCCATATTCTGAGTGCATATCGAAGATTAGGTTCACTGCCGCCCGTTTGCGAATGATGCCCGAGAGGATCAAGCGAGTTAGAAAAGATTTGCCGGTGCCAGATTTACCAAAAATGCCGTTGCTGCGCTCCACCCAGCGATCCAGATCCAGACAGATGGGGACGGGCATGTCGATCGGCTGGCCAATGGCAAAGTTGCGCCGATTCGGATCTTCTTCCCAACCGAATACGGTGCGAAAATCCAGCTCCCGCGCCTCGTATACCTGTGAGAAATGGGCCGGTACCGTTTTGACGGGCAACAGTTCCATGCTGGCAGGGGTAGGGGCCGTTTGAGGTTCTGCCAAGTCTGGATTGGCCAGAGAATACTCCCGTTCTACTTCGGTCTCCCGTGGCACCAACATCAACATCGGGGTGAGGGCGATGATGCCATAGGTGCTGGTACCGGCCAAAACTTCCCGCAGCAGCACCTCTTCCGGGCGAGGTGGGTTGATCAAGATCTGGCTGTTGCTGACCTCAAGGGTGACATCCGTGAGCAGGCCGAAGAAGCGGTTCCGTTGTCCTTGAATGACCATAAACTTACCCACCCGCAGATCTTCCACCGAAATGCCAGGGTTGAGGCGAGCTTCCAGTCCGCGGCTCAGGGATCCCTGAATGACGGTGGCCAAAGGTTGCGAAGCGGTCATAGCTATGGGGCTCCAGAACAGATCCGAGGGGGTCTGTTGGTGTTTTGAGGATCTTATTTGTTGTTTTATTTTTACTTTTGTACTTCAGATGTCTTTCAGATGTCGGTCTTTCGCCTTTTGCTTTCACTTCAAAGACTCTTTCATAGGTCTTTTATCTACTCACCCGCCTGCACACGAGCGCTGGTCTGGGGGGCCCCATCCTGCACAATCCAGGTGCGGACAATCTCCACTTCTTCCGGTGTCCAGAAGCCAAGACGGGACAAGGGCAGTCCGCGGGCTTGAATGTAGGCAATTTCAGGGGATCCACCTCGGGGTTGGGGGCGGTTGGGGTTATTCACATTCAGGATAGTGGCATGACGGCCCGTCCAGCGAGGATTGAGCAATTCGCTGTTGGCATCTCCCGGTGTCACATAGGCCAAAGTTGCTTCGTAGCTGTCTAACAATTGGGTACGTTGACGCCCAGCGGGTTGATGACAGCCCACACAACTGGCTTCCAATAGCGGCTTGATATCTTTTTCATAGGTGAATTCCGGCTCAGTGCGAAAGGGTAGCCGTATCGCCTGCTCTAGGGGCAACCCTTCCTGAGGAGAAACTGTGAGGGTATAATCGGTACTAAAGTTCAAGGGATCCCGAGATTTCAGCAATAGCTCATTCCCTTGCACATCAAAAATCACCGGTGCCGGGGGATCCAGATCTGCGACCAAACGGCGCAGATTGGTATCCAAGGGCTGATTAAATTGCAACCGAATCACCCCATCCACATAGACATCCCGTTGTTCAGGGGTGGGCTGAGAAGAAACCCACTGCAAAGGAGACTCGTTTTGGGACCAAACAGGGGAAAAAGACTTGATCCCAACGAAAACCACCCCCAGCAACAATAGCCCCACCCAAGTTCGCCACCGTCGCCAATGGCGAGAAAGGTTCTGAAATGTCCGATTACTCATCGCCACAGCCCAAATTCATCTGCTCTCAGGATAACGAACTGCATAGCAGCCAATCTGCTTGTTGATACGAATCATTAGGGATCCCTATCCACCAGAGATCCCTTGGTTAAGAAAACTAACCTGGGGAGCTACTTGCCCCTCCGACACTCTCAGGAAAACAGAAGATTGGGAGTAAAACCTTACCTGGAGTGGGCTCTCGGCCATGGAGAGCCTGAACCGACAAACGAAGAGAGATTAAGAGATTAGTCGAGGCGCTCTAGTTTGATGTTGTGGTGGCCCAACTTAATCTCGAACTCATCACCGGGCTTGAGCCCCATCTTCTTGGTGTAGGCAGCGCCAATCAGTAGGTTGCCATTCTTATGAACTGACACACGGAAGGTGGGTGCGCGACCCCGAGATCCATTTTCATCGCTAGCATCCAGATCGACACCGACAGCCTTGAGCAGGGCATTGTTAAACTGCATCAAATTCACACGCTCTTGGCCATTCTTGGTGTAGGTGACATAACCACAGGCACGAGCCTTTTCTTTGCGATCCACGTTCTCCATCGAAGTCACCTTATCGAGGAGTTCTTGTCCGGTCAGCGGTTTTGCTTTGGTGGTTGTAGCCATATCAAGACATATCAAGATGATTTGAGGACAACAGTTAGTGTAGCCAGAAAGAAACAGAACTTGCAATAGAGTTTCGATCAAACCTGTTCTTATCCAATGAAATAAGTTCACTGATCTGATTTTGGCCAGCGAATAGAGTGCGCAAAACAGCAGTGGAAATTGACTTCCCTGATGACATCGTTGGTGATTGTCTGTGCTGAAACTTTCACGTCAGTTGAGAAGAGCGGTTTGTCGTCAGGTGGATGGACAACCCATGCAGGACAAAGGTAATGTTCTCGGCAACGTCGTGTATGCAGACCAAAGTATCTCTAGCCTATAGATTCGGATTCTAGCGGCGGAATCGAACAAAAACAGGGAAACTGGAATCAAGATTGTTTTGTTGTCAACTCTGCATGGATCCCTTTTGGTCAAGTCGGCGCCTCCTCATCGGGGTAAGTGGGGGAATTGCTGCCTACAAAACCTGTGCCTTAGTCTCTGGGTTGGTCCAACAGGGAGCAGAGGTGAAAGTGGTTCTAACGGCGGCAGCAGAAAAATTTGTTTCTCCCCTCACCTTTGCGGCTTTGTCCCGACAACCGACTCTGACCGACGTGGAGTTTTGGCAATCAACACGGGGCCGTCCTCTGCACATCGAGTTGGGAGAATGGGCAGAAGCCATTTTGATCGCCCCACTATCGGCCAATACATTAAGTAAATTGACTCATGGCCTTGCAGACAATCTGCTCACCAATGTAGTGCTGGCTTCCCAGTGTCCGGTGGCGGTGGCTCCAGCCATGAATACTCAAATGTGGCGGGCTCAGGCTGTAGCTCAGAATTGGCAGCTATTACAGCGGGATCCCCGCTTTTGGGCCTTACCGACCGTTAGTGGGCGTTTGGCCTGTGATGCTGTGGGGGAAGGACGCATGTTGGAGCCCGAAGCATTGCAGGAATATGCGCTGGCCTTGGTGTGGACAAAGGGGCAACGGGACTGGCAGGGCAAACGGGTTTTGGTTAGTGCCGGCGGTACCCGAGAACCGATCGATGCGGTGCGGTTTATCGGCAACCCTGCCAGTGGTCGGATGGGAATCGCTTTAGCTGTGGCGGCCGCCTGTCGGGGGGCAAGCGTGACCATGGTACATGGGCCGCTCGGGATCCCATTTCAGCCGGAACCATTCGGCATTCAAGCCCTTGCTGTAGAGACCGCTGCCCAATTGGAGAACACATTAAGTACCCTCTTCCCGCAGGTGGATATGCTTTGGATGGCTGCTGCCGTTGGAGATGTGAGACCCTCTCAGCCCTATGCGGGAAAGTTACCGAAAGCGCAGTTGCCGGAGATGCTGCCCTTGGAACAGATCCCCGATCTCGTGGGGACTTTAAGCCAGAGCAAACACCCCGATCAACGCATCATTGGCTTTGCTGCGCAAACGGGGGATCCTTTACCGCCCGCTCAAGCCAAACTGCACCAGAAAGGACTGGATGCCATCGTGGCCAACCCAATCGATCTACCGGACAGTGGATTTGGAAGCCTTCATAACCAGGGCTATTGGATCCCGCGCTGCGGAAACATTGAAACAATCCTTCCTTGTACAAAATCGATCATGGCCCATCGACTGCTGGATCTGGCGCTTCAGTTGGGTTGAATGGGGTATAACGCTCTCCGAAAAAATCAGGTACCTTTGAGGCTAAACTCAGAGGGATCCCATGGCGATCATTGTCCTGAAAGCCTGGTATTTGGACTCCGTTCTATCCGCCTCCCAAGTTCAGCAGAAAAGCCCTGATCTGCGTCTGAGTCGCACCGGCTTGCTCAAAACAGCCATGCGAGCCGATTTTCTCGATGATGTGGAGCAGGTGAAAACCTCCCTTTGGTGGCAGCGCTACCTGGAAGGGGAGTTGGTGGAGTTTTACATCGAGGGCAGCGGTGCCTACAGCATCTCTAACTTGGATTTGATCAGCCGCGAGATCTACTTTAACAAACGCGCCGCCCTGAGCATGACGGAGCCGACGATCTACTTTTGCGGCCAATTGGACTACCCCGAATCCAGCAACATCCTACAGCGCACCCTCCAGGCGGTAGTGGATACCCTGAACCGCAAACACAAGCTCAGCATCCCCCTCCAGTTGGAGGGATCCCCCCTAGCTGAGGCGGAACCCCTGCTCATCGATGCCGCCCTGATTCGCAAGCTCAAGCATGCCCTGCTGGTGGTGGCTGATGTCACGCCTGTACAGGTGAATGGTCATGGCCGCCCGTTGCCCAGCCCGCAGGTGTGTCTGGAGTTGGGTTATGCTCTGCAATCAAAGCGCCCCGAGCAGTTGCTATTGGTGCAAATGCCCCGTGATGGAGTAGCGGGATCTTTTCCCTTCGAGGTGGAGGGCAGCAGCGTTCTAAAAATCACCGATCCGCGACGGTTATCGGATCAACTGGGGGCCGAGATCGCCCGTCAGCTAGAACGCACCCATGTCATCTCTCCGTAGCTCCCGGCACCTATTCAACCCCTCCTCACAACCGCTAGACTTTTGGGGGTGCCCTACTGATCGTCTGGAGACGCTGGGGTTGGGCAGTTCTCCTCCTAATAGCCTCTGTTGGCTCCACGTTTTTTCTCCCCCCTTGTGCGACTATGACCCTTGCTGATGCAAATCCGCTGGTTTCTCCCGATCGTTCTGCTGAAGGTTGGCAGAAAGGTTTGAACAACTTGATGATTCTGTTATTGGCCGGGATCCCTTTGTCTTGGGTTGGGCATTTCCAAGGTTGGGATCCCAATCTGGTTTTTGTTTGTGCCGCTTTGGCGGTGGTGGCCCTAGCGAAGTTTATGGGTCAAGCCACCGAAGAGGTTGCCGCCCTCACAGGACCCACCATCGGGGGACTGATGAATGCCACCTTTGGCAATGCCACGGAGTTGATCATCGGGTTGGTGGCGCTGCGGGCCGGGTTAGTAGATGTGGTCAAGGCTTCGATTACCGGCTCGATCATCGGTAACCTGCTCTTGGTAGCGGGCTTGGCCATGTTTTTGGGGGGCATTAAGTTTCGGGAGCAGAGCTTTCGTCCGGAAGTGGCGCGCATGAATGCTTCCGTGATGAACCTGGCGGTGGTGGCCTTGATCTTGCCCAGCGTGGTTACCTATGCCGATGTCACCTTGGGGGAGCTATCGATTCAGGAACTCTCTACGGCGGTGGCCTTGGTGTTGATCGGGGTGTATGGGTTGACGTTGCTGTTCTCCCTGAAAACCCACAGCTACCTCTATAGCATTCACGAAGCGGAGGCCGCCGAAGATGAAGCCGCCGACCGCCTTGCCCCCAATCCGGTGTTGCAAGCTCAGGGATCCATTCCCCAGGTGTTGACAGCGCCTCCAGAGCAAGTCGGGGTGTGGCCTTGGCTGCTGGCTCTGCTGGGGTTGACGGTGCTGGTGGCGGTGGAGTCTGAGCTGCTGGTGGGCACCCTGGAGAGCACCCTGGAGCACTTTCACGTCACGCCCCTATTCATGGGGGTGATCCTGCTGCCGATTATCGGCAATGCCGCAGAACATGCGACGGCGGTAACGGTGGCCATGAAAGACAAGATGGATCTATCCTTCTCAGTGGCTCTCGGTTCGACGATGCAAATTGCCCTGTTTGTGGCGCCTTTACTTGTGCTGGCAGGGGATGTGCTCCATCAACCGATGAATTTTAACTTCGGCATGGTGGAATTGGTGGCGATCGCCGTCTCGGTCTTGTTGATCAATTCCGTCAGCAGCGATGGACGGTCCAACTGGTTGGAGGGGTTGTTACTTCTGGCCACCTACACCATCCTGGGCATCGCTTTTTTCTTCCTCGACTGAGATTCGGCTCATGCCGCATCACCAACGCCATCCGCACAGGCCAAAGCTTGGGAGAACGGGATCCCTGCTTTGGCTATCGCTCCTGGGCATCGTCTTGGCGGCCCCACCCACCTGGGGACAGGAAGCCCCCGCCACTAACAGCACCTCGCTGCCCAACCTGCCTTTGCTGAATACGGTGGATGCCATCGAAGAGTTACGGCAAGCGCTTAGCCTGCCGACCTCCTCCGTTCAAACCGGAGCAGTCACGTTGGATGGTCGGCGTCTGTTTTTGGTGACTGCTCCACAGGGGGATCCCGGTAGTACCCCGCCGGTGTCGCAGCGGATCCGCTCCATCGAACAAACCTTGCGTCGCCTGGCTGCCATGCCTCTGGATCTGGACACTCTGGAGGTATCGGTGGCCATCGATGCCCAGACCAACCAGCCGGTGGTTCAGGTCAACGGACAATATCTGCTCACGGTCACCTCCCTCGATGCCCAACTGCAGGGAACTCAGGCCATCGATTGGGCAGAACAGGTGGCCAACATTGTTGAGCAGGCTCTACGCACCTCGCAGCAGGAGCGGCAGCCCCAGTTTTTGCGCCGGCAGGGATTGATTGCCCTCGGGCTCCTGGTGGCGGTTTGGGGCATGGGGCAGTTATGTAAGCGGGAACGCCAGCGCCTCACCCAACAACGGGATGCATTACAGGCGGAATACAGTGCTATTCAGGCCGAAGTTCAGGAACGCCTTCAGGAGGAAGATCAACTGGGTGTGGATCCGATCCTTTTGGAACAACAGGCCCAGCGCAAACGGCAGGAATCCTACTTAGAGCTGCAAATTCGTCTGCTGCGCTTGGTTCAACTTGGCGTCTGGATGGGTGGCGTGGGAGTAAGCTTGGGCCTATTCCCACAAACTCGGGCTTTACAAACTTTTTTTCTCATTTCTCTGCGGGGTCCCCTATTGCGGCTGGCGGGGGTGGGCTTGGCCACCTACGGCAGTGTTTGGCTGAGTGGCCTGGTGCTGGATAATCTCTTCGCGGCTCTGCGCCAGGAACAGTGGCAAAATGCCCCCACAACCCCCACCTATCGCCTCAGCAAACGCCTCAGCACCTTTGCCGGGGTCTCGAAAGGGATCACGGCCACCACCCTGGTTTTGGTGGGATCCCTGGTGGGGCTGGCTCTGGTGGGGGTAAATATTGGCCCCCTGGTGGCTAGCCTTGGCTTTATCGGCTTGGGCATTTCCCTGGCGGCGCAGGATCTCATTAAAGACATCATCAATGGCCTATTGATTTTGGTGGAGGATCAGTTTGCCGAAGGGGATGTGATCGTGGTGGATGGGCGGGGTGGCTTGGTGGAACACATGGATCTCCGGCTGACCCAATTGCGCAACACTGAAGGCACCTTGATCTCTATCCCCAACAGTGCGATTCGGGTGGTAGAAAACCTCTCCAACGGGTGGTCACGGGTGGATCTGGCCATTGTGATCGCCTACGAAAATGATCTGGAGCAAGCGATATACATCACCGAGCGGGTAGCCCTGGAGATGTACCGAGAGCCCGTTTGGCGAGAGAAAATTTTGGATCTGCCAGAGATGCACGGCGTCGATCACCTGGGGGAACGGGGGATAACCCTGCGCATCTGGATTAAGGTGCAACCCCTACAGCAGTGGAAAGTGGCGCGGGAGTACCGTCGTCGCCTCAAACATGCCTTTGACCAAGCTGGGATCCAGATCCCCTTTCCCCAGCAAACCTTGGGGTTCCGCCACCCCCTGCAGATGCACATTCAAGGCCTCAGCTCAGAAGAAACCCAACGGCTGCTGCACCTGATGGAATCGCAGCTTCGCGCCCGTACTAGCCCATACGAGCCCGTAGAAGACAAACCCTCTTCCGAGAGCTTGATGGAGGGATCCCATCGCAACTAGGATCCCCTAGGATCCCCTCAGGCATGGCTTGAGGTTGGGTAGCTTGTCCTTGGTTCTTAAATCCTTATTTATTTATTTGCCCTTATTCGTCGCCAATAATTTCGGGTGCAGTCAGCTCGTCCGACATTTCGATTACCGCACGGCGGATCGGCTTCATCCAGCCATCTTCCATATCGTCAGGAGCTTCATAGCGGCGCTGCTTGGCACGGTTGGCCACGATCACAGTAATGCGATAGCGGTTTTTGGAGGCATTGATTAGATTTTCCACCCGACGCATCAGCTCGTCGTTGTCAATGGCAAGGTGATTGTTGCGCAGGGCCATAGTTGAAGTCTCGTCTTGTTGCTAAAGGGATCCTCATCGTAGCAAGGTTACCCAGTCATTGCGGGAAAAGCGCAATCAGTTAGCTCATCGACGGGTAGACCGCAGGCCGTTCCTAGCCCGCACTCTATCTGAATTGTCCATCTGAATTGTGTTTACTTAATTTAAAGATAAAGATGGGTGTCGGGAGTTGTCACGAGCTTGAAGTGCTCTAGGGTGGACTGGCGTTGAACAGAATCAAGCCTACAGATCCCCATCCGGCAGCAAACTGGGTAGGCTGTTGGTGGAGGATCAGGGCCAGTCTATGCAGGGATCCCGCGTCATGGGGAGCATGCCAGAGGAGCGGAGCAGCCTGGCGGAGTTCCGAGTTGGGGTAGATGCGGTCATTTTCTCTATCGATACGGAACAGAATCGCCTGCTGGTGCTGTTGGTGCGGCGGCGGGAGGAGCCTTTTCGTGGTTGTTGGGCCTTGCCGGGCACTCTGGTGCGCCGTGCAGAATCCCTAGAGGCGGCAGCCTATCGCATCCTGGCGGAAAAAATCCGTGTTGAGAATCTCTACTTAGAGCAACTCTATACCTTTGGCGGGCCAGAACGGGATCCCCGCGAAGCTGCCGATGGCTACGGGGTACGCTATTTGTCCGTCAGCTACTTCGCTCTGGTGCGTTTCCAGGATGCCCAACTGTTGGCGGATGGAGTGGAGGGCATCGCCTGGTATCCTGCCGATCAAGTTCCGCCTTTGGCTTTTGACCACGAAGAAATTTGTCGCTACGCCCGCCGTCGCCTTTGCGCCAAGCTGGAGTATAGCCCGATTGCTTTCGACATCTTGCCCAGCACCTTCACCTTGGGGGAGGTTTATCAACTCTACGGCACCGTTTTGGGGGAGAGCTTCTCCGACTACTCCAATTTTCGGGCTCGCTTACTCAAGTTGGGCATTTTGCGCAATACCGGCCAGAAGAGTACTCAGGGAGCAGGCCGACCGGCAACCCTCTACTGTTTTGATGCAGCAGCTTTTGAGAAAATCCGCCATAAACCGATGGTGTTCGTCTAAGGGATCCGGATCCCTCCTCGTGGCCTTGGATCTCAATTGAAATCTGCATTTAGCGTGGATCGGTTTTGGGCTACTCCGTATATAGTATGGGTGATGCGGGATCCCCACCCCAAACAGGGGCTTTACCCCTCGACAGTGGCCAAGCAGATGTTTTAACCTTGGCTTCTAGGGTGGTTCAAGAGCGCTCATCAAGATAGGTGTGCCGGGGTTGTTGTCAGCCATGACCGACCTGGATCCCTAACACCGGGAGTGTGCCGCATTGCTAGCGTCGACTGAGTTGAGTCAGCAGGCCGAAAGCCTTAAACGCTAGTGCCCAGGGATCTGACCCCATAGTGACCAGAACAAGGCAGAATGCCGGGAGTTGAGATGAGAGTGATGTGCTGCAATGTAGTGCTTGTAGTAGCGCCTATGGCATCCTTTTTGCGCCGAGCAGCTCAGGCGGGTGGTATAGCCGGGATCCTGATGGGCATCGCTTGGGGCGGTGTAAACGTGGCTCCGGTTCTGGCCCAAGAGAGTTATTTGTTGGCTCAAGCAGCGCCGGCTGGCCCCATGAGTCGCCAGGAGGTGGCGGAGCGGCTGAATTTGGTGCCGGTTTTTGCGATTGTGTCTCAGGATGGCACCCCCGTTGTGGCCAATGTGGATCGGGAAGGCCGCACGATACAAGTGGCTTCATTTTGGTTGGATCAAGCTCAGGCCCAACAGGTTTTGCAGCAGGTAAAGACCAGTAACCCAGAGGTGGCTGGTCAAGCTCGAGTGGTACCCCTCTCGTTGGGATATGCCTACGAAAAGTCGGAAGAAGAGCGAGCCAAAAATGGGGATCTGCTCTTCGAGGTGGTGCCTCGTTCTTCAGATGTAGAAGCTGCTAAGCAAGTGCTGCAGCAAACCGGCCAAGATGTGCCCCCCGAAGCGATTGGCGTGCCCCTCTTCTATGGCCGCTCTGGGGAAGGCTTACTCACCATCGAACAGGATGGCTATGAAGTCGTGCCCTTCTTCTTCGACCGCAACGACCTCAGGGGGGCTTTGGATCGGGCGGCAGCGCAAAACCCCGACGTAGTCCAGCAAACTCAGATTGAAGTCACCTCTTTGGCAATTGTGGTGGAGCGCATGTTGGCTCCCGATGCCCAAGCGGATGTGCAAAAGATCGCCTTTATTCCCTCTCGCTCCTCTCTCGAGTACATCCAGTCTTTGGCTCGTCCTGCCAATCCCTAGTTACCCAGTGATTCTGGCGGTTCCTGAGAGTCTCCAGCTGGAGATTTTGTACTCCACGGAACGGCAATTTTTCTGAAAAGTAGGAAAGTCCTTTTTTCCAGGTATCTTATCTACTTTTTGCAACTGTTATAGAACTGTGAAACATTCACAGAGCGGACAGAAAAGGCAGCAGGTAGAGATCACCGTAACTGCGCTACCGTCACCCCCGCACCCCCATCCTGGGCTTCGGCAGCCGCAAAACCCTGTACCCGGGGATGCTCCTGCAAATAGGCTTGTACCCCGGCGCGTAGGCGACCCGTGCCATGGCCGTGAATGATCCAGACCGGGCCAGGAGGAGCTTGGGCAAAATGTTGCTCTAGGAGTACCTCTGCGTCGACTGTGGTTTTCCCCCGCAGATCGAGGGTATTTTGGCGGGTGCGAATGTTGAGGGGAGCTGAAGTAGAGGGGGCTAGAGGTGGCGCTTTGGGACGTTGGCGCTGTTTGGCCTGATGCTCATCGATGGGATCCAGTTGTCCACGCGGCACTGTAAATTTCAAAATGCCGCTGCGCACCACGAACACATCTTCTTCAACGGCGATCACCTCTCCCGTTTGCCCCAGACCCCGCAAGCGCACCCGATCCCCAATTTCCGGCACAAATTCTGTTTCCACAGGCGGCGGCGGAGAATAGCGCTCCCGGATTTCATCCAGCTTGGCGGTGATTTGCTGGGGGGCATCCCCCTGTTGCAGCTTGCGGATGGCAGCGGCCACTTCTTCTCGGGCAGCAGCTAAAAGGGTTTGGATCCCTTGGGTTTGTTTTTGCTCAAGCTGGGCTTCCCGCTCAGCCATTTGGCGGCTGCGTTGCTGCATCTGACGGTGCAGGGTTTCCAGCTCTCGGTGCAGGGATCCCACTTGGGTGGCGCGGGCTTCCAGTTCCGCCCGTTGCCCTTCTAGCCCAGCGATCACCCTATCCACTTGGCTTTCCCCTTGCAAACGCTGCTTGGCCCGTCCCAGGATCTCAGGATCCAAGTGCAGCCGTTGGGCAATGGTCAGGGCATTGGAGCGGCCCGGGATCCCCCAAAGCAGGCGATAGGTGGGAGCGAGGGTGGTCTCATCAAACTCCACCGAGGCATTTTCAAAGCCGGGGTGTTGATATTTCAGAGCCTTCAGCTCGCCGTAGTGAGTGGTGGCCAGAGTGAGCAGAGCCTTTTCCGAGAGATATTCCAGGAGGCCGGCAGCCAGAGCGGCCCCTTCTGTAGGATCCGTACCTGCCCCCACTTCATCCAGCAAGACCAGGGCAGATTCTGAGGTGGAATTAATTGCCTGCACCATGCGGCTGATGCGGCGGATATGCCCAGAAAAGGTGGAGAGGCTTTGCTGTAGAGATTGTTCATCGCCAATATCGGCATAAACCCAGTCGAACCAAGGCAGTTCCGGCGGATCCTGAGCGGGCAAGAAGATCCCTGCCTTGGCCATGAGCACCAGGAGACCCAAGGTTTTCAGGGCAACGGTTTTGCCGCCAGTGTTGGGGCCGGTGATGACGACGGTGCGAACCTGTGCAGACAGGGTGAAGTCAATCGGGATCACCGCAGACTCGTTTCCTTCTGTACGGGTTTGCCAAAGCAGCAGGGGATGCTGAACGCGGCGCAATCGCACCCCCCCAGAGACAAACTGGGGACGATTTCCTTCTAGCCATAAGCTGTAGCGGCCACGGGCTAAGGCCACATCCAACCCCACCATCAGCGCCTGTAACTGTTCCAAGTCGGAGACGACGGATCCCACCTGAGCAGACAGGGCCGCCAAGATCCGTTCTTCTTCTGCTTGAGCTTGGGCCTGGGTTTGTCGCAGCCGATTGCCCAGCTCTACGATCCCATAGGGTTCTACATAAAGGGTGGCCCCACTGGCGGAGCTGTCGTGAACTACGCCTCGGATCACATCGCGGTGGGTAGCCTTTACCATCAGTACAAACCGTCCCTGCCGCTGGCTGATCAGGGTATCCTGCAGGGCTTGCGGGTATTGATTCATCAACTGCTGCAACCGTTCTTGAAGGTGGCTGCGCTGCTGACGTTGTTGGCGGCGTAGATCGGCCAAACTGGGGCTGGCGCTATCTCGCACTTCACCGTGATCTTCCAGGCAGCGAAAGATCTCCTGTTCCAAGTCTGGGTAGGTGCGCAGGGTGCTGACCCATTCTTGCAGGCGCGGCAAATGATCATCGGCATCGATAAGGCGGCGAATCCGGCGGGCCGTTCCTAGGGTGGTGGCGATCTGGATCAGCTCTTCGCCCGACAGGGTGCCACCCCGTTCGGCTCGCTCCAAGGCTGAGAGCAAATCGTGGATCCCCTCTAGGGATAGCCCTCCGGCTTGAGTTTGATCGAGACGGATGGCCTCTTCGGTTTGCTCCAAGCGTTCTTCGCTCTGGGCTCGGCTCAGCCAGGGATCCAGTTCTAAACAGGCGCGGCGGCCCAGTGTTGTGGCGGCAAAAGTGGCCAAATGCTGACAGAGACGGGGCCACTCCAGCAGTTCCAGGGTTTCTTGCCGGAGGGAGGGATCTGGCTCGCAGGCCACTGGAGTGGGGTGCAAGGCGGTGGGCATTAACGGCTAAGGGGAGAACTGGGGCGCAGTTGCTTCATTTCACGTAAAAACTGCTTCTGGTAGTTGAGGAAGGCATTGTGCCACTCGCGGAAGCGGCGTTCGCCATCGCGCACCAACAGTTGCCGGTACTGTTCCGAGTTGAGGCGGGGTTGGGTAGAAGACAGGCTCATGGGGGATCCGAAGCGCTCTGGATCCATTGTGGCAGGCTCTTGAACGGGATCTACTCCTATTCTTCCACCATCAACACATGGGTTGGGATCCCTTGGGGCAGGGCTTTACAACCGGGCAAAAAGGCCAGCTCGATTAAAAACGCGAACCCTCCCACTACGGCACCTGTTTGGGCGATCAATTCGGCGGTGGCAACCGCGGTACCGCCGGTGGCGATCAGATCATCCACAATCAACACCCGTTCTCCGGGGCGCAGGGCGTGGGCGTGCAGTTGCAGCTGGTCTTGGCCGTACTCGAGGCTGTAGCTTTGACTGAGAACCGGCGGCGGCAGTTTGCCAGGTTTGCGGACGGGGACAAACCCCAAGCCCAAATGCTGAGCTAGAGCCGCACCCAAAATAAAGCCGCGGGACTCGATACCGACAATGTAATCGAGGGATCCCATGCTGGCGGTGCCAGCAGCTAGGCGTTCGATCGCCACCCGGAAGCCTGTCGGATCCTGCAAAAGGGGAGTCATATCCCGGAAGAGGATCCCAGGTTTGGGGAAATCGGGCACCAAGCGAATTAGGGATCGCAGATCCATCCTGTTCTCCTCCCGACCTGCACAAAAGGGCTTTCCAAGCAACCCATCATACCTGCTCAACTCCCGAATGGTGGAAGGGATCCCTATGGGTCGGGGTCAGTTCAGCCCAAATTCAAGACTGAGAGCCCGGCACCGTCCAAAACCCGAGCGGGGGATTCTTTATAATTGGCAAGGCTGGGAGGCTGTAGCTTACCTGGTCATCCTTTTTCTGACCTCGGAGACTTCCCATGCGCTATTACATGGCCATTGACTCCAATCCTTTAGCCAGTTTGCCGCTTTCTTTGTTTGGGGTGAGTGGCGAATCGGCCTATGTCGATCTGCTGCAAGACAAGTTGATCGTGCGGGCGGGCAGCCTGTTCAACGAAACGTTCTCCCTCAGTGAATTGGGGCAAGGGGAGCGGTTCCCCTGGCCCTGGTACTACGGATTGGGGGTACGCACCGATTTTCAAGGAATCGTCGGCCCGGTAACCAGCACGCAGGGGGTGGTGGCCATTCCGCTGTTGGAAGAAAAACTGCTGTTCATCCCATTATTGGGGCCGGTGGGGCTACAACTGCCCTGCAAGAAGCTCGTCTTCAGTCTCAAGGATTCCGATACGTTCCTGGCAAATTTTAATCAGGGGCGCCCGGATGTGAATGGTGGCCCGAAGAATGTGGTGATTGAGTAGGGGATCTCCAGAGGATGAATCCTTCACCTGCTAACGCGAGGTGAAGGAGGATTTATGCAGAGACGGGATAGGCTGAGGCGGATCGTTAGATCATTGAGAGATCATTAAGTATGAAGGGGCGGCGATGTTGACTCACCCTAGGCTGATCATCCCTGGCAAGCTGAATGTGAGGGCGGGCCTGGTGATGCTTTTGGCTGCCATTGCCCTCGGGCTACTGCTCAGCCAAGTTCAGCCGTTGCTTCCTGCTTCTGCTCCTCTGACCCCAGCCTACCCCGCTGATGAATTGACAGCCTTGACAGAACCTGTTCCAGAAGCAGAGCAGCGTTTTGTCTCTTGGCAGGAAGTCCCCAAACAAAAGTATGCCTGGCACATCTGCTACGCCTTTCTCGGCAACATGGGGTTGATCAACATTGGCGGCGGACTGGCGCTGGTGGTGCTGGGATCCCGCTTGGCAGCTGGACATCTCTTTTCGCAAATTCTCCTCTTGGGGGGAATGTTACACCCCGCCTCCTGGGCCTTGGTAGCGTTAACAGGTTTGGAAGGCTGGCGCTGGTTAGGCAATATCGGGGCACTGGCGGTTGCTGGGGTTGTGCTGCTGTTATTGGGTCACTTGGTCTGGGCTACCTACTGCTCAGTGCGAGCCATTCAGAAGCTGGTCCAACCACGACCCCCCATCAAACCCTGAAACAGTTGGGGAAAACTGAGAAAACGTTTAAGATCGTTAACATCGTGATCAGTCGGGTAAGGCTCAGCATGGCTGTGCAAGAGGATGTGTTTTTTGAGGGCGGCCCTCATAGTGGCGACCTGGTGATGAACTCCTTCATTGGAGCCACGCTCGTCGGCTTGCCTTTATTTGTCGGGGCTTTGGTGCGCAAACTTTGGGTGCACTATCGCATCACCAGTCGCCGCATCACCGTCATCGGAGGGTGGGGGGGCAAGGAGCGTTCTGATGTCATCTACAGCGAAATTGCCAAGGTCGTCACTGTTCCCCGTGGTTTGGGAGCCTGGGGAGACATGGTTCTCACCCTCAAGGATGGTAGCCGCCTAGAGATGCGTGCCCTACCTCGTTTCCGAGAGATTTACGACTACATCAACGAGCGTATCGACGAGAAAGCCAAACAGGTGAGTGGCCCGATCGGCAAAAAACGCCGCCCTGTCAAATCCTGAGGCTACTGCTCTCTCAGGGGGATCCCTCGCCATGACCCACTTCGCTCCCAAGAGCAGGGATTCGGGTTTGCCGCAGCGCATCGCCCTAGTACATGAGTATCTGATCCAGCCGGGTGGCTCAGAGAAAGTGGTGCAGGAGCTGGCAGTCTTTGCCCCACAAGCCCCTCTTTACACCAGCCTCTTCTCGGCTCACACCATGCCCCCTGCCTGGCAGGAGTTGGAGATCTGCACCTCCTTTTTGCAAAGTTGGGCCAAACGCTTGGGGGTGCTACGCCGAGATTACCATGCCCGCCTCAAGTACCTTCTGCCCTGGATGCCCCTGGCCTACGAGAGCTTTGACTTCTCAGGGTATGACTGTGTTATCTCCAGTAGCCATGCCTTTGCCAAAGGGATCCTGACGGGGGATTCCACCCTCCATCTCAGCTATATTCACAGCCCGACTCGTTACCTCTGGGAAAATCGGGAGCTGTATCTGGAGCGGGGAGGGTTGCGCGGCGGTGGATCGGGGATCCGACCGGCTTATGCCGTTAGCCAATGGCTTTTACACCGGCTGCGCCAATGGGATGTTTTGGCTGCCCAGCGCCCAGATTTATTAATCGCCAACTCCTGGCACATTCGCCGCCGCCTCTACAAAACCTACCGCCGCGATGCAGTCGTTATCCATCCGCCGGTGCCGTTGGAGGGGTTCCATCCGGTTGCGGATCCCAGCGCCGACTATGACCTGGTGGCAGGCCGACTGGTGCCCTATAAGCGGGTGGATCTGGCCATCGCCGCCTGTGAACAGTTGGGCCGCCGCTTGCTGATTGTGGGAGAAGGGCCTGAGTTGCCTCGGCTCAAGCAGTTGGCGGGGCCAGCGGTGGAATTTTTGCCCTATCAACCGCAAGCTCGTCTGCAGGAGCTGTTCGCGAACTGCCGCACGCTTCTGTTTCCCTGGGTAGAGGATTTTGGTCTCGTGCCTGTGGAGGTGCAAGCCTGTGGCCGCCCTGTCATTGCCCTCAACCGTGGTGGCACCCAAGAGACGGTGATCCATGGTCAAACCGGGCTCCACATCCCAGAGGCCAGGGTCGATGCCTTGGTAGAAGGGCTGCGCCAAGCCGACCGACAGGAATGGGATCCCGAGCGGATTCGCACCCATGCCCTACAATTTGCCCCCGCTCGATTTCATGCCCAAATGGGATCCCTGCTGCGCTGGGCTTGGCCCCGTTTTCAGGCTGGAGAACCGTTGGATCCCAAAGAATGGAAGGCTCAGTAAGAGCGACGCTGCACAAAAGCTGGCAGCTCAATGCGGCTACGGGAGGTACGGCCACCCGCTTCCACCACAGCCCGTTGTCCAGCACCAGTCACCAAAGCAGAGCGTTTCAGCAGTTTTTCGGCCCGGTCTTCTCGCTCCTCCAGAGTTAGGGGAGGGATCCCTGTGGCGGGTGTTCCGGTAGGGGTTCTCCAGGTCATGGGTTGGCTCACAGTTGATTTCACCGCCGCGACCACTGGTTTTGGGGCTACTTCTTCAGGATGAATCAGATCCCAGCTCAGACGAGATACCGATTTGGGTTCAACAGCTTCCGGAGCCGGTGAAACAGAGGGATCCGCTGGCTGACCTAAATTAGCCAGTCGATCTTCTAGCTCCTGTTTGAGCTGCTGTAGCAAAGCCACCTCTTTCTCCTGGGTTTGCGCATAGGCATGGGCTTGGACACACTCGGTCTTGAGAAGCATCACCTGCTGTTGCAACTTGTCGATTTGCTTCTGGCTCACCAAATGATGGGCCTCGGCCACTTCCCGACCCCGTTGGGCCTCTTCGTAGCTTTCCCGAGTCGGGCGTTGTAGAAGTTCCAGCAACTGGTGCCGAACCTCTTCCCATTGGGCCATCGTCGGGCGTTGCGCGAGTTCCTGGATCAACTGGTCACGCTCCGTTCGCAGGGTGTCAAGTTCGGCAGTTAGCGTCTGAAGTTCACCCGCTAGGGCCAGAATCCGTTCCGACTGTTCCGCATGAGCTGCGGCCAGATCTGGGGATGGATGTTGCCGTAGAGCCTCAAGCTCCGATGCAAGGGTTGCGATCTGCTGAGCTTGCGCCGCCTGCTGTTGTTGACTCTGCTGCAACTCCTCCAGTAGAGTAGTCCGCTCTGCCTTGGCAAAAGAGGCTTGTTGGCGTAAGCGATCCAGCTCCGACTGCAACCGCGCCCATTGATCCAGGGTGGGGCGTTCCTCCAATTCTCGAATGCGCTGTTGGTGGGTATTGAGATCCGCTTCCATTTGTGCTCTTTCGTGTTCCAAGGTGGTTTTCAGATGTTGCCATTCAGCTTCTGCTTGACGGTGACTGGCTTCTAGCTCTTCTCGCAGAGCGGTCAACTCTTGGGTAGAGGGCCGACTTGCCAGCTCCTGGATCTGGGCTTGCAATTGCCCTTTTTCCGCTTCTAGTTCCTGCAGGCGTAGCTGGGTTTGGGCTTGCAAAAGCTGCACTTGCGGTAATTTGACAGCATACTCACTGAGCTGGCCGGCGTGTTGTTTCAGCTCCAGAAGTTCTTGTTGTAGCTGGTAAAAGCGGGCTGGATCCACCCGCCTTTGTAGCTCGGACTTGAGCATCTCGATTTCGGTTTGGCTGGTTTGTAGCTGTTGTTGCAAGATCTGATAATGCTCCAGGGTGGGGCGACGCTCCATTTCCCACAGCAGGTTTTGCAGTTCTTCGATATGCTGTTGCTGCAGCTGAAAAGCTTCAGGAGTGGGCCGTTGTGCCAAAAGAGACTGTTCCTGCTGACACGCTTGCAGGGCTCGATCCCGTTCGTTGATTTGGGCTTGGGCTTCAAACAGTTGATGTTCCAGGCGATGGGTACACTCAATCTGCTGCAACGATAACGCCTCAGATTCCGCCAAGGATCGCTCTAGGTTGCGCACACGCGCTCGCAAGGCTTTCAACTCCTCTTCCATAGCCAGGCCGCTCAACAGGTCATGGGCCTCACTGTAGCAGATGGCCTTGGTGAATATCCAGCTTGGCACTACATATAGGGTGAATCTTTAATCTTTTCCCTGACTGACGCTAAGGCTACTGCTCACCCCTCCTATACTGAGATCGTCGGTGGTGAGACTGAGTGTGCAGATGAAACCGGGATCCAAATTATAGTGACATCCCTTCTGCAGTGAGTCGGAACGGCTTCTTGGAACTTGGGATTTCGGTGTCGGTACCGGGGCGGATCCCGGCAGAGCTAGCCTTTCAGGTCACTTGGTCAGGCATCGCGGCCCAAACCCTATCCGCGGCTGAAGTAAATTGCATTTCTGGTGAAGTTTCTTGTACAACCCGTTTCAGCATCCGTCCTCCCCTGAGCTTGGTGCCCGGATCCTACCTGCTCAGTTTGCGGGCTTTCGACCGGCTGGGGCAAAGTGCCATGGTGACCGAGAGGGTGCTGGTGACGGATTAGCATTACAGCCTTTTCCAGCGTTGTCTGATACAGCAGATTCAGGTCAATCCCTTGCTCCATTAGGTTTTTTGCCTAACTCAAGGGCCTGTGTGAAGTCGGAAAAGGCTGTAAGACTTTTTTGCAAAGCAAGAATACCAAGAATACAAGATATAGACACAAAAAAACTTCACTCTGAAATAACTCTGTAATCCTTACTAATCCTCTTCCAACAAGCCCGGAGACAGCCCGGATGCCTCTAGGGATGAGGTGACGTCCATTGGTTACTCCTTGTGCAAGCAACACTAGAAGTGAAAATAGTCGACCTAGCCCAGTTGCTTCTTGAATAAATATGTGGTTCAATCCAGAGATGTACGCGTTTAGGCTGGGTGAGGGCTAGGTGATGATTACACGAGTGCTCTTGAAGTTTTTGCTCTCGTTCAGGCAGATTCCACTGGTGATCCTGCTCTTTCTCCTCAGCTCGTCCTTCGTCGGCTGCGGTGGTGATAGTACAAGTACAACATCTTTTAACCCCGTAACACCTTCTCCAACTCAAACACCTCCCAAACCCTCGAGTTTTTCCACCTCTACTCAGGCCAGTATCGAGGCTGCTGTTTCGGGCTTCCCCAACGGCACACGAGTTGTTCCTACAACTCTCCTTTTCCAGCGCCTTTTTCAGAGAAGTGTAATCGCTTTTGAAAACGGATTGAAACCTGAGCTGGCCCTTCAAGTTGAAATAACAGTTCCTGAACCCATTGGTCGCGCATTGGGTCTTCCGTTCCAGCAAAGTTTCTCTGCTTCAGAAATTGGATGTACCCCTGCAACAGTGCCCGGAGGTTCTTGCAGCCCTGGTGGCCCTGATTTGAGCTTCGACCTAGCTCTAGGGCGTAACTACACCCTTAAGATTACTTTTTTTGATCAAGCAGGATTCAGCTACACCGTTCAGCGTAATTTTCGCATTGATCGGGTTAGTGGCCCCACACCCCCTGCTATCACCGATATTACCGCTAGTCTTACGCCAAACGGCTTGCAATTGCTCATCGAGGGAGAAAATCTCTGTGATACGACTGCCATTAACTTCAATGGGCAGTCAGTTCAGTCTTTCCTCGTGATCGGAACGCCTCCAGACTGTCGGTTACAGGTGTTGCTGTTTCCTGGCCCTAACGCTGGGCTTCTACGGATTGTTACCCGCAACGGCACGATCGAGACGGAGCTCGAGGAGCTTCCTCTGCCCACTCCCACTCCCGTACCGCCACCGCCACCACCGCCGCCACCGCCGCCACCGCCGCCACCGCCGCCCCCTGAGACGACCGTTGATCTCACGGTCTCCAAAACAGATGGCATCAACGCTATCAGCGACTTTGAGTTCTTTAATTCTCTTTCAGGAACTCTCACCTATTCGATTACTGTTACCAATACTGGAGATGGCACAGCTACCGGGGTCGTTCTTACAGATACCCTTCCACCAGAATTGGAATTTATCTCTGCTTCTGACTCGGCTTGTACCCTCAGTAGTTCTGGGCCAGATGTAGTGGTTTGCTCGATCGGAGAACTCGCTCCTGATGCAACCCTAACTCTGCAGATCGTTGCTGCTGTCCCTTTCCCTTCTGAGGTGGATAGATGTATTGGGCTGATTGATTCCCCAGAAGCACGGAACGGCTGCGAGCCTGACTTCCCTGTGCCTTCTACATTAACCAACACAGTGACGGTAGATTCTGACCAAACCACTTCTGTCTCCGATATTGATTTCACAACCATCACCTTTGGGCAAGATGTTGGTGTTAATAAGTTTGGCGAGCTATTTGTCGAGCCAGGGCTTTACACTTACTCTTTCACCGTCTTTAATAATCAACCTATTTCCACCACCTCAGGGGTTACCCTCACAGATTCCTTCCCCCCTGAATTCTCAGCTTTCAGTGTCTCGGATCCTCGCTGTACCTTGACAGGTATAGGTATCCTGACCTGTAATTTTGGTACCCTTAGCTCCCTTGATTTCATCTTCTTCGAGGTTACAGGAACCTTTGCTACAACAGGAACCTTTGTGAATACGGTCACAGTAAACCTAGCTGGAGATGTGAATCCTTTCAACAATACCAGTACCTTAACAACGACCGTAGACTTTGATTAGATATTTCAGATATCTAGATATCAATGTAGTTGGAGTCAGCTTATTTCCATCTCTAAGTTCCTTCCCTTGTCAGGAGTTGACACAGTGCAACGCAACCCTATCACTAACCCTTAGCACTAATGGCTTCTCAGTAGTATCCCCATAAAGCCAGAAGAGCCATGTAGATCTAAATTGAAGGCAGACAAAAGCTTCACAGGTTTTGTCCTGAATATAATTTGAATATAACAAGTGAAAGGGGCGACGAGGTTAATGAGTCATGAAACTTCAGACCTTTCGGCTGTTCTGACGGAAGGGATCCGCTCTTACCAAGCAGGAGACCTATCAACGGCCAAAGAACGCTTGCAGCAGGTTTTGCGGGTGCAGCCTCACCATGCCGACGTGCTCTGCCTATTGGGCATGATTGCCCGGCAACAAGGGGATCCCTCTCAGGCAGTTAGCTATTTGCAGCGCTCGTTGATCTTTAAGCCCCAAGCACCAGAGACCTACAACAATCTGGGCAATGCCCTGCAGGATCTTGGCCAAATTGATCAAGCCATTCGTCATTATCGGGAAGCGCTGAAGCTGAAGCCCCATTATGCGGATGCCCTCAACAATTTAGGGAGCGCTTATCGGCGTTTATCCGACCTAGATGCGGCCATAGACCACTATCGCCAAGCGCTGAAGCTAAATAGCCGTCATGTAGATGCCCTGAACAACTTGGGGGTTGCCCTGTGGGAACAAGGTCGGCAGAGTGTAGCTATCCAACACTATCAAAAAGCCCTCACCCTCAAGCCGGATCATGCCAATGCCAAAACCAACCTAGAGGAGGTGATCGCCGCCTACCGGGCTGCTCTTGCCCAAGATCCCAATCATGCGGATGCCCACAACAATTTGGCCGTGGCTCTGTTTGCTCAAAACAATCTACAAGAAGCCCTTCACCACTACCAAGAGGCAATTCGCCTGCGGCCTGAGTTTCCGCAAGCCCACCAAAATGCTGGGGTAGTGCTGTGGAGCTTAAACCGTGTTGAAGAAGCCATTACTCACTTGCGACGAGCCATTGCTCTTAAGAGTGACTATGCAGATGCCTACAATGTCCTTGGAGTTGCTTACCACAGCCAAGGCAATCTTTTACCGGCTATTGCTTGTTTTGAACAGGCTTTTGCTCTCGATCCCAACTGTGTTTCCGCCCCTTGGAACCGCTCTTTAGCCTTATTGTCTTCGGGGGATCTCAAGCAAGGCTTTGCGGAATATGAATGGCGCTGGAAGCAAGAAGGGATCCCACCCCGAACTTTTGCTCAACCCCTTTGGGATGGGTCTGATCTGACGGGGAAAACCATCTTGCTCTATGCAGAACAAGGACTGGGAGATACGATACAGTTCATCCGCTATGTACCCCAAGTTGCTGAGATGGGCGGAAGAGTAATCGTGGAATGCCAAGAGGTTTTAGTAGAGCTATTCCAGGGGATCCCAGGCATTGCTCAACTTATCGCTCGGGGCAAACCTCTACCAGAATTTGATGTTCATGCTCCATTCCTGAGTCTTCCCCATCTTTTGGGTACGACCTTAGAAACCATCCCTACCCATACCCCTTATCTGCAAGTTCCTAAAGACAAAACATTAAAGCTAGAGGAGTTGGATCCTTTGCTTGCTGAAGGGGATCCCGTGCTAAAGGTAGGAATCGTATGGGCAGGCAACCCGGATCACAAAGGGGATCGCTTCCGTTCTACAAAGTTAGAACATTTTCAGCCTCTGTTAGGGATCCCTGGAGTGCGTTTTTATAGTTTACAGAAAGGGCCAAAAGAGTCAGAGCTGAAGACATTGCCTGAAGGAGAAGTTTTTGATCTGGCCCCTCACATTCAAGATTTTGCTGATACGGCCTGTCTGATCCAACAGCTAGACTTGATCATTACAGTCGATACTTCTGTTGGGCATCTAGCCGGAGCACTGGGTAAGCCCGTATGGCTTTTGCTTTCCTACAGCCCTGATTGGCGTTGGCTGAGGGAACGAAAAGATAGCCCCTGGTACCCAACCCATCAACTCTACAGGCAGCCTTCTATGGGAGACTGGCAGAGCCTATTCCAGGAACTCAGTCAGTCCTTAACAAATCACGTCGAGCAGAGGGCAATCTTTCAAGGGAGTCAAAACCTTGCCCTGATTGGGCGAAAGCCCAACAGAGAACCTATTATTCATTCCTTTGCTGTAGTGGTTCCGATATTTAACTCCAGCCGACGTGGATGGCCGATCGTGGAGCGCACCCTAAAGAGCATAGAAGCCAGCTTACATTATTTTCGTGAGAACTATTGTTATGCGAGCCAAGTAGACGGCCAAATTATTTTGGTCGACGATGCTTCAACGGATGATACTTATTCCCATTTAGAAAACTGGTCGAAAGGAAAGTCATACGTTGCACTTCTTCGACATTCTGAAAATCGTGGTCAAGCTGCAGCCCGCAACACCGGTGCCAACGCTACGAGTTCTAAGGCCTTATTCTTCTGCGATGATGATGACCTCTATTTCAAAGAGCATATTCTTCAGTGCTGGAAAACACTAAATACACCTCTGACTGTTCAGACAGGACAAGATACCTATTGGCCTTGTCGACCCTATCCAATGATTGTGAAGACTGGGATTCATCTATCTGAACAGCTTCATCTCTACTGGCAAAAAGCCGTAAGCAATACTTGTGTAATCAACTTATGCCTTCGTCGCGAAGCCTTTGATTTTATCGGTGGGTTCCCAGAAGAGATGGCATTTAGGCAATTCACCTATAGTTTGGAAGATCAAGTCTTTGCAAAACTGTTGTCTTCTTTCTTTTTCTTTACGTGGATTGAAAATGAAACTGTAGAGCACATTCGATACCCAGGGAACCACTTTGATCGTCAGCTCCAACGTTTCCAGGCTACACCAGGGCAATATCCTGAGGTTCTGTCTATTGAGCAACAGAACCTAGCGAATGAAATTGAACAGATCTTCCAATCCCGCCTTGAAAATTTACAACAGAAACTTGAAAAGATGAGATCTGCAACCTAGGGAGGCTAAAACCAGTGGGGTAGAGATCGGGCCAGATGGAACGAAGGGAAACTCATATTCTCAAAGCCTTTAGGAGCGACCTATCTATCTTGCTTGTCCAGCATTCTGTCTCGATCCATGAGGCGCTGATGCATAGATCTCAACCCAGCCACTTGTAAAAACTGCTCATCCTGTATACGGGGAGGCACGGTTGTTGAATTCGGCCATCCCTTCAGATCAAAGCAGGGACAAGGCCCGATAGCAGTCGCTGTGGTAGCCGGCAGAGGTATGGGTAAACCGCAACGACTACAGGAACCGATCTCCCAGGCAGGGCTGAGTAACTGCCCCAAAGACTCATGGGTTCCTTCCAGGTGACAATGCCAGGGATCCAGACTCACGCGATGCCAACTGAGGTGAAATTCCTGGCTTAGGGATCCCAAGCTGAGTACGGACTGAGGTTGGATGCGCTCACTGCCGCCAGGAGACTCGCACATCACCGCTTTGCCCAACTGTATCCAGCAGGCCACATAGGCTTTGACTTGGCTTGACGCAGCCATACACAAACCTCGCAACGGCGATGATCCTATGATCCTCCTATGATCTTAGCCAAGCCCAAGCCTGAGTCAGAGCACCCTGACTCAGGGTGAATGGACAAGACCTCCAGATCAGAAGCAAACCCACCTGCAAGTCGTGTAAACCGCAAGAAAAACAGTGGCCTTACTGCCATAACCCTCTTTGGGAGAGGAAAATCTGGGTATAGGCCAACACAAAAGCTCCCTGGATCTCGGCCTTTTCGGCAGGAGATTTGCAATAGGGGTAAAATTAAGTAAACTTTGAGTCGTAAAGCTTTGGACTTCTTGTCAGGATATTTAACAAAACGCTTTATCCGCAGTTTGGGCTGCAATCTGACCTATGGCTCGCATACTCGTCATTGAAGATGACCCTTCTATTCTAGATATCCTGCGCATCAACCTGGAGTTGGCGGGCTACGAAGTGGTGAAGGCTAGCGATGGGGTACGCGGACAGGCGATGGCCTTGCAAGTGCTCCCCGATCTGATCATCCTTGATCTGATGTTGCCCCAAGTGGATGGCCTGACCATTTGTCAGCGCTTGCGCCGGGAAGAACGTACCAGCGAGATCCCGGTGTTGATGCTCACTGCCCTTGGGCAAACCCAAGATAAGATTGAGGGCTTTAATGCTGGCGCAGATGATTACCTGACCAAGCCCTTCGAGGTACAAGAGCTGCTGGTGCGGGTACGGGCTTTGTTACGCCGCTCGGATCGGATCCCGCAGACGGCCAAGCACAGCGAAATCCTCAGCTACGGGCCACTCACCCTGGTGCCAGAGCGCTTCGAGGTGTTGTGGTTCGGCAAAACCATTAAGCTCACCCACTTGGAGTTTGATCTGCTCCATTGCTTGATGCAGCGCCACGGCCAGACGGTTTCTCCCAGCGAGATTTTGCAGGAGGTGTGGGGCTACGAACCGGACGATGACATCGAAACCATTCGCGTCCACATCCGCCACCTGCGTACCAAGCTGGAGCCAGATCCTCGCCATCCGCAATACATCAAAACGGTTTATGGGGCGGGGTACTGCCTGGAACTGCCCAATATTGCCGACCCAGGTCAGCCGGAGCCGGAACTGGTCAAAGAGAGCCTCTAACCGCTGAGGACGCTGCCGACATCAACTGCTAATCTAGGGGATGCCCTGCTGCGGATCACTGGGATAGTTGGTCTTTATGTCTAGTCTAATTCAGTATTTGATGTGCCCACCCGATCATTACGAGGTGGACTATGTGATCAACCCCTGGATGGTGGGGAATGTGCATCGATCCTCGCGGGAACGGGCGGTGCAGCAGTGGCAGGCTTTGTACCAACAACTCTCACAGCGGGCCAAAGTTCAATTGGTGGATCCCGTTCAGGGGTGGCCGGATATGGTCTTTACCGCCAATGCGGGCTTAATTCTCGGATCTACCGTGGTGCTGAGCCGCTTTTATCACCCGGAACGGCAGGGGGAACAACCCTATTTCAAGGCTTGGTTTGAGGGGCAGGGGTACAGGGTCTACGAATTGCCGCCGGCACTGGCTTTTGAGGGGGCGGGCGATGCCTTGTTGGATCGAGCGGGGCGCTGGCTGTGGGCGGGCTATGGCTTCCGCTCCATGCTGGAATCTCACCCATACCTGGCCAAATGGCTGGAAATTGAAGTCCTGTCTCTGCGGCTGGTGGATGAGAGGTTCTATCACCTGGACACCTGCTTTTGCCCGCTTTCGGAAGGATATTTGCTCTACTATCCGGCGGCTTTTGATGCTTACTCCAACCGCTTGATCGAGATGCGGGTGCCCCCCGAAAAACGGATCCCTATCCAAGAGGCGGATGCCATCCACTTTGCTTGTAATGCCGTGGATGTAAATGGCACGATTCTGGTGAATCGAGTCAGCCCAGAGCTGGAGGCCACGCTGCAGGAGCGGGGGTTTTCGGTGGTGCAGACGGAGCTGACGGAATTTTTAAAGGCGGGTGGGGCAGCCAAATGTTTGACGCTGCGCCTCAACGAAGCCGTTGCCCCCCAGACAGATCCGGTTGCTACCGTATTGAGCCGAACCGTAACCCTCCAGGGGCATTTGGTGGATAGCGCTCTGCTCACCAACGCCATCGATTGCATCGTGGAAAATGGCGGCAGCTTCCAGATCCTCAAGTTCCATCTGGGGGAAACCCGGCAAAGCACTTCAACTGTGGAGTTATCGGTTTCTGCTCCTACCGAGGAAATGCTCGATACCATCCTCAGTGCCTTGATCGAGCGGGGAGCTCAGTTGCCGGAGCAAAGTCATCAGAATGCCCGCCTAGAGCAGGTACAGAAAGCTGGGGTGGCTCCGGATGACTTTTATGTCACCACCATCTATCCCACTGAAGTGCGGGTGGCTGGTGAGTGGATTCCGGTGCGACGGCAGCGCATGGATGGGGTGATCGTGGTGAGAGGATCCGAAGCTTACTGCACGCTGATCCGAGATTTGCAGGTGGGGGATGCGGTGGTCTCGGGGGTGGAAGGGATCCGTACCCTGCGCCAAGCTAGCAAAGAACGGGGATCCCAGGAATTTACCTTCATGGGATCCGGGGTATCCAGCGAGCGACGGGTGGAAATCCTGGTGGAACAGATTGCCTGGGAACTGCGCCAAATCAAAGAGCGGGGTGGCAAAACGGTGGTGGTGGCGGGGCCGGTGGTGATTCATACAGGCGGGGGATCCCATTTGGCCAGCCTGATTCGGGAGGGTTATGTGCAGGCGCTCTTGGGCGGCAATGCCATTGCCGTACACGACCTAGAGCAAAACCTGTATGGCACCTCACTAGGGGTGGATCTGGTGCGGGGCAATGCCGTCAAGGGGGGCCACAAGCATCACCTGAAAACCATCAACCTCATCCGCAAGCACGGCAATATCCAGGCAGCAGTGGAAGCAGGGGCAATTACCGGAGGCGTGTTTTATGAGTGCATTCGTGCTCAAGTGCCCTTTTCCCTGGCAGGGTCGATTCGGGATGATGGGCCGCTGCCGGATACGGAGATGGATCTGGTAAAAGCGCAGCAGGACTATGCCCGCCTGATCCAGGGAGCAGATATGGTGCTGATGCTCTCCAGCATGTTGCACTCGATTGGGGCCGGGAATATGACTCCGGCGGGGGTGAAGCTGATCTGTGTAGATATCAACCCGGCGGTGGTAACCAAGCTTGCGGATCGGGGATCTTTGGAATCGGTGGGGATCGTGACGGATGTGGGCTTGTTCTTGAGCTTGCTGGTGCAGCAGTTGAGTCGCTTGGGGCAGGTGTACAAGCGTCCTGAACTGGCTCTGGCCTCTCGGCAGTAGCCTGTAGTAGCCCATTTCCTCGATTCGCGGGGAGAGGATGTCAAGCTCGCTCGATCGGTATCGGTAAGGGATCCGAGAGAGGCCACTTGAGATGCCATCGCCCGCATCAACCTATATGGCATGGATTAGCTTACTGACGGATTTTGGCCTTCGGGATCCCTATGTCGGCATCATGAAAGGGGTGATCTACGCCATTGCCCCCCAGGTTCGGCTGATCGATCTCACCCATGGGATCCCACCCCAGGATGTGGCGGCGGCTCGCTTTGCTCTGATGACGGCCTATCCTTACCTGCCGCAAGGAACCATTCAGTTGGCGGTGGTGGATCCGGGGGTGGGAAGTGCGCGGCGTGGCATTGCCCTGCAAACAGCACAGGGCTATCTGGTTGGCCCCGATAATGGCCTCTTCGGCGGCATTTTGGCTCACTTCCCCGCTCTCAGAGCTATTGAGCTCAACAACTCCTGCTACTGGCGCACCCCTGAGCCCAGCCGCACCTTTCACGGGCGGGATATTTTTGCCCCAGCCGCTGCCCACTTGGCCAACGGGATCCCTTTGTCGGAACTGGGGGATCCCCTCAACCCGGCGGAATTGACGAGGCTGGACTGGCCGGAACCCAAGCTCCTTCCGGGCGGATACCAAGCTGTGATCCAAGCCGTCGATCACTTTGGTAACTGCATTAGCACCTTGCCCGAGCAGCTCTTGAAGGGACGTAGCTGGAGTGTTTGGGCCAAAGGAACCCGGATCCCTGCTGCTCCTACCTTTGCCAGTGGCTCTGTGGGAGAACTGATGGCCGTGGTGGGTAGCTCCGGTTGGCTAGAGATCGCCCAAAATCAAGGCAATGCCAGCCAGACTTTGGGCCTGAATGTAGCAGACGAGATCTGGGTGGAATGGATTTGAGCTAGGTTCTTCACCGGCAGCCCAAACTCTCACGGGTATCCACGCCGGTGACCGGATGGGATCCACTGGCCCGTTCACACAACTGCCGCTGCGCCGCCCGATCCACATAGGCTTCGCTGAAATCCGCCCCTGTGATATCCGCCCCCTGCCAAACCGCACGGGCGGTGATCGTGCCGCTGAGGTTGGCTCCCCGCAGATCGGCTCCTGCCAAATTGGCCAGATCCAGCAAGGCATTGCTCAGATCCACATCCGATAGGTTGGCCTCCGTTAGGTCTGCTTTGGTTAAGGCCACCCCCGACAAATTGGCACCGTGCAGATCCACCCCGTGTAGATTGGCGCTGACAAAACTACTGCCCCGCAAGTCCTGGCCAGAAAAATCCTGCCCTTGCAAATTGGCATTGCTGAGGTTGAGACGAGTTTGGCTCCAAGCCGGGGATCCCCCTAGCCAGAGCAGGAGGGCTAGCAGCAACCCTGCCCATAGCCCTTGCAGCAAGGGAGTCGGTCTTGTGGTGAGGTTCATTCGGAATCCCTGAGTAGCATTCCCCATTCTAAAAGGGGTGCTTTGTCGAGGGTTTATCCCCCATAGGTGACATTGCGCTCTGTGGTGCGGAATTGAATCAGGGTAAGACCCACCACCATCAAAAACAGCACAATCGATTGGGCCGCTGCTTTGCCCAGATTACCCGAAGATACCCCGATCTTGTAAATCTCATAGATCAACACCGACGTGGATCCCGAAGGGCCACCGGCAGTGAGCAGATCAATGGTGCCAAAAATATCAAAGAAAGCATAGGTCATATTGGTGATCACCAAGAAAAAGGTGATCGGAGATAACAAAGGTACGGTAATTGCCAGAAAGCGGCGAAAGGCCCCTGCCCCATCGATGGCAGCTGCTTCTTGTAGATCCTTGGGCAAGTTTTGTAATCCAGCAATGTAAAACAAAATATTGTAGCCCATCTGCTTCCAGATACTGGCAAAAATTACTACCCAAGGAGCTAAATTGGGGTCACTCAGCCAATTTAAGCGCGGGATCCCCACCAACCCCAGCAAATAGTTAGCTACTCCCCCCAAGGGGTTAAACATAATAAAAAAGATGATCCCAGCCACCGCCGGAGAAATGGCGTAGGGCCAGATCAACAGAATGCGATAAATCGCGGCTCCTCGAATGGGCTGATAAGCCAGCGTAGCAATCAAAAGGGATCCCGCCAAACCGAAGATAATAATGGCAGCAGAAATGGCGAAGGTAATACCAATACTGCGCAGATAGGTGGAATCCGTCAGCAGGCCGGTGAAATTATCCACACAGACAAAGCGGGTACGCGGTGCCCCCACAAAGGTGAGAAGCGTGGAGAGGCGGAAGGTATCTAGCCCCGGGTAATACAGAAACAGCACCAAAATGGTGAGGGTGGGCAGCAGAAATAACCAGGCCAGCCACCACTGCTTAAAAATGCCCTTTTGCTGGGGGACTGTGTTCTTCATGCCCAGGTGGCGGTGATATGCCTGTCGTGTCCACCCCAGCAGCGGCCCTAGCGGGATGGCCATCCCCACCAGCACCAACCCCACCCCAAACACCGCATCGATCAGGTTGCGTTCCGGCTCAAAGGTACAAAAATCTAGCGGTGCCATGAAAATCAGGGATCCCAAGCCCCCCGCCAGACCCCCCAAAATAGCCCCTACCATTCCGGAGCGCTGCATGAGCCGAAAACGGGATCCTACCCAAACGGCCCCAATCAACCCCGCCAACAGCGGCACCAGTATTTGGATGAGCCCCAACATGGCTTTCTCCCTTAGTTCTTCTCAAGTCTTTCTCTGATGTGGCCCACAACCTAGGATGACAAAAACCAAGAAAGGGGCAGGCCACCACCCACCCCCATACCTGGATTCAATAACCCAAAAGTAGCCCTCTCAGGTTAGTTGTAGAGGGAGTTGTACTCTGCCAGCAGTTGATTGGCCTGCTGGTTGGCTTGGGCCATGGCTTGGGCCGGATCCCCACCCTGGAGCATCAGATTTTCCATGGTTTGGGTGATCACATCGCGGGTTTGGGGGAAGGATCCCAGTAGGGCACCACGGGTAGCGGTGGTTACGGTGGAGTTGTTGATTTGGTCACTAGCAGTGTAGAAGTTGGGGTTTTCTTCAAACCAGCCTTGAGACTCCAGCAATTCCACCGAGCTTTCCCGAATCGGCAAGTAACCAGTCACCTGGTGCCACTCGGCAGCGTTTTCGGTGTTGTTCAGCCACAGCATGAAGGACAGCGCCCCATCTTCCACCTCCGTAGGGAGATCCTTCACCAGCCAAAGGCTCGCTCCCCCAATCAGGTTGCCTGTCCAGCCGGTTTCGGCGTTGTAGGGCATGCGGGTGGTGACGATATCAATGTTGTTTTCTTTGGCGGCGTTGGTGATGTTGGCGGCGTCAGCACTGCTGGTGATCGCCATGGCGACGGTGCCGGTTTGAATCGCTTGCTCGGTGGCGGCCCAATCCCGTTGCCGACCGCTGTAGACGTAGTAGCCTTTGTCTTCCATGCTCTGCCACCAAGAGGCAATAGCGACAGAAGGCTCAGAATCGAGGAAAAGCTCAGTGGCGCGAGCAGCTCGGCCATTCTCATTGTTGGCGAGGACAGCATTTTGTTGGGCCATCCACTGCTCGTAGAACCAACCATGGTTGGGCCAGGTGATGCAGCCTTGCGGGGCATCCGGAAGAGCCATGATTTTTTCACAGGCAGCTTCCACTTCTTGCCAAGTGGCAGGTGGCGTATCGATGCCAGCTTTTTCCAGAATGCCGGTGTTGGAGTAGAGGATAGGGCTGGAGCTGTTCCAGGGCATGGAGGTGAACTCCCCTTCCAGGGTGTAATAGCTCACCACCGGCTGAATGAAGTCATCGAAATTCACCGGGATCCCGTTCACTTCCGTGCGTTCGCCCAAAGCATCGGCAATGGACTTGAAATAGCCAAAATCGCGCGCCCGTTGAGTGCCCACCTCAAACCATTGCACCACAGAAGGAGCTGCATTCTGTTGGATCGCTAGGTCGGTAGCTTGCTGAATTTCTTCGTAGTTGCCGTAGCCTTCAACCGTAACGTTGTACTGGGGAAACTGTTTGTTAAATTCAGCCGCTTTTTCGCGGGCCCAATCAAGACGATTGTCGGTGAAGGCAATCCAAACTTTTACATCGGCAGGGGACTGAGCAAAGCTGTCGGCAGCCCAGAAAGCAGCCCCAGAGGCGGCCACTAAGCCAGCTGCAACAGCCAAGAAGGTACGGCGGGTATTCATAGAAAAATGCATTCGGGTAAATTAAAGCCAAGTCTGAGGCTACAGCAGCAACATTAAGAGCAGGTTATAACTCTGGAATCCCGTGCCGACGTATTGATTGAACCTTCGGGGTGGAGTCCAAGTCTGATGGAGTAGAAGATGGGGAATTGTTTACGGCCATCCGGGGAGACTCTAAAAAATGAAAAATGCTAACTTCCGTCTATTGCTGGTTGCTGCCCTCTTGATGGTGCTGAGTCTTGCTTCCTCTGCCCGGGCTCAACCCCGTCAGCGCACCCGCATCACCACCACACAACCGGCTGGATCCCTGAATATTAGCGGCGAGCGCACCTCCACAGGCCCCGGCTCCTTCTCCCATTCCGGCAGCTACACCCGCACTGGGTCAAATGGGGGATCCGGCAGTGGTACTTATTCGGGTCAGGGATCGCGGCAATTTATTCCAGGTCAGGGGGTGGAAGGGGAATATGCCGGCCAAATCACCACCGAGCAAGGTCAGAACTGGCACATAAACCATCAGCACACCACCATCCGCACCGACGAGGGTTGGCAACGACAGGGCAACACCACGGTGCAAAATGCGGCAGGGGAAACTGTGGGCAGCAGCTCGGCTATTATCAAAGGTCAACCAGGAGAGGGCTGGCAGCGTACCGGGCAACTCCATAACGCTCGCGGCCAGAGCTTGACCACTGAGTCTAGTGGCACACCAACCGGGCCAGGACAAAGGCGGCTGAAAACCCGTGTGTTCAATGGCGAAGGGGAGCTGCTCGGGGGCTCTGATACGGATGTGCAGTATCAATTCGTGCCGGGGCAAGGCTGGGTGAAAACGGTAGAAGGGAATACTCTGAATGGGCAACCGATCCGCCGCACCACTACAGCTAGCCCCAGTCTGTAAGGGATCCCCGTGCGGACGGCAGAAATGCGCTAGTGGGGCAACCCACTATGCTATTGGATACAGCTTTCCCCAACTTCACAGCGGTTCTTAGGCTGCCCAAAATCTCCGTCAGGCAAGAGATTGGCCCATATGAGCTGTAACAGAAGCTGTAGACCTCACATTAGGCATCCCTCAGCAACCTTTGACATTCCTGGATCACCTCTGCCAGATCCTCACTGCACCAGGGATAGTCCAGAGGGGGCCGCTGGATCACCCACAACGGGATCCCGAGGGTTTTGGCCACCGCTTGTTTGATCCTCAGCCCGCCGGCTTCTCCAGAAGCCTTGCTGATCGCCACTTCGATGGGTAACTGCTGCCAAAGCTGTAATTCTTGCTCAAAACTGAGGGGCAAGCGCATCCCGATCACCCGTTCGACAGGGATCCCAGCTTGAACAGCTCGGGATACCGATTCTGGCAAGACGCGCGCCCACAGTTGGCAGCGATCCCGCCAGGGCAAAAACAGCGGCAAAGCCTTCACCCCCACCAGTAGCAGCACCCGCCGCCCCACCAGCACCGCATCTGTCAGTACCCCCTGCCAGTCCGGCACCACCTGTACCCAGGGATCCAATTCAACAGGTGGGCGTTCGTAGCGCAGGTAGGGGATCCCCAGTTGAGCTGTCACCTGAATGGCCTGTTGCGAGATCTCCTGGGCAAAAGGGTGAGAGGCATCCACCACCACCCGGATCCCGTGTTCTCGAAGAAATTGCCCCAAAGACTGCGGCGAAAATCGGGTGATGATCACCTGACCCGGCAAATCCTGATACAGTTCTCTTGCGCCTGCCGTGGTAGCTGTCACGAGCCAAGGGATCCCTTGTTGGCTGAGGGCTTGGGTCAGGCTGCGGCTTTCGCTCGTACCGCCGAGCACTGCTACCGAAGTCGGGCTACGGAGTAGATGCATGGTGTGTTGCCAAACTTTGACACCCGTAGATACGATCAGGCTAATGGCTGGAGGCAATTGCTCATGATCGAGATGCATGTGGCTGGGATCGCAGTCGATGCCGTCAACCAGAACCCCATTGTCATCCTGCGCGACAGCAGTGAGCGTCGTGCTCTGCCCATTTGGGTGGGTAAAGCTGAAGCTAATGCCATTTTGCAAGCCCTAGATGACCAAAAGCCCCTCCGCCCCATGACCCACGATCTACTGCTCAACTCTTGGGAGACTTGGGGGATTACCCTAGAGCGAGTGGTTATTCACGCCCTGCTGGACAACACGTTTTATGCGGTGCTCACTACTCTAAGCGGCGAGAAAAAACAAGAGATTGATTGCCGTCCCAGCGATGCCATTGCCATTGCCCTGCGGGCTCATGTCCCCATCTGGACGGTCGAAGAGGTGATCGCGGAAGCCTCCATTCCCATGAACCAAGATGCCGACGAAGAGGAACGAGAAGCATTTCGCAAGTTTGTAGAAAATGTCAGCCCCAAGGATTTCATCCGCAGCCAACCCTTCACCGACTACCCCACCGAAGCTGATGGCTGAAGCAAAGGGGATCCCGATTGGGTCAACCAGATCATGCCCGATGTTGCTGAGTTAATCATCTACCCGATCAAGTCCTTAGATGGGGTATCGTTGCCGGAGGTGAGCCTGACGCCATTGGGTGCTCTTGTGGGGGATCGGCGCTATGCCCTAGTGGATGCTCAAGGGAAACGAGTCCACGGCAAACGCCACCCGCAACTCCATCGCTTGCGAGCCCAATTTGATCCGGGGCTGCGGTTGGTACAGTTGTGGGGGAATGGACAGGCGGCGCAGTTTGATCTGCAACAGGAGCGGGATCCTCTGCAAACTTGGCTGAGCAACTGGTTGGGTTTTCCGGTGCAGATTCTAGAGGATCCCATTACGGGTTTTCCGGATGATCCTTACGCCAGTGGACCCACCCTGATCAGCACTCCCACCCTGGAAGCAGTGGCCAACTGGTTCCCCGGACTTGCCTCCGAGGAACTGCGGCAGCGGTTTCGCATGAATATTGAGGTGTCCGAATGTCTGCCCTTTTGGGAAGATCACCTCTTTGCCCAGGCGGATCAGGTGGTGCGCTTTCGCATCGGTGAGGTGGAGCTGTTGGGTATCAACCCCTGTGCCCGCTGTGTGGTGCCCACCCGCGATCCGATCACGGGCGCTTCCTATCTCGGCTTTCAAAAGCACTTCATCACTCAGCGGCAGAAAACCTTGCCCAAGTGGGCTGAACTTAGCCGTTTTGATCACTTTTATCGCCTCGGGCTGAATACCTGGATCCCGAGAACAGAGGCGGGCAAAGGGCTAAAAATTGGGGATCCCGTCGAAATAATCGGCGTTGAACCCCTCAGTGCTTATCCCGAGCTGAGTCGAAGCCCCTAGCAGCCTGGTCTTTCACCCCCCAAGACAGATTCGCCAATTCTGCAGCAGACCGGATCTGAAGTGGACAGTCCACCGCCCCTCCTTGAGCCAATCCCCCCAACTCCCATAGCGCCAGGGATCCGAGCAACACCCCCACCACCCCCAATCCTTGACAGACCCTAACCATACCCCTGACACTCCAAAATATGGATGGGTAAAAGTGCCGCTGTCTGGGCAGGAATCTTTCCCCTTCTGTACAGGCTATGCCCCATCCCGCGAACCGCCAGTGATGGACATCACCACATCATTTGGGATCCCGCCGAATTGGATAAAGAGGCCAGCCAAAAAGGAGATCGGGCGGAGATATTCAGGGTTTCGTGACAGGGTTTTATGACAGCACCTCCCGCCCGGCTCTGCGGCAATTTCCGCCTACAATCAAGCTAGAGTAGCCCTTCTTAGCCCCAAGCAAGCCATGCAAACCCTGGATCGGCCCATCGCCTCTGCTCAGCAGCCTTACCCAGAACCTGTTTACCCCCGTCGCCCGACTCGAACTGTGGCGGTAGCCGATGTGTTGATTGGCAGTCAGCACCCAGTGGTGGTGCAATCCATGATCAACGAAGATACCCTCGACATCGAAGCGGCTGTAGCCGGGATCCGCCGTCTGCACGAAGCCGGATCCGAAATTGTGCGGGTGACCACCCCAAGCATGGCTCACGCCAAAGCGATGGAAACGATTCGGGACAAGTTGCGCCAAACCTACAAGCCGGTGCCCTTGGTGGCGGATGTCCATCACAATGGCGTCAAAATTGCGCTGGAAGTCTCCAAATACGTCGATAAGGTGCGCATCAATCCGGGCCTGTTTGTCTTTGAAAAACCTCAGCCCGGTCGCACCGAATACACCCAAGCTGAATTTGAGGCCATCCGCAACAAGATCCGCGAAACCTTCACCCCCTTGGTGCAAACCCTTAAAGATCAGAACAAAGCGATGCGCATCGGGGTCAACCACGGATCCCTGGCGGAGCGCATGCTGTTCACCTACGGAGATACACCCGAGGGCATGGTGGAATCGGCCCTAGAATTTGCCCAGCTCTGCGCAGAACAAGACTTTCACAATTTGGTTCTCTCTTTTAAGGCTTCTCGTCCGCAGGTGATGCTGGCGGCCTATCGTCTAGCGGCCCAGCGTTTTGACTCTCTCGGCTTGAACTATCCCTTCCACCTGGGGGTGACCGAGGCGGGCGATGGGGAGTATGGCCGGATCAAGTCGGCGGTGGGGATCGGCACCCTCTTGGCCGAAGGGATTGGCGATACCATTCGCGTTTCTCTGACAGAAGCGCCGGAAAAAGAGATTCCAGTTGCCTACAGCATTTTGCAGGCCCTGAACCTGCGCAAAACGATGGTGGAGTATGTGGCTTGCCCTTCCTGTGGTCGGACGCTGTTCAACCTAGAGGAGGTGCTGCACAAGGTTCGCGCCGCCACCCAGCATCTGGTGGGTCTGGATATTGCGGTGATGGGCTGCATCGTCAATGGCCCCGGAGAAATGGCCGATGCCGACTATGGCTACGTTGGCAAAAATCCTGGCTTCATCTCCCTCTACCGCGGCAAAGAAGAGGTGAAAAAGGTACCGGAGGCGGATGGGGTGAAAGAGCTGATCGAGCTGATCAAAGCCGATGGCCGTTGGGTGGATCCGCTTAACGAAAAAGGTTGATCACAAGCTGATTTTCAGGCCTATTGCCGCCTTCAGCAGGGCTTCCGTATTGCCAAAGGCTAATCCTGGGCTCGTTCCAACAAGGTTTGTAACTGCTCTAGAGCTGACTGGGCTGACTGGGCCTGCTGATAGAGAGACTGCACTACCTCAGAGCTTGCCTGGGCCGACTGCAGCGTTGATTGGCTCTTGCGTTGAATGCGCTCTGCCAGGCTGCGAATGCGGTTGCTGGCTTCGGTGGTACGCCCCGCCAATTTGCGAATTTCCTGCGCAATGGCCCCAAACCCGCCGACACTGCTGCTGCTGCGATTGGCCTCTACAGCGGCATTAAAGGAGAGTAGGCGAATATACCCGGCCACTTCTACGATCAAATCGACGATGGTGCCAATCTCTCTCAGCTCGCGGGACAATTCCTGACTGCTGGCGGTGATCTCTCCCGTGAGACTGCGGACGGCTTCTACTCCCTCGAAGGTAGCGGCAAAGGTGGATTGGCCTTTTTCGGAGAGCACCGCGCTAATTTCAAGAATGCGGGCATTGAGGCGGGCCAACTCTTCCGAACGTTCCTGGGCTTGGCGACGTTCTACCTCTAGGGCCAGATTTTGGCTGAGGATCTCGGCTTTTTGCCGCTCCAGATCCTGGGCATATTGCAGGCTACGATTTTTTTCCTGTTCGAGGGCCACCAACACCAACTGCATTTCCTGCTGCTGTTCCCGCAGTTTCTGCTGGGTGGCCAGATGCACTTGGGCTTGTGCGACCAACAACACAGGCACATCCAAGAGGCGGTATTCATGGGATCCCAGTTGCACCACCACCGGGTCGTAGATGGTTTCTTCCGGCCTTTGGAAAGCCCGGCTGGCCGCCTCGATCACATCGCTATCTCCAGGCAGCAGCAAAAACCCCCGCTGATGAAACTCCACCATGGAGCTGATGGGTCGCTTCAGAAAGACATCCAGCCCGTAGGGTTTGCTGAGCATCCACTCCAAAATGGCGCGGCGAGTCAACATCCCCTGCACCCGCGACAGACTATCCACCACGATCACCCCCGAAAGGCTGCTGTCGTCCTCTAGGCGACGGACGATGTTTTCACAGGGGGTAGACTCGCTGACCTGAAAATCGATCAAACTCAGATCGCGCAGCTTGGCATTGACAGACAGAGTCGGGGGATTGATCAGGGCAGCCATTGCAGGGATCCTCTGCATCCATTGGATATATAATGTGTAGGGCAACACATTTATTGGTCAGTCCAGTACGGATGAGCCAACACCTTCAGTTTGCCTTGCCTTGGAGCTATCTGGCTACGACATTTGGCGGAAAACCAGCTTCAGGGGTTCTTCTTCAAGGCTCGGAAAACAAAACGCTGGAATTCTCAGCTGTGCTCTTGATAGCGATGGTAGATCTCCAGAATTTCGCTGCGGCCTCGGTCAAAAGCCGCCACCACTTGTGGATCAAAATGGCTGCCCGTACTTTCTTCCACCAACTGAAAAATATCCACTAAGTCCCAGGCTTCTTTGTAGGGGCGACGGCTAGCCAAGGCATCGAATACATCTGCCAAGGCAACAATCCGCCCTTCCAGGGGAATGTCTTCTCCCTTCAGCCCACGCGGATAGCCGCTGCCATCGAACTTCTCGTGGTGGGTGAGAGCGATAATGGCGCTTTTTTTCATCAGTTCCGAATCGGATTTGCTGAGAATTTCGTAGCCAATTTCCGGATGTCGGTTCATGATCAGCCGTTCTTCCGGGGTAAAGCGACCTGGCTTGAGCAAAATGGCATCCGGGATCCCGATTTTGCCGACATCGTGCATGGGGCTGGCATAGAAAATCAGCTCTTGCTCACGGCTAGAAAGACCCAAATGTTTGGCGATGATGCGGGAGTAGTTGCTCATCCGCTTCAGGTGAAAAGAGGTATCTTGATCCCGGTATTCCGCCGCTAGAGATAAGCAGAAGATCGTCTCAAAATGGGCGGATTTCAGTTCTTCGCGCAATTGTACGTTTTGATAGGCCACCGCCGCCTGTGAAGCCAGAGATTCCGCTACACTGGCCTCTAGGCCAGAAAAGGGCTGGCTCCACTCCGCCACTTGGCCGGGCTCCAAAGGGTTGGGGTGATTGGGTTTGAGGCGGTTCAACAGCTGCAAAGCCCCGATCACCTGCCCTGAGGGATCCCGCATCGGCACAGTGAGCAGAGAGCGGGTGCGATATCCGGTTTGTTGATCCACCTGGCGGTTAAAAGCGTAGGGCAAGTGGGGGGGCAACTCGTAAACATCGGGCAAATTCAGACTTTCCCCCGTCAGCACCACATAGCCAGCAATGCTGGAAGGGCTCAAAGGCATCCGCAGATCCCGCAGATCTTCATTGCGGCTGACCACAAAAAAGCGCAGTTCTTCTCCCTCGCGGATGAAAAGGCTACCGCCATCACAACGGGTCAGTTCTTTGGCCTGTTGCACGATTAGCTCCAGCAGCCGCCCCAAATCCGTTTCGGAAGAGAGGGCAATGCCCACTTGGATCAGGCGATGGCTCATGTGCAGCGCATTCCCGCCGCTGGCTCCTAGTGGCTCCGCCTCGGTTCCGCTGGGGTGAATACTCGGATTGGTGTGCAGGCTGTGCATGACTAGTTCTCTGGTCAGAATCGGTTCACAATAGAACGGCAGTGGAGTCAATGGCGCCGATGCAGGGAGCCTCACTGTGGCCCTACCCAGCTTAGTTAGGTTTCTGAACCGTGCGAAGCAACAAAAATAACACTGATGCCTCACTTTAGCCCGAGGACGGGAGGAAATCTGTGACCCAGGTCAATCCCACTTCTACAGAGTCGGTTGCCCCACAACTCATCGTTGGCTTGGGCAACCCTGGTGCTCAATACGCGGACACGCGCCACAACTGCGGCTTTATGGTGGTGGATCGGCTGGCACAACGCTGGGGGATCCCCTTAGCTACGGAAAAACGATTTCAAGGGATCTATGGCGAAGGGTTTGCCTTAGGGGGAAAGCGACGCCTACTCAAACCCGAAACCTATATGAATCGTTCCGGCCAATCGGTCAGAGCAGTCTTGGATTGGTACAAATTGGATCCCGACTCGGTGCTGATTCTGTATGACGATATGGATCTGCCTTTGGGGCGCTTGCGCTTGCGGGGATCCGGTTCTGCCGGGGGGCACAACGGCATGAAGTCGCTAATTCAGCACCTGGGGGGTGAATCCTTCCCGCGGCTGCGCCTGGGAGTTGGTAAACCTAAGGGCTCGAAAGATGTGGTCGGGCATGTGTTAGGAGGGTTTAGCCCGCAGGAGAAGGAGGTATTGGAGCAGGTGTTGAATACGGCTGTCGAAGCTGTAGAGTGCTGCCTACGAGAGGGGTTACCTATAGCGATGAACCGTTTTAATCCTATGGATCTCGCGGTAGCGCTTTCTCAAGCGGAGATGCCCTTAGAATAGATGGGGGCTCATCTGATTTGCAGCGGATCCCATCTCTGGGGTGAGGCCTTGGGAACCTCCAATCTGGCCAGAAAAAAAGCGTCGTAAGCCACAACGAATGATACGGAGAGGGTGGGATTCGAACCCACGGTGGCGTGAACCACGACAGTTTTCAAGACTGCTTCCTTAAACCGCTCGGACACCTCTCCAAGGCTGTTAGGGACAGACCGCGTATGGAGTTTTCTGCAACCATCAGGTATTCAGCTTTCCATCGTATGCTGAGATGCCCACCCTATGCCAGAGCCCATCCGACTGGTAGCACGGAGTCTTCAGAAGCAAGGACACCACCAGCCCCCACTAGACAACAAATTTAATGAGCACCGGCAGGGATCCCCTCCTACACTGGCAGGTGAGCTTTTCAGGAGGATGCAATGCCCACTCCCCCCCCGCCCGGCATTACCCCCAAACAAATGAATCTCTTACGAGCCGTCACGGCCATGGCCTGGTCAGATGGTGCCCTAGAGGTTGACGAAGTGGAGCTGATGGCCCAGCAACTGTCCCAACATTTTGCTCCGGATCCCAGTCAGCAGGCTAGCTTGGCCAAACAAATCCGGGAGTACTTTGTCCAGCGGATCCCGTTGGATGAAGTGTTGCCCAAGATTAGCGATGAGGCCGAAAAGCGTATGATCCTCAAGTTGGGCTATCTGGTGATTGCCGCCAGTGCCCGCAGCCCGGAAGAACCTGTGGTGAATCTGGAAGAGTTGGATGCCTTCCAGCAGTTGGTGGCTAAGCTTCAGCTTCCCCCCGAAGTGGTGCAGCAGGTCTCTCAAGAAGCAGAAGGCGAGCTAGGGGATCCCAGCATTGCTCCGATAGAGGCGCTGGTGAAAGGGTTTACGGAACACTACGGTTAGATGGGTTAGATGCCGCTGCAGAGTCCTTCTGGTAATTGCGAATGGCCCGTTTCACCAAGTTGAGAAAGGCATAGGCCCGTTGATCGGAGGGATCCAACCGCATCACCGCCTGAAAGGCTGCTTCCGCCTGCTGCAGGGTGGGGATATCCATTTGCCCATCCATACCCGCTTCCAACTGGGCTTTTTGCAAAAGGAGTGCCCCCCGGTTGTAGTGGGCTTCTGGGTGGTTGGGATCTGCTGCCAAAACCGCTTCGAGCTCCGCCAGAGCAGGATCCAGATAACCGCTCATGCCCAGTACCCAGGCCAGGTTGTAGCGAGCTTCGGTGTGGGTGGGGTCGGAGGCGAGCACCTGCCGAAACGCTTGAATGGCCGCCTGGAAGTCCCCAGCTTGAACCGCTTCGATGCCATCTTGGTAGCTGCTATGGGTCATCCGATACCTCCCCAAAAGATCGACATAGGTAGCCGTGTGCCAACACTGTACGCTGCTTTACCCTCAAGAGGGATGGGCTACTCCTGCATCTGGCGGCGATACTCCCGCCCAAAAGCTTGGATCAACCCCTCCGCATGAGAGAGGGGTCCGGCCTCGTAGGCACGGGATCCCACCCCTTGCTGGGTCAGCTCACAGAGGTGCCAGTCTTGTCGGTTGGTGCGATCCCACAGTTCGATCACCTCGCTCGGATCAAAGTGTTCTTGGGCCAAAGTCTCCGGTTCAAACAGCCAATCACAGACCAATCGCGTCCGATCCGGCCCTTGAGGCCAAAGGGTATGGGTCATGACGTAATCGGGCTGCAAGCTCAAGAACAGGTTGGGCATGAGGGTGTAGTAGTAGGCCCGCTTTTGGTTCTCATCCTCCACAGTGGAGATCAGGGGCAAGGTGCGTTGGCCGCTCATATTCAGGCTGGTGACATCCGGGTTGAGCAACATGTACCCCCCCAAAAAAGGGCCTTCCATCAGGTCATTCCGTCCGCTGCGGGCTGGAGAAAGACGGGCCAATTCCGGATGAATCAGGGGGCAATGGTAGCACTCCGAATAGTTCTCAAACAGCAATTTCCAATTGGCGTGAATGTCGTATTCGATGCGGTATCCTCGTCGCAAAGCGGACAAGTTCCATTCCCGAAAGCGCCTCTGTAACGGGGCAAAAGTCTCGCTAAAAGGTTGGGGATCGCGGCTGAGATTCACCCAGATAAATCCCTCCCATTCCACCAGGGCGGCTGAGTGGAGGGGATAGTCTTCCCGACGAAAATCTTCCACCTCCTGCATTTGTGGGGCCGCCAACAGATGTCCATCCAACCCATATCGCCAGGCATGATAGGGGCAGGGGATCCCATCCGAAAAATGCCCTTGCGGTTCGCTACACAGACGGGTGCCGCGATGGCGACAGTGATTAAAAAAGGCATGGGCCTGAGCTTGGGGATCCCGCACCAAAATCAGACTTTCGCCCAGTACCTGTACCTGCAAGAAATCCCCCGGCTGAGCCAGATCGGCGCTGCGCCCCACGCAGAACCATTCTCGATAAAAAATCTGCTCGATCTCCGCCTCAAAACGACTGGGAGAGACATAGTAATGGCCGGGCAGGGTGCGGGCACCGGCTTGAACAGTGGCGCGGTAAAAGGTGGTCATGGTGGGATGTCCAAGTGGGGTATCAGATGAAGTATCAGAAAATCAGAAAGGAAATTTGGATCCCGACGGAGAATAGATAAAGAGCTGCTGCCCAACCAACTTAACTCAGGCATCCCATCGGGTATGAGCAAACCTGCTCGACATCCGTGCTGGGTTCTTTTGCGGGGTTGATCCGGGGTATGCCTGGCGATCAACCCTCAGCTTCCACAACAGGTCTACTCGGGTTGGCTAAGCTAGCAAAGGCAGCTTTCTCCCTCGGCCATGGGCTTTCCTCTATCCCCGTTAATTCGCTATACCATTCAAGCGCTCTATTGGGCTTTGGTGCTGCCACTGCCCATGTTGCTCTCCCGACAGGCGGATCCCGTTTGGGTGGGATCCCTGCTGGTGGCGCTGCTGATAGGGTGGGGCTTGCTACTAGGATCCCTCAGTCAACAAGTCAATGTAGATGACCAGGGAATGCGAGCCACTTATCCCGCTTGGGTGCCTGCTTTTTTGCGGCAAGAATGGCAAGTGCAGTGGTCTGATGTGGAACGGATAGAGCCGAGATCCACCAGTCAGGGGGGGGTAGTTTACTACTGGGTCACTCAAGCTGGAGATTGTGTGCTGTTGCCCATGCGGGTAGCTGGGTTCAAGCGTCTGTTGGCTGAAGTTCAGCGCCACACCGGAATACAAGTGGATAGCCTGCGCCCCTATGTACAGCCTTGGATGTATGCGCTTTTGGGCTTTTTTGCTCTGCTTTTGTTGGCTTGGGATGGGGTGATCGCCCTTTTGGTGTGGACAAGCCCCGCCACGTTGTAGAGCGGGAGTCACCAGAAGCGTCAATGCCCCTCAGAGCGAATGGAACTGTGCCAAAAGGTAAGGCGCTTTTCGATCCTTAAAATCAACCCATAGGCCAGGGTGCTGATGACAGTGGCATAAAGGATCGCGGCCCAAACAATGTCGAAATTAAAGCGGGCCGCCTCGATCTTGATGCGAAACCCCAGGCCAAATCCTGGTGCTGCAAAAAATTCCCCGACAATCGCCCCGATCATCGCCAGCGTCATCGCCAACTTCAGGGCATTAAACACATAGGGCAAAGCCTGCGGGATCCGCACCTGCCAAAACACTTGCCCAGCACTGGCTCCGTAAGAGCGCATCAAATCCAATTGGCTCGCATCCACCGAACGCAACCCTCGCACCGTGTTGATTACCACCGGAAACAGCACCACCACCGCAACCACTGCTGCCTTTGAAGGCCAGTCGATGCCAAAAGCCCCCACCATCACCGGGGCCAAAGCCGGGATGGGAATGCTAGAGAGGGCCGCCAAATAGGGCAAAACTCCTTGCTCGATCTTCTGAAAACGAGCCAAGATCCCCCCCAGCAATAGCCCGGATCCCACCCCCAGGCCAAACCCCACCAACGCTTGTCGAACAAAAGTTTGCACCGCATCCCGCATTAGGGCAGCCCGCGCCATCCACATTGCCCGTACTACCCGCGTTGGGGTTGGCATCAACCCCGGTGGTACCCGATAGCCCACCAGCAAGGTTTGCGTCAGTACCAGCCCCAACAACAAAATCAGCAAGGGAGGCCCCCAGCCCTGCCCCCGTCGGCCCAAGCCCCAACACCCCATTCCCCCAAGCAGGGTGGCCAGCAAAACCGCCGGCAAAAACCAGCCCGATACTGGCGCAGTTGCTGCATTCATCTCCCCGCTGGTGTGGAGCATGAGCAGCCCCAATCCCAACAGACCACAGCCATAGAGGATCCCATCTTTCCAAATGGGGGTAATCGTGAGCAGGGTAGGTCGGGGGGGGGCAGCGGTTTGCATAACAAGAATGGGGGGAACACAATCAAATGACAATCCAATAACTTTGATGACTGACAGCCTTTTCCGGCTTCACACAGGCCCTTGAGCTACGCAAAAAACCTTATGGACAAGGGATTGACCTGAATCTGCTGCCTCAGATAATGCTGGAAAAGGGTAGCCGTGACAGAGCGAGGTATCCATGTCGAGGGTGCCGGTTGCCAAATGAGCCAATTGTTGATATTTTGCACCTCAGGTTCAAATTGAAACGGCAAGTTTGTTGCTCCTTGTGAAATACAAACCTAGAGATGCTCTTCATCTTGAGGCAGTGAAACGTTGCGGCAGCAAAGTTTTGCCAAATTTTAACCCTGAGTGAGGAGTGGTTCTAATGATTTTCTCTGCGGGCAGGCCAGCCCTGTCTCACCGGCGACAGCTAGCCAGATGGTGGAAAATGTTGCTCCTGCTTGGATCCCCGCTGGCGACACTGGTGCTGTGGGCGGGAATGGCAGAGGCGGCAACGATCACGGTGAACAGCCTGGATCAAGGCTCTGTAGCCGGGCAGTGTACGCTGCGGGATGCCATCGAAGCGGCCAATACCAATGCCGCAGTGCAAGGCTGCACAGCAGGGGATTCTCTTCCTACTGTTGACACCATCGATTTCAGCGTCACAGGAATCATTACCCTGGTCACTGCCTTACCGACGATTACTGAAGATGTGGTGATTGACGGGCCAGGAGCAACCGACCTAGAGGTAAGTGGGAATAATTTAGTTCGGGTGTTTGATATTGGGAATAACCTCAGTGTAGAGATTGAGGGACTGACCATCAGCAATGGAAACACTGCTGGCGACGGTGGTGGCATCCGGGCAGGTAGCGGCACCACCCTGACGGTGAGCAACAGCACCCTGAGTGGCAATAGCGCAGGAGACGTGGGCGGCGGGATCTATGCCTATACCGCAACGGTGAGCAACAGCACCCTGAGTGGCAATAGCGCAGGAGACGATGGCGGCGGGATCTATGCCTATACCGCAACGGTGAGCAACAGCACCCTGAGTGGCAATAGCGCAGGAGACGATGGCGGCGGGATCCGTGCCTATACCGCAACGGTGAGCAACAGCACCCTGAGTGGCAATAGCGCAGGAGACGATGGCGGCGGGATCATTGCCGTTACCGCGACGGTGAGCAACAGCACCCTGAGTGGCAATAGCGCAAACTTCGATGGCGGCGGGATCATTGCCGTTACCGCGACGGTGAGCAACAGCACCCTGAGTGGCAATAGCGCAGGCAGTTATGGCGGCGGGATCTTTGCCGTTACCGCGACGGTGAGCAACAGCACCCTGAGTGGCAATAGCGCAAACTTCGATGGCGGCGGGATCCGTGCCAATACCGCAACGGTGAGCAACAGCACCCTGAGTGGCAATAGCGCAAACTTCGGCGGCGGCGGGATCCGTGCCGTTACCGCAGCGACGGTGAACAACAGTATTATCGCTGGCAACACGGGTTCTGCCGGCAATGAAGAATGTTCCGGCAGCATCAGCGGCAGCAAGAATGTCTTTGGCGTCAGTGGCAATGCTGGTGGTTGCCCCGTGGCAGGGAACATTGTGCCAACTGGGGCTATTTCCACGGTTCTGCAGACCACCCTAGCTGCCAATGGCACCACGATCTTTGCTGGGGTTCTGCCGGGAACACCGGTTCTGACCCTGGCCTTGGTAGCCAATAGCCCCGCCCTAGAGGCCGCAGACCCTGGTATCTGTGCAGCAGCCCCTATCAATAACCTCGACCAAAGAGGGGTGACTCGTCCCCAGCCGGCTAGCACCACCTGCGATATCGGGGCCTTTGAAAGTGCTCTGACAGAACCCGAGCCGACACCGACGCCCACAGCTACCCCGACCCCTGAACCAACTCCCACCCCGACACCCGAGCCCACACCCACGCCAATCCCGACACCGACGCCCACAGCTACCCCGACCCCTGAACCAACTCCCACCCCGACACCCACAGCTACCCCGACCCCTGAACCAACTCCCACCCCGACCCCAGAATCCCCCAACCGTCCCCCGGCGGGTCGTTTGGTTTGGGATCCTGCCCGGTTGATTGTGCAAGAAACCCGGCAAGAGGGGATCCCGACTTTGGAGGTGCAGGCCAACCAGTTGCGGGGGGTAGTCTTTGATTTTCGCAACTTGGGTGGGCCAATTCGGGTTCCGGTGCAAGTGTGTGTGCTGGTGCCGGAGGGACTGGCCTTCAGCTCACCGCAACTGCCGCTGCAGGCGAGTACCCAAGTGATAATCGCTGGGGTGGCCAGCCGAGATTTCACAACACAGTTCATCCCGGCTGGGCAACCCGTTCCTGCCGCTTGTCAGGGAACCAATCGCAACGGAGCGGTGGTGGTGACTCTGCCCGATGGGATCCCGGCGGGGGTGAGTGGGTCAATCGGTTTTCAAGTGGTTTTGCAGTGAAGTTAATAGTGAGGTTAATGATGAGTAAGCTCGCAATTGGGTTAGGATTAGGCCTGATTTTGGCTGGCTGTGGGTCGAGCAGCAGCAACGGTGTCAGTCTTCTGCCGCAGGAGCCCACTCAGCAGCCGAGTTTGCCTGCTTCCTTCACGGTTTTTTTGCAGGTAGGCAGCAGCTATAGCAATCCGCCTGTGGTAAGTCTGTCAGATCCCGTGCGGGTAGTGGTGCGCACCAATTAGGCCCCGGCAGCCTCTTTGGCAGCGTACATCACTTCCACGCTGATCTCGGTCAAACCCCGTTCACGGGCAAATTTCTCGGTGTTGCGTTTCACCTTACCCCGCACAAAACCGGGTACCTTGTTCAGCTCCATCTGGGCTTCTCGAGTCCAGTTGATGTCGGAATCGGCACTTAGGCCCTTGTGGATTACTTCTTTGGTATCGTGGCCACCAAAGATCTCCAGTAGGTGATCCTCCATGCCGAGGGTAAAGGAGTTGTAAATTAAGTCGGCAATCTGGTTGGTGCCTTCATAGCCCAAAAAGGGTTTGTAGCCAATCGGGAAATCCTGCACATGAATAGGGGCTGAGATAACGCCACAAGGGGTGCGCAAACGCTTGCCAACATGGCGTTCCATCTGAGTACCAAAAATTGCCGCCGGTTCTGCTTGGGCAATGGCATCCCCAACGCGAGTGTGATCATCGGTCATCAGAATCTGGTCACAATACTCGCCAACTTCCGCTTGGAACCACTCGGCATCGTAGGTGCAATAGCTACCCGCCCAAACCACATGGATCCCCATCTCACGGGCCAAAATTTTGGTGATCGCCGCAGCGTGGGTGGAATCCCCGAAGACCACCGCTTTTTTGCCGGTTAGATTCTGACAGTCGATGGATCGAGAGAACCAAGCGGCCTGAGAAACATGCAGGGTTTGCTCCTGAATGTAGGGTTCATAATCGACCAGGATCCCTTGCTCATTTAGGATTTTTTGTGCCTGGCGAATGAAGCGGGCGGTTTCCACGACTCCCATCGGGCAAGTATCAATAAACGGGGTGCCAAATTGTTCTTGTAGGTAATGAGCCGCCAGTGGCCCCAGTTCGCGATAGGGCACTACATTAAACCAGGCCCGCCCGAGGTGTTTGAGCTCATGCACGCTGGCCCCTTCCGGGATCACCAGGTTGAGGTCAATGCCGAGATCCCGCAGCAACACTTTCAGCTCTCGCAGGTCGTGGGCATTGTGAAACCCAAGGCTGGAAATGCCAAGAATATTGCAGGAGGGGCGTTCAGTCTTGAAAGGAGAGTCGCTTAGTTCCCCATTTTTGCGGGCTTTGGTGATGTAGAACTCGACAATCTGCTTGAGAGTGCGATCCGCTGCCTGCAATTCGTTGACACGGTAATGGTTCACATCCGCTAGCAACACATCGGAGCGACTGACCAACTGGGCCTGCTGGACGAAGTGGTTCAAATCTTCCTGCAAGATGCTGGAGGTACAGGTGGGGGTGAGAACGATCAAATCCGGCTGTTCTTCACCATCTTTGCGGGTGATGTTGTTGATGACTTTTTCGTCGGATCCCCGCGCCAACACATGCCGGTCAACCACACTGGTAGTAACAGGGGTAAAGTCTCGCTCCCGCTCCAGCATGGAACGCATCACATTGAAATAGTCATCTCCGAGGGGAGCATGCATGATGCTATGAACGTTTTTGAAGGAGCTGGCCACCCTGAGGGTGCCGATGTGGGCAGGGCCAGCATACATCCAATAGGCCAATTTCATGGGGAGGCTCCCAAGCAAGGGGGTAGAACTGGGATCCCGACTGGAATCTCCCTTGGAATTCTAGAACGCCCCTTCGGTGGAATTGGACAATCGTTATGCTCCGTAACGACTGTAGTAAACCAACTTTGATCAAGAGAAAATTCCTTCCTAAGCGAGTCAAGGTACAGCCTTTTCCAACCTCAGGCACGACACAAGGTCAAGAAGAAATTTTTGTCGGACAAGGGGTTGGCCTGCATCGGCTGTAGTATGTATTGCTGGAAAAGGCTGTAACCTCAACTGCGAGGATCCCCCTGGCTTGAAGCCAGCGGTAAATTCTATAACAGGAATAGGGAGGGTAACGTACCGACACATCTCCCCAGACAAAGTCCCGACAACCGAGCGCCTCAGGAGGTTTTTGTAGTTATCGTTACATATTAACTTTTGAAGACAAAATGTGTAGCTCTACAACATTGGTCGGAGATTTTGTTTTACACAAGCCAGTTTTCGATTGGGAGGGGCAAACTAAGAGAGGGGATGTAATCAATGTTTCCCTTGATACAGAGATCTATCGATTCTTTACGTAGCGACTAGCCAATTCAGAAGGAGTGGTGCTCCTTCAGGGTGTGAGGTGAAGACCTATGGGTTCCACAACAATTTCCTTGCAACGTGCTCGCAAAGCTCCTCAGGAGCTGACTGTTTCCATGACTTCTTTGCGCCTCAAGTCGACGGTTCGCCTACGTGACTGGTTGCAGGCCCCGTTACGACCGATTCGAACCATGATCGACAACTTTAAAATCCGGGATCCCCATTTAGCTCACTTGGTTTGTCAGTGGATCCCTGCTCAGTGTCCCTTTGAGCGAGATGTAGTGCTATTTGGCCACAAAGTTATGCACATTCCTCCCATGTGCAAGCTCAACCCCCTGTACGACCAAGTGGCGGGCTTACGGTTTCGGGCTTTGTCATTTCTGGCTGAGCAGGGGGAAGATGTAACCCCCTACCTGCAGTAAAAACGGGATCCCTTACTCGGAAAACCGTTAAGCCGGGATCCGCGGCATCGTTTCTAGGTATCCAGCTCTGGGTGTCCAGGCTTTTAACCCAGGGCCGGGATGCGGGCAATAACCCCCTTTTTGAGTGTGGGCGATCCGCCCAGGGCAGGATGCCGTCGGTTTTGCTGGCGTAGAGGGCTGCTGTAGCGAAAATGCTCTCATCGTCCTCAAGGGAGAGATCCCCAAACACGTAGGTGGTTTTCTGTGGGGCAGCCAAGGCGATGACACAGGCGTGGCTACAGGCACTCATGCACTCCACCGGATGTATCTGAATGGCCGGGTCAAGGCAATCCAGCTGGGTTTGCAGATGATCCCAAAGTGTTTCCCCCCGGCTTTTGCCCTGTCGCTGGCCATTGACCCAGGTAGAGCCGAAGGTGGTACAGACCAGAAGACGATGGGAAGTTTTGGAGTGCATGGGGGTACTGTCGGGAAAGATGCCGGGGATTTCTTAGAGGGGGGTTGCCAAGCTGGCAGAGTTTGCCTGGGAATGGGGAGAGGCCTTGGCCCGCACTGCTCGAAACATGCCAAACCGGCACAGGCCGACTCCAAAGGCCAAGCGCATCAGCAACAACGTGGGTACTTCCCGAACAGATTTCAGGAATCCCGCCAAGCCATAGCGCAGAAAACCCTGGGGCCGCCGGATCCCTTGCCAAATCGAGTCCAGCCAGGAGGGCAATGTCGGTTCTGTCCAATCGGCGGTGATCACCTCACCTGCCACCCATCCGGTTGCAGCTAACAGTTCTGCAAAGCCTTCAATGCTGGCAAAAGCTGGATGAGACCACTGATCCAACAGCTGTCGCATCACCAGACGTTCCCATCCGTTCAGAGGCTGTTGTCGGTCATCCCGTTGGTTCCAATCCGCCACGGCCAGAATGCCGCCCGGTTTGAGCACCCGTAACAGCTCTCTGGCAAATAGAGCCTTGTCTGGCATGTGGGGGCCGGCTTCGATCGACCAAACCACATCAAAACTACCGTCTGGGAAAGACATAGCCAGGGCATCTTCCACCAAAAACTGCACATCCAACCCTGGGGGGGTGAGCTCTTGCGCCCGTTTCACCTGCTGGGGGCTGATCGTGATCCCGGTCACCGAAAAGCCATAGTCACGGGCCAGAATGCGGCTGCTACCCCCGATCCCACAGCCCACATCCAACACCCGTGTTCCAGCGGGCAGCTGATCCAATCCAGCCCAGCGCACCATCTCGTGGACAAAATCTGCTTTAGCCTCCAAGAAGTCTTTGGGTTGCGGCGGGGATCCATAGTGGCCCAGATGAATGTGTTCTCCCCAGTAAAACTCCAGAATGCCGTCTTCGGTCCATTGGTCGTAGGAGTTGGCCACCGAATCCGCCGATTGGTAGGGGCGGGCACTGAGCAGATAGAGGCCGATCCCGCTCAGCAGCGCCAGACCCAGTAGGCTTAATCCCCAACCCAGTACCATCATCACCATTCCTCGATCTTCCGGTCACTGACTCAGTGTTCTGTCCAACCCTGGGGATTCACCCCTTAAGTTTCAACAGGTGAAACCGCACCAGGGATCCCTGATCCCACGGTCGTTACAAAACTTAGAGTCGGTTTGCATTCTAGCCTTGAATGGTCAGGCCCAGGGAAGGATCCTTATTAGAAGCGGGTCTCAAATTCTACAGAAATGACATTGTTGCCCTCTAGATCTGTACTGGCACGGGTGAGGGTTTGCTCATTCAGTCGATAGCGGGTGCTGTAGCGGGTGGGCTGGAAGGGATCCGTCAGGTTCCGCTGCACCGATACGGACATGGTGGAGCCAAGATCTTTGGCTACTTCTAGAGCCAGCCCCACCGAAGAGCGATTGGGAGCGCGAGTATCGATTTGGGGGACAGGGCTGAGGCGAATTTCATCCAGACCTAAGGTATCACCCAAGGCTTCTTGCAGGTCGTTCAGAAGCGCGGTTCCCGCCAAGCCCGCCACCCCCACTTCCGCATTCAGACGGGCCAAAGCCGTTCCCCCCAGGAGGGCGACGATCTCTTCTGGCGAGCGACTGGGGCTACTGGAGAGGGCCAAAATGCCATTGCGGGGATCCGCTTCGCCTAGCTCGCTGGCCCGGCCATTCACCGTGGCAAAAATATCGATGCTCTGCTGGGATCCCAATACGTTGCGGTTGTTGTCGAAGGGGGAGATATCCTGCGGGAAACGGTAAACCTCGGTCGCCTGAGTCACTAAGCGCAGATCCAAGAAGGGATCCAACCCATTATCCAAATCAAAGACAGCCATGTTGGGTCGGGAGCGATCCAAGCGAAAGGCGGCGATGGGTAAGGCGACCCGGCCTCGCTCCAGGGTGATGGTGCCCGCCGGGCGCAAATCTTGGGGGGTGCCGAAAAGGCGTAGGTTGCCAGAGGCGTTGAATTCAAATAGATTGCGACGCAGAATTTGAATACCGGATCCCAAGGCCAGTTCCAGCCCATTCAGGCGGGGCTGCCAGGTGGGTGGATCCGACGGGATCCCTTCTGGGGTAGCACCATTGCGGGGACTAACATCCACAATCCCCTCCGATACTTGCAAGCGGCCCTCGATCAGAGGTTGCAACAGCAAGCCCGCCACCACCACTTCCCCTTCCAGGTGACCCCTGTAGAGATTGGGCAAGGTAAGGTTGATCCCTTGCAATTGCAAGCTCAAGGGTTGGAACCCTTCCCCCGATTGCAGCGCCCCGCGGGAGTTGGTGGGCAAAATGCCATTAACCAGGAGGGATCCCTGGCTGAATTGTCCACTTAGCTCTTGCACCTCCAGTTGGTTCAGATTGAAGGCGATTTGCCCCGTCAGATTGGTGATCGGCTCCGGTAGGGCGGCAAAGCTGAGGATCCCTTCGCTGACGCTGAGATTTCCCCGCAGGCTGGGTTCTCGCAAAGTGCCCTGGATAGCCAGCTCCAGTTGGCTTTGTCCCCCTTCCCAGTGCACTTGATCGGTGAAGAGGTTGATCAGCCGCAGACCGCCATTTTGGGCTTGTAAAGTGAGATCGATCTGATCGGATTCGGCCCGAACCTCAGCAAAGGGGAGGGTGTAGGGCACAAAACCAACCATGCGGATTGGCTCGTCCCCATTGGCCAAGAGGGTGCTATTGAAGCGCAACTGCCCTTGATTGTAGTCAAATTGGCCCCCTACCTCCCGCAGCGGCACCCGGTTGATCTGGGCATTCAACACCGTCAGGGATCCGGTGGCATGGGGATCCCGCAGGTTACCCGCCAATTCCACATCTAGGTTCAGATCCCCCTCTAGCTCCAGCTCATCCGGCAAGAAGCGATCCACCAAGGTCAGGGGCAAGCCCTGAATTTGCAGGGATCCCGACTGTTCGTTCAGGCCCAAAGTGCCGGAGAAGCTGGCCTGCCGTTCTCCACTGCGCAACAGCAGCGGCTCCAACATCACGGCCCCATCGGCAAAACTGCCGCTAGCGGTGAGGTTCTCTATCCCAAACTCTTCCGCTTGCCAATTCTGTCCATCCAGTTGAAAGCTGACACTGGGCTGGTTGAGCCCACCGGCAAGGGTGACACTGGCCTGGAATTCACCCCGCAAGCTGCTGGGGGGCGGAATCAAGGGATCCATGCGGCTGGCCAAGGTTTCCAGGTGGGTGGCCAAAACCTGAGCATAGTACTGTAACTGCTCCACCAGAGGGTGTTCTGGTAAACCTACCGGTTCGCTCTCCAACACCGACGCAGGACGCAGGGGGGGTAACTGGAAGCCGCGGCGGGTCAGATCGCTCCATTGCCGCCACTTAAAGGTGGAGATGATATCTTCCAGGCGGCCTTGGGTGGTACTGATCTGCAGTTCGATCTGAGGCACAGGGGTTTCGCGGCTGGGATCCAAGCGGGCCAGGAGGGGGGCTTCCGGCAGACGCAGCGTACCGCTAGCGGTGTAGGTGCTCTCGAACAAATCCAACCGCGCTTGAGTGACGGTAAGGCGATCCACCCGATAGTCGAAATCCAGAGAGAACCCTTGCGCCTCAATGCCTGCTAAGCGCAGATCCGCGACGGAGGCTCGCCCTTGTACAGCGCGATTCCTGAGGTTGATGGCCAGATCGCCGCTGAGGATCCCTTCCAAGCTGGCCAAAGGCCCTTCTGCCACCCACCCAGCCACCAGGGGCAAGGGCAACTGGTTCACCCCTACCTGCAGAAGGTCTTCCTGTCGCTGACCGATTGCCTCCGCTTCTCCCCGGCGCACCCGGAACTGCAGCGGTTGAAACTGGGGATCCAAACTCAGCGCCAACTGGTCTCTTTGCCCCTGCAAAGCCACCTCTGTCCCTTGCCTAGACCAGCGAAAAGGCCCCGCCATATCCTCAAAGCCGATCCCCCCCAGAGTCAGGCCCCGTAGCTGAGCATCCCCCTGCACCTGCAAATCATCCAGGGATCCCTGTACTCGACCGGAACCCTGCAGAACCCCCTGCACCGGGTCGGGTACACCCGGGATCTGAGCCAGCGAAACCTCATCTGCCTGCACAGCCAAATCTAGGGATCCCACCTGGAGGGTTTCGGGATCCACCGGGATCCGCCCTTGCACTGTTGCCAGCCCCAGCGCTTCTCCGCGCTCAATCACCAAGCCGGATCCATCCCAGGCCACCTGCCCCTTGATGTCGCCTAGAGGTTGAGAAAGGGCTACAGATCCTTCTGCCCGCAATGCCGCCAAGACACTCGATGCCGTTATTTCAGCCGTGTTCACCTGAGCCGTAATATCCCCCGAGAGAGATCCTGCCAACTCTGGGTTGAAGAAAGACAAGGGGAGATTTTGCGGAGCCACTTGCGCCTGAATTTGCCCCTGCGCCCACTGCCCCGACAGTGCTGCCTGCCCCTCCCCCAGCCTTAACATCGCCTGCGGAATCTCCACCACCCAGCCGCGGGTATCCGGCAGTGCCCCAGGTTCCAGGGCACGCAGAATCTGCACTTGCCCCGTGCCAGCAATCTCTCCCCCGGTGGCCTCCCAAGTCCCTTGGATCCGTGGCTGGGATCCCATCAGAGCCACCTCCACCTGCCCGGACACCTGCCCCACCGAGCGCGGCAAGCTGCCCCCATACCAGCCCACCACCTGCTCGGCATCCGCCCCCCTCACCTGAAGTTGAAACAAGCCCTCCAGTCGGGATCCCTTCGCGTCAGCGGGACGCAGGCCTAGTTGGAGCTGACCGGAACCTTGAATGCGTCCACCAGCAGCTGCCAAGTCGATCCGCTCAAAGGCTAAAGTCTGGTTGGCAAACCGAAAATCCAAACCGTACTGCGGCAACGGGATCCGATCCACCCGCCCAGGAGCCTGCGCCTGAAGCTGACCCCGGATTTCTGGCTGCGTCAGGGATCCCCCCACCGTCAGGGATCCCCCCAGCACCGCCTCCACATCCACGGGCAGGTCAAAATCGAAAGTTTGTTGTACCTGCGCCAAGCTGGCCTGGGGAAGGTCTGCCCGTAAATCGAACCCTTCAGCACCGAAGCGAATCGGGCCATTCAGATCCCGGAAGGGCAGTTGGCCGAAGGTACCGCTCACCTGCTCCAGATCCAGTCCTTGCAAAGTAAACCGGACAGAACCACTCACTTCCTCAAAAGGATGAGGCAACATCTCCAGCCCAAGGCGGGCCTGTTGCAGGCGAGCTTGTCCTGTCAGGTCTAGCGGTTGATCCCGACCCCAAGCCACCTCCAACTCCAAACCGGCATTCCCTTGCACATCGGTTAGAGGCACCTGGGGTAAGAGGCTGGGCAGCAAATCCAGCGGTACACTCCGAGATGAAACCCAAACCGAACCGGAAGCCTGGGGAAAATCCGCCACCCCCCTAAGGCGTACCGGATGGCCGCCCGAAGTATCCGGCGATTGCAATCTTGCGGAAAGCTGGAAACTGGCTCGCCCTCCCGTTGGCGGCAGCGGGACGGAGTCCTTTTGCTCTGCTGGAGCTTGCGGCTCCCCGGCCAACCAAATCTGCGCCTGGGCCTGCAGTTGATCAAACTGTCGCCGTTCCCCCACCAACGGGATGGCCGTCAGAGATCCCCGCCGCAGATGAACATTCAAGCCCTGAATGGGCAGGGATCCCTCCCCCTCAGGCTGCGGCAGTTGAAACTGAATATCCGCCCAACCGCGATCCAAGGTTTCCATCATCAGCAGTTGCGGTTGATCAAGGGTGAGGTTCAGCACCCATTCCCCCGTTTGTACCCAAGTCCAGAAATCAGGGCTGAGGTCGATGGAACCTATCGTGGCCAAATGCTCAATCCGGCTTTCTCCCAAGCTCACCTGCCAAGGGGCGAGGAAGGTGACCTCCCCCAACTCCACCTGTCGCCGCAACGCCTGCGATAAGGTCTCTTCTACCTGAGGCAACAACTGCCCTTGGATGTAAGCACTGGCACCCCACACCGCCCCGAAAGAAGCCGCCGTCAGGCCAAGACCCAAACCTGCCCCCACCCAAGTTAGGTTGAGTCGTCGCTGCTGCACGTCCTTATCCCACTGATCTTCACCCAACGGCTCGCCCCTCCTCACACGGGGATCCTACATAAGGTCTCTATTCCAATCCGGCAACTCTATCTGTGTTACTGTTGCGCAACACAAGTTGCTCCCATCCTACTCAAGGACTCTGGGCTTGCCACGGGGCCGAAGGGAAAACAGAATGCCACTTGTGGCGATAATTTAGGTGAAGCAGGATGTTAAGCTATCACCACGCCGGAGATCCGGCCTGCACAGCCGGGATCCAGAGCGTACCCCTCTGTCGAGATTATTAAAAGGAGAAGAGCCATTCCGGAACCACTGTCTTTAACGGTCAGTTTACGCGGCAGCCACGAAGCACTGGAAAACTGCCAGGTCTTTCACCTGACCGGCCTTCTGGATGCCTTTTCTGAACCCATCTTTCGTAAAGTCGTCACCAAGTATTTGGAAGAGGGATCCCCCAACATCATCTTGGATTTGACAGGGATCGACTTTGTGGATAGCTCCGGTGTGGGTGCTTTGGTACAGTTGGCCAAGCTAGTGCAGAGCCACTCCGGTATTTTCCAGGTGGTGAGTAATGCCCGCGTCACCCAAACCGTGAAACTGGTGCGATTGGAGAAGTTCCTCTCGTTGCGCAGCTCTCTACAAGAAGCCCTAGACCACCTGACCGCAGCAGGCACCGACAATGCAGAGCCTGCCTAAGTTTGCTATTCCCTTAGGTTGTTGAAGCGGGGATGGGACTGGGAACTTTTTGGGGCATTAGCGCTGGAGCTGGGGATCCCGATTGGCTTACGGTTAAAGGAGCCAAACTCCTCCGCTCCGTGAAATGGTTGGCCTGCCCGCAAGGTGCCGCCGGTCAGCCGGGCCTAGCTTTTCAAATTGTTCGCTCATGGCTGCAACCGGAACAAACCCTGCTCTCCCTCCACCTGCCCTTTGTCACCCACTCGGCTCAGTTACAAGCTGCCTGGATGGCTGCTGCCGAGCAACTGGCCCCACCCCTAGAACAAGGAGAAGATGTCGCTTTTGTCTGTGCGGGGGATGTCGGCCTCTACAGCACCTTCGCCTATGTCGCCCAGGCCCTGCGAGAGCGGATCCCGAACTTATCTGTTCAGGCGATTCCAGGGGTATCTTCTCCTCTAGCTGCCGCCGCCCTGTTGGGATCCCCATTGGTGATGGGATCCGAGAAATTGGCGATTTTGCCTGCCATGTTTGCCCTCAGCGACTTGGAGCAGGCGTGCGCCTGGGCAGAGGTGGTGGTGCTCATGAAAGTGGCCCCTGTTTACCCGCAGGTTTGGCAGTGGCTCGCAGAAAAGTCCTGGCTAGATCAGGCAAGCTTAGTGGTTTGGGCCGGATGGCCTCAACAAGCTCTTTTTCCCACCCTAGAGGGGCTCGCCGATTACCAACCACCCTATTTTTCCTTACTGATTCTGCGCTCACGGCAACGGAATTAAGGTTTTCTTAACCTCCGGGCTGGACAGGGGAGGGGACTCATTTCCTAAGATAAATACAAAGACAAGTGCAAAGACATCTTCTAGTTATCTTCTAGCGGATAAGTCATCTAGCAAGTCATCTAGGGCCAAGGAAGAGGTTAAGAAGGCTCCTGTATTTTGCTCAAATTTGTGTTGCAGTCGGCTTGTTTTCCCCAAGGAAAACAGGCTACTTTTGCTGGGCAAAACAGCTTTGTCTCACCTTAAAAGGAGATGAAACCTCTAAATGAAACAAGATAAAAAGGCAAATTAAAGGAATGATCTGGCTTATTAAGAACAGTTGCCAGGCGTTGTACAGAGGTTAGCCGCAGGTTAAAGTAGAGATGTGGTGATTCAAGGAAGGGGGATAATATCTCAGCTTCATTTCAAACGCGAGACATCACTCTGCGCTTTGGTCAAATCCAAAATTCTCTGTCGGCCAACGCTTTGATCCAAACTTCCGATCCGTTACTACGACAGACTTTTCCAGAACGTGACTGTCTCGCCAACCAGGGCATCTGGTACTTGCACAGGTTTTCCTGTAAATAGGACATGGGAGTTAAATCAGATAGCAGCGGGGTTTGTTGCAGTGAGCCGCTTTGGACAAGAGATCGCTCCATTCTATAGCTGACAAGCGATGACAAGCGGTTGTGCCAGTTCAGTAAACTCAAGCGACTATTTCGAGTCTCCATTCATGATCGATTAACAATTGGGAAGCCCATGATCGGGTTCAGGTGCCCTCAACCTGCAGACTCTGGTGAATCGGGATCTGTGTTCAGTGTGGTTAAGAGCTGCGGGCTTTAGCAATTCATGGTTCCACTCTCGTCTTGAGGAGGTTTCTATGTTTGCCTTTCTCTCAAAGATTGCTAGAGCAATTATCCGCGTGTTTACTCCTGCCAAGTCAGATCTGGTCGAGGTCGGTTACCAACCGATCACAGATGATATCTATCGCATCGATGGCTCAGCCTGTCACGTTAGCGATTTAGAGAGTTCATCGTAAGCCTTAGATCTTGGCTTCTGGCATCAGAAACCAGTGCTCATAAGCATTAGGCCAGAGACTGAGTTCGCCAGACTATTGTTTATCGGCTAAATAGTTGAGCCAATTCATTTGGATCATTTGGAGCAGTTCCGGGCTAGAAAAACTAAATAAAACCTGGATGCGGTTAGTTCGCATCATGTCGGGAGGTTTTTCTCCTTGAGTTTGAGTTCTATTGATAATCTCAGACTGGTCAAAGTCTATCAAGCAAGTGGCGGCCCCGTTTGGATTGTCGCCACTTAATTGTTTGTGGGATTGTTGGCGGGTTGTTTGCGAGAATAAGAAGATGCATAGGGTTGATGATTGAGTGCCTCTTCCCAGTCTGTGTTACCTTCTCTTGTGGTTTATCCGGCTGCACCGAGTGATTTGGAGCCGTTGGCGGAGGTGCTCACTCAGGTTTTCCATCCACCCCAAGGGCTGCAACGCTGGATCTACCGAATTCGCAAGCTGGGCATTCGCGAGGATTTGCGCTTGCGTCTGGGCTCAAGGGATCCCTACTACTGCTGTTTGGCGGCTTCGGTCGGATCCCGTGTGGTGGGCATCGTAGAAATCTCCCTGCGAGTCATGGCCCATGGGAAGTACCCTTACCTTTCCAATTTGGCGGTATTGCCCCGTTGGCGGCGGCGAGGGATAGCTCGTCAGCTTTTGCTCAGCGCTGAAGGGGTGGTTCAGGTGTGGGGCTATCGCCGTTTACATCTGCACGTTTTAGAAGACAATCTTCCCGCCCGGCAACTGTATTCCCAACTTCGTTACACCCCGATCGAGCGCACCGACCGACTGTGGCGGTGGCTGGGGGTGTCCCCCCAATTGTTGCTCTGTAAGTGGCTGTCCTGAATCAACATCGTAAAGTTATGTAAACTAGATAGAAGATTCCCCAAAGAGGTGTTCAGGTGATAGTCAAAGGGTGGCGCATGATTTGGCGGTGGTTGAGCCTTGTTGGGTTGCTCGTGGGTCTCGGTGTTGTTCAACCTGCCTGGGCTCAGTGGGGAACCACCCCTTTGCCTCAAATCGGCTTCCCTGCACCCGAGTTCGAGTTGGCGGATCAAACGGGGCGGTTACGTCATCTGGCAGATTTTCGGGGAGACTGGGTAGTTTTGTACTTTTACCCCCGCGATTTCACCTCAGGTTGCACCATCGAAGCCCGCCGCTTTCAGCAGGATCTGCCCAAGTTCCGGGCGATGGGGGCACAAATTGTGGGCATCAGTGCCGACTCGGTAGACTCCCACGAACGGTTCTGTTCGGCAGAGGGACTACAGTTCCCATTGCTGTCGGATCCAAATGGTCAGGTTAGCCAAGCCTATGGCTCGTGGATGGGGGATGTGGCCCTGCGCAACACATTCTTAATTGACCGAGAAGGGATCCTGCGGGAGATTGACCCCATCGTGCATCCCTCTCGTCATAGCGCTGAGGTACTGGCGCAACTGCAACAGCTCATCAACGGCTAGCTTTCAGCGCCGAAGGTTTGGTCGAACTCATAGAGCAACTCGTCAATCTCTTCTAGGGCTTGGTTGACATCCACGCGCAAACTACCCAGATTGGGTTTTTCCAAAAGCTTAGCCACCGTCGGTCGGCGCTCCCGGATCAGTTTGATGCGGTCTTTCAAAGCGGCAATTTCAGCTGCATCCATGACTCAAGTGGGCTAACTAACCTCCACAGCTTAGCGCAGCTTGGTGGCTGTCCAAAAACCAAAGATGGAGTGACAGGGCATCCACCTTTCCGTTAGCATTAGAGATCGCTGTAAACGCTCGGATCAGGTTCCAAGACCCGCAAGTGGGCACCTGTACGGCGAGGAGAAACCATGACTTATGCGATTGTCGAAACCGGTGGCAAGCAGCTTTGGGTTGAGCCAGGGCGTTTTTACGATATAGAGCGCTTACCCGAGACTGACGAAGATAGCGCTTTGGATTTGTCTCAGGTGTTGCTGGTGAACCATGAGGGGCAGGTGACTTTGGGACATCCCTATGTCTCGGAGGCAGTTGTCAAAGCTCGGATCTTGCACCATCGGCGCGGCACCAAAGTCATCGTTTACAAAATGAAGCCGAAAAAAAAGACCCGCAAGAAAAAGGGACATCGGCAAGAACTGACCCGGGTGTTGATCGAGTCTATTGAGCTGAATGGGGTTTCTTTGGCGACGGAAGAACCCACGGCAGAACCGACAACCTCTGTGGAAGGGGAAGTAGCAGGGATCCCTGAGGATGGGGAATGAGCTCCAGACTTCGCACACACGATGTTGATTTCGTTTAATTTCCTCTGATTTCCAGTGAACCTGTAAGACACAGTTGCATTAGGAGGCATTATGGCTCACAAGAAAGGAACAGGCAGTACCCGCAACGGTCGTGACTCCAATGCCAAACGGCTAGGGGTAAAGCGCTACGGGGGTGAGCTGGTTCATCCTGGCCATATTTTGGTGCGGCAGCGGGGAACCAAGTTTCACCCTGGAACCAATGTACGCATCGGTGGGGATGACACTCTGTTTTCTGTGGTGAGTGGCATTGTTACCTTTGAGCGCTACGGCAAGCGTCGGCAGAAAGTCAGCGTCTATCCGGCTGAGGCTGCTGTTGAGTGAGCTGTGGGGGAGGTGGTTTTCCTCTGTTTCAGGTTATGTTTCAGGTCATGTGGAGATACTTCAGAATGAAGTATCTCCTGGGTATCTCCTGTCCCCAGTGCTGAACCAAAAAAGTGGGAGTGGGAATCTCTACAGGTCAAGCAGGTCAGTACAACAGGATTGTGCGAGATTTGGGGCCGATGCGGGTGCATCTGTTTCGTTCTGTAGGTCTGCTTCACCTCATTGCTGGGGTGATGTATCTCTTTTGGCGGCTAACGGCAGGATTGACGGGTTTCGGATCCTTTCTCTTTTGGTGTGCGGAGCTGTTCGTCTGGTTAGCGGCTGTTGCTTTTTTCTTGAGTCGCTTTCTCCATCAGTTAAGTCATCTGCCTGTGCCAGAGGTGTTTCAACAAGCATTCTTCCAGATGCCGCGGGTGGATGTGCTGGTGATGCGCCGCTGGGATTCTGTGGAGGCAACTCGACAAACGGCACTGGCAGCTCTGCGCCTGAATTACCCGTGGGATCGGCTGTTCGTTCACGTGGTCGATCTGGCCGAAGATGAGGCGATGGCCAAGGTAGCTCGGGCTGTTCCCTGCGAGTATTGGGCTTGTCCAAATCCAGCGGTGGATCCCTTGGCCTACGTTCTGCAGTTGGGGCGGGTAAAAGGAGACTATTTTCTGCTCTTGGATCCGGGCCAGTTTCCCGATCCAAGCTTGCTGTTTCAAGCCTTGCCTCTCTTTTACGACTCACCGGAGCGTGCTCCCATCGCCAACCGCACGGGCTTTGTACAGGTGATGCTGCGCACCCTCGGCCAGCCAAGGGCTGTTCACCCGTTGCAGCAGGTTTTGGCAGTGGGATCCCGAGGTTACCAGGCAGCACCATTGTTGGGATCCGGCTGCTTAATACGGCGGCAAGCCCTGGAAGGGATCCCCGACCTAGACTCTTGCAAACCGGTGCGATTGGGGTGTCAGCTTCATCGGCAGGGGTGGGTATCCCATTTGGTGAGAGAAACCCAGGTGACAGGAGCTCTACTACCCCTGCGCAATCGACGCATTGCTCTCTTGGCTTTGTTTTCTGCCCTCAAGGAAAACCCCTTTTGGAGAGGGCAAACCAGCCAGCAGCAGCAGTTTCAATACCTATGGCTGACCCTCTGGGGCGCGGGCGGGGTGGCGGAGATCGCCTATCTGGCGGTGCCGATAGCTTATCTGTGGACAGGCTGGACACCTGTACCTGCATTTGACGGAGAATTCTTCGCGTGGTTCTTACCCTATGTGTTACTGGGTCGTTTCAGTTGGTTCCTTGCTTTCCCTCCCTCTCTTTGGAGAGCCGCTTGGCAGTCGGAACGACAGACGGGCAGCCAGTTTTTTCAGTCCATTCAGGCTCTGGTGCAATCGCTGCAAGGGGTGATCCCCGATCCAGAAAAGCCGTCACAATTGTCGTTAGGGCCGCAAGCCTTGGCCATTCTGCTCACCCTCTTGGCCATCGGGGTGGGATCCGTTCGTCTTTTGGGCTCTTGGGATCCCGCTTGGGCTGGGTTTGTACTTGGCTTGCTTTGGGCGGTTTACAACCTGTTGATCCTGACGGTGCGCCCCGACGATCACGATTTTGCTAGGTTGCAATTCTCCCGCAGAAGAGCGGCCACCCCCCCTGAAGAGGTTGCAGACCCGGTCTCGAGCTTGACAGAGGATTAGCACTCCAGAACAGTTATACCCAGAACAGTTTCACTTAGAGCATTTTTTCCAGGAACTGCTTGGCCCGTTCGCTCTGGGGGTTGCTGAAGAACTCTGCCGGGGGGGCATCTTCCACCAAAAGGCCACTGTCGAAGAAACAAATGCGATCCGCCACCTCACGGGCAAACCCCATCTCATGGGTGACGATGGCCATCGTCATGTGAGACTGAGCCAAGGATTTCATCACATCCAATACCTCCCGTACCATCTCCGGATCCAAAGCTGACGTAGGTTCATCGAAGAGCATCACTTGCGGTTCCATAGCCAGGGAGCGGGCAATCGCCACCCGTTGCTTTTGTCCCCCTGAGAGCCGGGAAGGATAGACATCGGCTTTGTCCGAGAGGCCCACTCGATCCAGCAATTCATGTGCTTTGGCTAGGGCTTGATCCTTGGGAACTTTCTTCACCTTCAGGGGGGCATAGATAAGGTTTTGCAACACCGTCATGTGGGGAAAGATGTTGAAGTGCTGGAAAACCATGCCCACCCGCTGCCGCACCTTGAGGATGTCGGTACTGGGATCCGTGATATCGGTACCATTAATGGTAATGTGGCCGGAGGTAGGCACTTCTAACCGATTGATACAGCGCAAAAAGGTAGATTTTCCGCAACCTGAAGGGCCGATGATCGCCACTACGGATCCCAAGGGAATTTCGGTGCTAATGCCCTTGAGCACGTGCAAAGCACCAAATTTTTTGTGGAGATCCTGAACTTTAATCACTGGCCCGTAACCTCCGTTCAAACTGTTGGGCAACCCAGGTCAGGCTGATCACCAGCAGATAGTAGATGATCCCAGCCACAATCAAAGGTTCAAAATAAAGAAACTTGCCTGCTGCCACGATTTGCGCCCGCCGCATCACATCCGTGACGCTGATCACCGAAACCAAGGCCGAATCTTTGAGCAGCGCAATACTTTCATTCACGAGGGCCGGAAGAATGTTTTTCAGGGCTTGTGGAAAAATCAGATCCAACATCATCTGGCGGTAGGGCACACCCAGCGAGGCCGCCGCATCCCATTGCCCCCTGTCTACAGCCAAAATGCCGCCGCGAATGGTTTCGGAGGTGTAAGCGCCGGAGTTGAGGCTGAAGGTGAGCACCCCAGCTTGCAGGGGAGAAATGTCGTAGTTAAGCAGTTGCGGCGTAGCAAAGTAAATCAAGGTGAGCTGCAAAATCAGGGGTGTACCGCGAAAAACCGAGGTATAGGCCACCGCAAACCAACGCAGAGGGGGGATGTTGGAGATCTTGAACAGAGAGAGAACCGTCCCCCAAGCAAAGCCGAAGATCACCGACAAAAGCGTAAATTGCAGGGTGACACGGATCCCGGCCACGATAAACGGGATATCCCCCTGGATTTGAGAAAAATCGAGATTCATCTCAAACCTCAGAACCTGGAAAAGTAGCTTCCCACACAGTCTTACCCCTCTTTTTCCTCAACCGACTCGCCCCTAAACATCCAAAGGGACTCCCCAGGACAAAGGCAAAACAGCCCCGCATCATCCTAAGGAAGTCCCTAAAGATTACCGTGTTGATTGCTACTTTTGGCCAAACCTCTCTCCGTTCTGATGAAACCGGAAGAGCGTTTTGATCTGGCAGCTCCCTACTCGGCTGCCAACGCCGGAGAATCTTCCCCAAACCATTTCAGGATTAGTTCATCCATTTTGCCGCTGGCTTCCATCCCCGCCAAAACGCGGTTGAAGTCGGCCACGCGAGGGGATCCCTTTGGAAAGGCAATGGCCGAACCCCGCGGGGCATCCGGATCCGCTTCTGGAATGACATTGAACTCCAAATCAGGGTTAGAAGCGGCAAACCCAGCCGCTACCGTATCTTCGATGATGGCGGCATCCAAACGGCCCGCTTTGATCTCCTGAATAATTTCGCCAATTTTATTCAGAGAGCGCACATCGATGCTGGGATCCGCTTCCGCATACCCTTTGGCTTCTTCCTCTTGAATGGTGCCCAACTGCACTCCAACTCGCTTGCCGGCCAGATCGGCAGGGGTGGCAAGGTTGCTGCCGGCCCTGGCGATGATCGTGTTTTGGGCCACGAAATAGACATCCGAGAAATCGACGTTTTGTTTGCGTTCTTCGGTGGGGGTCATCCCCGCCATAACAAAATCGACCCGATTGGCTTGTAAAGCAGGGATGAGGCCGCTGAAATCCATACCCACAACCCGCAGGTTAAAACCCAGTTCTTCGGCAATGTAGTTGGCAATATCGATATCAAAACCCACAATCTGCTCTTGGCCGCTGGAGGTGTCGTAGTACTCATAGGGAGGGTAGTCGGGGGAGGTGCCCATGGTGAGGGTTTCACGGGCTTGAGCCTGTACCCAACTGGGCTCCAACCATACCCCAGCCGCCGCTACAGAACCTAGGGCTAGGCCAAGCAAGGTTTTCCGTCGTTTCAATAAGGTCATACCGCGTCTCTGAAAGAACAGGTGAAACAGTCTAAACTACTCACGACTACAGGGATCCCTGCAAGTTCCCCCATCAGAAGCAGATCTCGTAATCTTCCAAAAATCTTCACAACTTGGCTGCTGCAATCCTGCACGACAGCTTACGCGGGTTGCTTACTCCAATGCTTGTGCCCTGGACAGAGAGTAATCAGGTGATGGTGCGTAGCGAGATGTACCCTGTGCGAGATGAAAGGGCTGTATTGTCGTCATGGAAACGGTCGGGTAGCAAAAGCTATGCTGAAGTATGGGTAGATCGACTCTTGAGGGCGACACACCTGTTGGTACCGAAGGGGATCCCTAGCCAGAATTCCTGGCATCGCTTGCTGGGTTTGAGTGTGGTCTCGTAGATTAAGAACAACACAACTGTGGAGCCAGAACGCCCCCCCCTTCGACTGATCCCGCTGGGTACGGATCCCCACCAGCAGGGTTGTGCCTATTGGTTAGAGCTGGGATCCCATCGTGTGTTACTAGATTGCGGGTTGCCCGGCTCGGTTCTCCTGAAAGCCTTGCCAGGGATCCCGGATGCTGTCATCTGTAGCCATGCCCATTTTGACCATTTGCAGGGTCTGCCTGTCTTTCATCGTCGCTACCCGCAAGTACCCCTTTATGCCACTCCAGTTACGGCCCATTTGGCCACGGGGCTGTGGGAGCGTGGGATATGGCTCGGTTATGACCGCGAAGTGCGTTTCCCCCCCTTTCGAGCTCTGCCCCTCGGCCAGGCGCGGGAAATTTTGCCCCATCTGATGCTCACTTTTTTTTCCGCAGGACACCTGCCGGGGGCAGCAGCGACGCTGTTGCAAAATACCCAAACTACCCCCGCCCAAACCTGTGTTTATAGCGGCGACTGTTCGTTGGCTTCCACCCGTTTTGCCCCTGGCTTCGATTTGACGGCATTGCGCCATTGGCAGCCGGATCTGCTGCTGATGGAAGCCTCGCTAGGGGCCACCCGGCATCCCGCCCGTCGCCACCTGGAAAATCGTTTGGTGGAGCGGCTGCTCAGTGCTCTGGAAGCGGGGCAAACGGTGTTACTTCCTCTGCCTGTGTTGGGGTTAGGGCAGGAGCTGATCTTTCTGTTGAAGGCCCATCACCGCTTTACCCAATCCCCGAAGGAGCTGATGGTGTGGGTGGCTCCAGGGTTGGCCGCAGGCTGTGATCTCTACGAACGGTTGCTCCCCCAGATGCCGGAGCCGGTGCAAAATTTTGCCACCTACCAGCCTTTGTTTTGGGAATTGCGCCTGCAACCTCAGGTACAGCCCCTGACGGAGGCGGATCCTCTGCCGCAGGGCTTGTTGCTGTGCGATGCCGATGCTGGGCCAGAGTCTTGGGAGCCGATCTGGTCGAGACTGTTGGCGCAACCGCAGCGCTCCTGTTTGCTGGTGCAACTGCCGGAGGTGGAACTGGCCACCCCGTTTGAGCGTTGGCCCGCTTTGTTGCGTTCCCGCATCCAAGTGGAATCCATGACCTGGCACAGCCACAACGATGTCGGGCACCTCACCCAGATCATTCATACCTTTCGACCGCAACATTTGGTCCTGATCCACGGCAGCCCTAAGCAGGCCCAGGATTTGGCGGATCTACCGGAGCTGTGCAACCGCTACCATGTCCATTGCCCGCAGCCTGGACATGGGCTGGAGTTTCCGGATGGACGCCTGCAAACCCCGCTCAAGGGAGCTGATCTGGCTAATCTCAAGAGCAGCACTTCTGCTGAGATCGGGGATCCGGCGGTGCGTTACGAAGGGGAGGTGGAAGAAGTGTGGCAGGATCACACCGCTGCTCGCTCGATTGCCGGGGTGCAGGTGCGTTTGCCCGCCCAGCTGCTCGAGGATCCCCGTTGGCTGGCCTGGGCCGATACCGGCTTAGTGGAAGCCCGTTGGCAGGGATCCGAACTGGTGCTACGCGGTCTTTCGCCCCGGGAATTGATTCGTCCGGCAGAGACCCCATCCCCCCCAGGAGGAACATCCGTGCCGCGCCCAGCCGGCTCTTCTATCTCTGCAAAAAGCTCTGCAAAAAGTGGCATGAAATGCCAGAGTTGCCGCTTTGCCCGCCAGATCTTGACCTCCCAAACCCCAGCCTTTCGCTGCGATCAAGAACGCTCTCCTCTCTACCGCTTAAGGGTGGATCCCCAGGGAACCTGTCCCTACCATCAGCCTGAGGAGATCTACTCTTCCGGTTAGCTGCTTCCGGAACAAAAGCGCAGCGGCGGGAAATAACCCCAACGCTAGAATGGGCCAAACAGCGAAGGCAACCATGTTTGAGCAAGAACACTTCGCAAACGGTCGAGCTGGATCTGTGGGATCCCTAGAGCGCCTCACCGAACTCTCCGCCCCCGCCCGCCGTGAAATCCGCTCCCCCGTTGTGCAGATGGTCGGGGTGAATAAGATCTATCTGCTGCCAGAGGGCAGTTTCCAAGCCCTTTACGATATCGACTTGGTGATCGAGCCTGGGGAATATTGCGCCATTATGGGGCCATCGGGCTCGGGCAAATCCACCCTGATGAACCTGATCGGTTGTTTGGATCAGCCCAGTTCTGGCCGCTACTGGCTGGATGGGGTGGAGGTATCTACCCTGTCGGATCAGGAGCTGGCGCAAATTCGCAATCAAAAAATTGGCTTTGTCTTTCAGCAGTTTCATCTGCTCCCCGTCTTAACTGCCCTGGAAAATGTAATGCTGCCCCTGGCTTATAGCGGCATCCCAGAACCAGAGCAACGGCAGCGGGCCACGCAAGCTCTAGAACAGGTGGGGTTAGGGAGCAAACTGCATCAGCGTCCGGCCCAACTCTCCGGGGGTCAACAGCAGCGGGTGGCTATCGCTCGCGCCATTGTGAATCACCCGCGCCTACTTCTGGCGGATGAACCGACGGGTGCTCTGGATAGCCATACCAGCCAAGAGGTGCTGAACATTTTCGCCGACCTGCACCGGCAGGGGATGACGATCGCCATGGTCACCCACGGCATTGAAGTGGCCCAGGCCGCCCAGCGCATTATTCGGGTTGGAGATGGGCGTTTGTTGGGTTGAGAGGGGTACAGGGATCCCCAATAAAGTTTGTTCGAATCGGGATAGATCTATGGGGTAGATCTATCTGGAAGGAGCCAGCTTAGGCTACCCTGAACGCAACTGAGGGCAGGGGCAAAGGGATCCGCCAATGGGACTATTCGACGATCTAATCCGATTTTTGGAAACCCGTTTGGAGGAATTTCTCAGGGCCCACCCCGAAATCGAGCTACAAGCCTTAGAAGAGCAGCTTCGTCAGCAGGAGTCCGATACTCTGCGACTGCTACAAGAGAGCCACGCCCAAGAACAAGCTCTGCAAAAGAGCATTCTCAACCTGGGAGAAGAAATTAAAACCTGGCACTTCCGCATTGAAAAAGCCCAACGGGCCAATCGTCCGGATCTGGCCCAAGGAGCCCAAAGGCGAGAGGCAGAACTGCTGCAAAAAGGCAGCCAGTTGTGGAACCAGATGAAAACCCTGAAAGAGAAAATCCAACAAATGGAGGCATTGCTGCCGCAAATTCGACAGCGTCGCCAAGAGGTGAAGACCAAGCTACAAGAGGTGAAAGCCACCCAAGCCCAAAGTTCCAACAGCCAGGATTTTGGTTTTGGCAACTGGGGGAAGTCCAACGATACCTGGGATGATTTGGAAAAACAATTTCATCAACTGGAGGTGGAAGAAGAATTGCGCAAGCTCCGGCAACAAAAACGATAATCTACACCCCCTGACCAGTTTGGCGACTGTCCTCCGCTCACAGGTTGTTTCCGGCTCGGCGTGATAGCAATAGCGGTAGGGATCCCAGAAAGACTCTGGTCTTTAGGGATCCTCTCGACACAGTGGAGGCGGCCATGAAATTTCAATATTCCCCTCTGCCGGATGTAGGGGAGCCCCTGGTAAAGCGGTTGGGGCGGTATCCGAGAGTGCCCGATATCACCTGGGAAAATTGCCGCTGGTTGGGCCGCTGGTTGGGGGTACTCTTGTTGCGCCTCAACTATCGGCTACAGGTGACGGGGCGGATCCCCACCGGGGATCGGGTGGCGTTGGTGGCCAATCATCGCTCTCACCTGGATACGTTGACTCTCTTGGCAGCTTTGCCTGGCCGTGAACGGCAGCGGGTGGTGGTGCTGGCGGCGCAAGACTACTTTTTTAACCGTTTGGATCGAGCTTTGGCGGCTTCCTTGTTGTGTCAGGCGGTAGCGTTCGACCGAGAACAGAAAACCTCCCTGCGCTCCTGGTACGAACGGCTCCAGGCCCCCCAAAAGAATTGGATTCTCTTCTACCCCAGTGGCAGTCGCAAGCGCACTGAAGTACAGGTGGGGTTGCTGAAGTTGCTGGTACGAACCGGCTGGCGAATCGTGCCGGTGCGCTTAGAAGGTACGGAGCGGGCTTGGCCGGTAGGGCGACGTTTTTGGCGACCTGGGGGATCCCTGCAGATCCATTTTTTTGAAGCCTATGCGGGCATGGATGTGGAGCCTCTGTTGGCGCGGCTGCAGCAAGAATTGGCCTAATCCAAGCGGATTCTGTTTTACCTTCAACCCTTTCCTCAGTGGAGAACTCCCATGACCTCCCCCTCCGTCAAGCCTGATCTTGGCCTTTACCAAACTAAGTACCTGTTGCGGCGGCTGTTGCGCCGGATGCCGGGATTGCAGAATCTCTCCCCCAATGCTTTGTCAGTGCTGGCGTTTGGGCCAGGGTTGGGGGCTGCCTACTGCCTTTGGCAGGGGTGGTGGATGGGGGCGCTGCTGTGTATTCTAGGGCGCATGGTGATCAACACTCTGGATGGATTGGTGGCAGAGGAGTTTGGCAAAACCTCGAAGCTTGGTGCTTACCTGAACCGCTTGCCAGGAGAATTTACAGATCTGTTGATCATCTTGGCTCTGTGGCCCCACGGGGATCCCACCTGGATGTTGGCGTTATTGCTCTTAACCAGTTGGGTACAGATGTTTGGGCTGTTGGGCTTGGTGGCTGGTGGCAGCGTGCAATCGGTGGGTCCCTGTGGGCAAACGGATCGCTTGGCCTGGATTGGCTTGGGCTGTCTCTTGGCTCAGTTTGGCCTTGCCGTGTGGCATGGGGGGATCCCGTTCTTGGTGGCGGGTTGTGGCCTCACGCTTGTGTTGCGAATAGGGCGTTCCATTCGAGAACTCAGGGCCTTGGATAGAGACAGGGATCGAGCCGCCGCCATTTCAGAAACCATCTGAAACCGTCTAACGTTGCCCCCGCAGATAGGGGATCCCCAAAGCCGCCGGGGCTTCCACCTGTTTGCCTTTGCGCCACAACACTGCCAAAGTGAGCAGATAGGGCAACATCAACAAAAACTCGTAGGGAAATTGCTGGGATCCCAGGGCTTGAATGCGAAATTGCAAGGCATCCGCCACCCCAAACAACAAGGAACCCAGCAGCGCTTGCCAAGGATGCCAACGGGCAAAAAACACCAGCGCCACTGCGATCCAACCCCGTCCGGCTGTGATCCCCTCCGCGAATAGGCGCAACTGTACCACCGTCAGTACCGCCCCTCCTAACCCCGCCAGAGCCGAGCCAATCAAAATGGCGATCCAACGGGTTCTCTCGACGCTGATACCAGAGGTTTCTGCCGCCGCTGGATTTTCCCCCACCGCCCGCAACGAGCGACCAAAGCGGGTGCGAAACAACAGAAACCAACAGGTGGGTACCAGCAGCCCACTCAGGTACACCATCGGGTCATGATTGAACAACACCATGCCCACCCCAGGGATCCCCGATAAGCCTGGAATGGGCCAGAGGGAAAGCCCCGTTACCCGCACATTGCTGTTGGGCAACAGTTGCCGAAACAAATAGGTGCTCAACCCCTGCCCCAGCAACACCAGCGTTACCCCCGCCACCACCTGATCTGCCTTGAGGCGCACCGCCAAAATTGCCATCACGGATCCCATGGCCATCCCCGCCAGGATCCCTGCAGCCAATCCTGTCCAAGCCGCCCCCATCACCCCTGCCTGTTCCAGGTGATAAGTGGTGGCAAAGCCCGCCAAGGATCCCATCAGCAGGATCCCTTCCAAGCCCAAATTGAGAACGCCGGAACGTTGGGTAATCACCTCCCCCAACACCGCCAGCAACACCGGCACTGCCAAGCGAATGCCCGACACCAGCAGGGAGATCAGAAAGCTCCAGGTGAAGATGCGCTCCAGCAAAGTTTGGCCCAGCAGCCAGTCTGATGGGGGAAAGAACAGGTTCATGGAGGATCAAGCTCCAAAATCTAGAAGAGGCCTCCCTAAAGATGCCCCAAGTTGGGCATGGGATTTGTGCATAAGTATCGGTCAAGGGCAAACTTCACAACCTGCCTCAGCACCCATCCCGCCCTTGGTCAACCGGTAGACCCTGGGATCCCCCGCTGGCTATGATCTCAAGCATGGCCATTCCGACCGAATCTCCTGTGCCGTTGTTGTCCACCCCAATTTCTCCGGTCTCTTCCGGCGAACGCGAACCTGTTCTGGTGATGGGCGCTGGCTTACTGGGTCGTCTGATGGCTGTGAGTCTTGTGGAAACAGGGCATCCCGTTCGCATCGTGGATGCTGCCGCCAGTGCCGACACAGGTAGCAGTGCCGCCCACATGGCCGCCGCGATGCTCGCACCTCTGGCGGAGTCCGCGGTGACAGAGCCCAGCGTGGTGGCTCAAGGGTATTATTCGCTGTCCCGCTGGCCATCTCTGCTGGCACACCTGCCCCAACCCGTTTTTTTCCAGCAGGAGGGGACCCTTATCCTTTGGCATCGGCAGGATCAAGGGGAGGCCAAACGGTTTTCGGCCCTGTTGGCGGAGGCTCTCAACCGCCTCAGCTCCTTGCCCACGCCTCAGCCCCTTGATGCCGAAGCTTTGGCGGAGATGGAACCGGCAGTGGCGGGGCGATTTGTCCAGGGCTTGTATTTGCCCCAAGAGGGCCAGCTTGACAACCGCCAGTTACTCTCAGCCCTACTGGCCAAGCTGCGGGCCCATAACCTAGAAGTGGAATGGAATTGTGCCCTGGGTCTGGAGGAAGCCCAAACTTGGCAGTACCGCACAGGGGGTTGGGTTTTGGATTGCCGTGGCCTAGGGGCAAGCCGTCAATGGGCCGCTGACGAGCCGTTGCGCGGTGTGCGGGGCGAAGTGATACGCCTGTATGCTCCTGATGTCACCCTGAGGCGTCCTACTCGACTGTTACATCCCCGTTACCCGATCTACATTGCCCCCAAGCAAGAGCATCTCTTCATAGTCGGGGCTACCGAGATTGAGGCCGATGATCTCTCCCCCATCAGTGTGCGTTCTACCTTGGAGCTGCTCAGTGCCGCCTATGCAGTGCATCCGGCTTTTGCAGAAGCTCGTATTTTGGAGCTAGGCAGCCAGTGCCGTCCGACATTACCCGACCATCTACCGGCGGTGGTCGAATCCTCACCCCGGATCCTGCAGATCAATGGCCTCTATCGCCATGGTTTTATGATTGCTCCCGCCCTACACGATGCTGCTCTAGAATACTTACATCAGGGCACTCGCACCCTGGCGATGCAGTTGGGGATTCGTTTTCAGGTCGATACTGCAAACAGTCGCTTACCCGCTCCCGAGAAACCTGCCCAATGCGTGTTTTGATTAACCAGAAACCCTGTGAGCTGCCAGATGGCATTACCTTGGCAGAGGCGGTAGCTCTAATAGAGGTCAGCAACCCTTTTGCCGTGGCCGTTAACCTGAACTTTGTACCCCGCACCCAGTACGCCCAAACTGCTCTACAAGAAGGCGACCAGCTGGAAATTATTACTCCCGCTGCTGGCGGTTAGACCCACCTTGAAAGCCCCTTGAGAGATGTCCATCCTTTTCAATCCCTTCCCCTTGACCCCAGTTGATGAGGATCAGGATCCCTTGATCCTTTACGATCGACCTTTGAAAAGCCGCCTAATGCTGGGCACGGCTCGTTATCCCTCTCCGGCCATTTTGGAGCAGGCGGTGGCTAGTGCCCGCCCTTGTTTGCTGACAGCTTCGTTACGGCGACAGGGAGCATTAGGGCCGGACACTTCGCAAGGATTTTGGGTCTTATTGCAGAAGATGGGCATCCCGATACTGCCCAATACCGCTGGCTGCCACAGTCTCCAGGAGGTCATCACTACCGCGGAAATGGCCCGTGAGGTCTTCGCCACCGACTGGATCAAGTTGGAGCTGATCGGGGATGACTACACCTTGCAGCCGGATATCCTGCAACTGCCTACTGCGGCTGCCGAGCTGATCCGGAGAGGATTCAAGGTCTTGCCCTATAGCACCGATGATTTGGTGCTTTGCCAGCGCCTTCTGGATGTGGGCTGCCGGGTGATCATGCCCTGGGCGGCTCCCATCGGCACGGGGAAAGGCCCTCTCAACCCCTACACTCTGCGTATGCTGCGGGAACGTATCGAAGTTCCCCTAATCATCGATGCTGGACTGGGTCTGCCCTCCCACGCCTGCCAGGTGATGGAATGGGGGTTTGATGGGGTGCTGTTGAATACGGCTGTGGCCTTGGCTCGAGATCCGGTGGCTATGGCAGGAGCGTTTGCCAATGCGGTACATGCCGGCCGCCAAGCTTACCGTGCCGGGGCCATGCAACCTCAAGACTTAGCCCAACCCAGTACACCTGTCCTCGGCACTCCTTTTTGGCATCAAGGTTAAGGAGCTCCCCTGGAAGGGATCCCTACCAATAGCTAAGACCCCATTGCACAAGGACTAACCAGAGGGCTTTTGTGCCTGAATCACTTGCAAAGCTCCCCATGCGTGTAAGATTTGGCAGACATTCTGCCAACCCTGCTGCCGCAAATGCTCCGGCAAATCCAGCTTCAGTAGCTCCCAGGCGGTGTCGGTTTCAAAAAACACCAGAAACAAGGCCAACCCCGGCCAGATCAGGGGTTGCTCAGGGGCGTGTAAATCCAAAATCAATAACCCTCCCCCCGGCTTGAGCACCCGCCACACCTCCCGTAGCACCTGTTCAAGGTCGGCAAAGGGCAATTCGTGCAGGGCCAAGCTAGTGTGAACCCAGTCAAACCTGCTATCGGGGAAGGGCATATCCTGGGCCAAGGCTTCCACAAACTCAACTTTAGGCAGGCGTTTTCGGGCCGCAGCCAGAGCCTTGGGTGAGGCATCCAACCCGGTTACCTGCTGGCTCAGTTCTGCCAAAATTGGGGTTACCTCCGCCGGGCCACAACAGAGATCCAATACCCGATCTTGGGGATGGATGTGGATCCCCTGTAAAGGCAGTCTACGCAATCGCCCGTAGCCTCCCACCGCCAACGCAGCCACACGGCTGATACTGCGATAAAGCCAAGGGTATCGGTAGCTCCAGTCTCGCAGGAAGGTAGCCATCCAGGGATCCCTTAGTTGAGTTCTTTCACCGCTTTCACCTTACCTTATCCTCTGGTATGGATTCTGCCTTGCTCTCTGCAGGGGGAGTGACTTCCCGTTGCGATTGAATCAGCGCCACAGCCACCAGGATCAAGACCAATCCCAGCACCTCTTTGGCCCCCAGCACACCACTGACGAGGGTGGTCAAGCCAAATTGCTCGATCAGCAGCGAGAATCCCAGCTGCCCGAACACACTGGCAATGCCCAAGGCTACCAACCCAATTCGAGGTAAAGCCAGCAAGCTGAGAATAATCGAACAACTGCCCGTAGCTCCCCCCCAAAAAGCCCACCAAGGAGCCTGTCCCAGGGAGGAGATGTTCCATTCGCCCCACAACCCCACCAGGGATCCGACAAACAAAAAAGAAATGCTGAAACTAATGGCAGAGGCCGCCAGGGGACTGTGAATGGAGCGGTGCAACCGGCTGTTGAAGGCAAAGGCCAAGGTAAACAAAACGCCCCCCACGCCTGCCGCCAGTCCTGCCTGCCAAATTTCCAGGTTCACCTGCGCGTATCCCTCAACTGAGAAGCAACACCACCGCCACCACCAAGAGGATCCCGGCCAGCAGCCGCTGCCAACTCAAGGGCCGCCGTTCCAGTCCCAGCCAGCCGAAATGATCCACCAACAAGCTACTCAGCATCTGGGTGGCAATCCCAACCCCAATCGTCAGGGTCGTTCCGGCTTGGATAGCCGCATAGGTCACCAGCAGCACGTAGGATCCCCCCGAGACTCCCCCTAAGTAACTCCACCAAGGACTGAAGCGCAAACCGGCCCAATGCACGCTACCAAAACGACCCGAGAGCAACAACGCCACCAAGACTGTGGCACCGACACAGGTCGATACCACCCCCGCCATCGGTACAGAAGCGGTTGCTTGAGCCAATTTCCCATCCAACTGGTAGCGAATCGGCAGGAGAACCCCACTCAAAATCGCCATTAGCAGAAAGCTCAGTCGCCACATGGATCCCGGTATCCTTCAAAGCCTAATCATTCAAGCTTCTAAAGCATAGAGTAGAAATTTTTGATTTCATGCTATCACTGGCTATTTCTTCTAGGCTGGCGGAACTCTCCACCTGCTGCTGCAGTCTGAGAAGACAAGGCATCCTAGCCTTTTTCGGCAAGCATTTTAGCCTCCCTCACTCTATGACTGAGCCCGAGCTGCCTTCGCCCTCTCCAGAAAAAACCGCTCAACACAGCTTGATTTGGTTGGTTGTTGCTGCAGGCCTGACAGTTCTGCTTTGGCAATTCCCCTGGGGCAACTACATCCTCTACCCGTTTACAATTTTGGCCACCTGGTTCCATGAGATGGGGCATGGCCTGACGGCCCTCTTGCTCGGTGGGGATTTTCATCGTCTGGAAATTTACTCGAATGGATCAGGGCTGGCCTTTCACAGTGGCCGCTTGTTTTTGGGGCCAGTGGGTCGGGCTTTGGTAGCCGCTGGCGGGCCAATGGGGCCACCGATGGCGGGAGCTATTTTCATCCTGGCTTCTCGACGTCAGGGGACAGCCCGCTTTGGGTTGTTGTTTTTGGGATCCCTGTTGTTGCTTTCGGCAGTGATCTGGGTGCGCTCTGGGTTTGGGTTGCTGTTTATTCCCGCCCTGGGGCTGGGGATTTTGGCGCTGGGGCTGTGGGCTTCCCCCTGGATGCAGGGTTTTGTCATTCAATTTTTGGGGGTGCAAGCCTGTGTGAGCACCTATCGTCAGCTAGATTATCTGTTTACCGCCAGCGCCGTGATTAACGGGCAGGTGCTCCACTCCGATTCCAGCCAAATTGCCCAGAACCTGTTCTTGCCCTACTGGTTTTGGGGCGGCTTGATGGCAGTGTCTTCTTTGGTGTTGTTGATGACCAGTTTGCAGATTACCTTCCGTGACTAGCTGGCATGGGGCAAAGCCGCAATTCTGGAAGTGATTCACATCACGCAAAAATCCGTCACAAATCACTGCCCAATTGAGGAAACCGCCGCTACAGTAGTGGGCATGAGGAGTGAGGAGTCCAGGAGTGCATTATGTGGCGAGACATTATCGGGCTGGCCCTAGCAGCCACGCTGTTGTTGATCAGCAAAACCACCGCAGATACCGTCGGTCGGGCGCAACCGGAGCTTTTGAAAGAACCGATCCCCTATTCTTTTCCGGTGGAGTGAAGTTGGCCCATGGTTTTTTAGAGCTAGCCGCCTAGAGTCGCAACGGCATTACCTTTTTGTGCAACACTCATCCTAGAGTCTTTTCGTCGAGCCTGGGATCTCTAGATGCGCATAGCTCTGTTTACGGAGACGTTCCTACCCAAGGTAGATGGCATCGTCACTCGGCTTTGTCATACCGTTCGTCACTTAACGGCCCACGGCAACTCGGTACTGGTGGTTGCACCCCAGGGTGCGCCCAGGTGGTTTGCGCGGGCCCGGGTTTACGGGATCCCGGGGATGCCATTGCCTCTGTACCCGGAATTAAAGCTGGCGGCCCCTGGCCCAGCCATTGGCAAGTTGCTCAATCGTTTTCGCCCGGATGTGATCCATGTGGTGAACCCAGCGGTATTGGGATTGGGCGGCCTCTACTATAGCCAAGCAATGGGGATCCCCTTGGTGGCCTCCTACCATACCCATTTGCCCAAGTACCTGAAGCACTATGGGCTGGGTTTTCTCGAGGGGGTGTTGTGGAACCTGCTGAAGCTGGGGCACAATCTGGCGCGGGTCAATCTGTGTACCTCCACGGCCATGGTGCAGGAGCTGAGCGAGCATGGCATCGAACGGGTGCAACTGTGGCAGCGGGGGGTGGATACGGAGTTGTTTCATCCCGGGGCAACCAGTTCGGATATGCGGGATCGCCTCACGGCAGGACAACCGGAACGGCCCCTGTTGCTCTATGTGGGGCGGCTTTCTGCTGAAAAAGAGGTGAGCCGGATCAAGGTGTTGTTGGAGCAGATCCCGCAGGCTCGCCTAGCCATTGTCGGGGATGGGCCAGAACGGGGATCCCTGGAGCAACATTTTGCCGGGCATGACGTGGTGTTTACGGGCTATTTGCAGGGGGGATCCCTGGCGGCAGCCTTTGCGTCGGCGGATTTGTTCGTGTTCCCCTCCCGCACCGAGACCTTGGGGTTGGTCTTGTTGGAGGCGATGGCGGCGGGTTGTCCTGTGATTGCGCCTCGTTCTGGGGGCATTACCGATGTGGTGGACAGTGGCCGCAATGGGTTTCTCTTCGATCCCAATTCCGACAGCGATTTTGTCCATGCCACCCAGCAACTCCTGAGCAGCACCGGGCAGCGGCAGGTATTTCGGCAGCAGGCCCGCCAAGAAGCAGAGCGCTGGAGTTGGTCGGCAGCCACCCAGCAGTTGGAGGGTTACTACCGAACCGTCATCGCCGATTAGGGATCCCCGCCGACCTGTGGCGGAAAGTTTCATTCTGGCGAACTCTCGCGGCTCATCCTGTGAGGCAAAGGAGGATGGGAGAATAAGGCCATCTCTGTCTGCAACAAGGTCACCCAATGGGATCCCCTCAACTGCCCGAAGCGCTGAAAGCTCTCCTCGAAACCGTGGGGTTACCTGAGGCCAGCTTTTCCTGGCGAACGGATCCCTGGTTGTCTTTTCCCTGGTCGGTGCAGGTGGGATCTTGGGGCCTTCTCTACGGCGAAGTGGACGCTCCTGAAATCGAGTGGGTCAGAGCCCTATGTCAGTTGCGCCTATCCCACCCACCCATTCCGGTTGCCTACCCACAGGATCCCCAAACGGCTTCCGCAGAAGTGCTCACCTATGCCTGGAGTTTGAACCGGATCCTGCACGGGATCCACCTGGATCGCTCTTTGGCGCAACTGGGCTACGATACCAACGACAGCAAACGGCTGACCCAGGAACAGCTCATGGCTCAGTCGGAACGGATCCCGGACTATATCAAGGCTCTGCTGCTCCTAGAACTGCTTTATCGAGGGATAGAAGTCTCCTGGCAAAAGGAATTGCAGGCCGCTTGTGGAGAAGATGAAATGCGGGCGGCCCACCAACTGAACCTGGCCTGTATTCGCCCCGAAGATCCCGATCGCACCCTGCTGCAAGTTCACCACTTTGGGCTGAAAATTAGCGGCTCCGATGAACCCACCCTGCGAACCGGGGTGCAAATTCAACTATCCGATGGCCGGCAAGTTTAGGCGGATAGGGGATGATCCCCTTCAATGGCTCGCACCTGATCCACAAAGTATTCTTCTAACGACTGTCGTTGCAGATGTAAATCTGTCACCACTGCCCCCGCCTGATTGAGGATCCCCAGCAACTCCGACAGGGATCCACCCCATTCCCCCGACCAATGGCATCCCTGGAGATGAAAATGCTGGAGGCGATCGCGGAATTGAGCGACATCTCCATCATGCCCTTGCACCTGATAGCTTTCTGTCTGCCCTAGCAAGTCATCCAAGGTGCCCTGCTGTACCAATTTGCCGCCGATGATCAGGCCAACTCGGTTACAGATGACCTCTACATCTCCCAAAATATGGCTGTTGAAAAAGACCGTTTTGCCCTGTTGCTTGAGGGACAAAATGATTTCCCGCATTTGGTAGCGGCCCATCGGATCAAGCCCAGACATCGGCTCATCCAAAAATACTAGCTCCGGATCGTTGATCAGGGCTTGGGCCATGCCGGTGCGTTGTAGCATCCCCTTCGAGTAGGTGCGCAGTTGTTTTTTGCGGGCGGTATCCACAGAAAGCCCCACCAACTCCAGCAGTTGCGGGATCCGCTCTTTCAACAGGCTGTGGGGCAGCCGAAACACTTCCCCAGCAAAGTGCAGAAACTCCCACGCCGTTAGGTAATCGTAAAAATAGGGGTTTTCCGGCAGGTACCCCACCTGTTGCTTAATGGAGCGATCCCCCAAGGGTTTGCCCAGCAAGGTGCCACTGCCACGGGTGGGATCCACAATTCCCAGCAGACATTTGATAGTGGTGGTTTTGCCCGCTCCATTTGGCCCCAACAGCCCAAAGGTTTCCCCGCGGGCCACCGTTAGGGAAAAATCCTTGAGAGAACTGACCACTTTGTTCATCCAAAAGCCCGTGCGATAGGTTTTCGTCAGGCCCGTGATGGCGATAGCAGGCTCGGAGTAGACAGCAGAACATTCTTGAAGTTGGATAAGGGTCTCGCTCATGGGAACGATAAGACTGAGGGAGAGAATACTAGTAGTTTACCCACGGGTTCGGCTGCACTTAGGCTTGTCGCAGCACCTCCTGCAGGAACGGGGCCAATTCCTGATTCAGTTGCCCAGAACGCACATATTCGGCATAGGTATCGGCTTCGATGGAGAGGAGTTCCTCCCGCAGTTGTTCGGCTGCAAAGTTTTTTAGTTGCGGATGTTGGCTCTGTAAAGAGCTGATTTCTTCTTCCAAATCGCGGATCCCGCCTTCCACTAAAGCCTTTTGGTACTGGTAAAAATCCGCCTCCACTTCTACTCGCCCATCGATCTGGATCAGGTGTTCCAAAACCCGCTGCAGAGCAGCGCGGCGGGCCAACTTTTCGGTATATTCCTGTTTGAGGGGTTGATCTCCCAAAAGGCCTAAGCTGACCAAGAGGGGTTTCACCGTCAGCCCCTGCACCAAGAGCGTGAAAAGAACCACTCCAAACACAGTGGCGATGATCGCTTCTCGACCGGGCAATGATTCAGGCACGCTCAAAGCCAAAGCAATAGAGACCGATCCGCGCAACCCTCCCCACCACAACACCGTCTGATCTTTCCAGCCAATCACTCTAGCAGAATGGGATCCTATTGCTTCAGGTAAAGTCTGCCCCTTTGCAGATAAGACCGTGACATTGTAAAAATTGCTTAACCCGTAGGTAGAGATCGCGCGGGAACCTACCATCGCAGCAATGGCTACTCCGATTGGGATCAGGTTTTCTCCTAAAATATTATATTGAATTTGATCGCCAATCAACAAAAACACGATGGAATTGACAAAAAAAGCAAGGAACTCCCAGAACTCACTGACGATCAAACGGGTGCGAGGATTCATACCAATTCGGGATCCGAAATTTCCCAAAATCAACCCCGTTGTCACCACACCAATAACTCCAGATCCCCCCAATTCTTCCACCACCAAATAGGTACCATAGGCGGCAATTAAGGTGAGGGATTGCTCTACCAGAGGCAGATCAAACCGTTGGGTCAAATAAGAAATGCCAAACCCCACCAGCGCCCCCATGCCGACGCCGATCCCTACCACCGTAAAGACCCGCAGCACCGTCACCTGTAGATCAAAGGTTTCGATGCCCAACGGGATCCCGACCAATAGGCCAAAGGCCACCACCGCCACCCCATCGTTGAAGAGGCTCTCCCCTTCCATCAGGGTTTTGATGCGCTCCCCCACCCCCAGTTCCCGAAATAGGGCGATCACCGAAACCGGATCTGTTGCTGACAGACTTGCCCCGATCAACAGCCCCAGCGATAACGGGATCCCAGCCCACTGCGCCAACCCCAGCCCAATACCGACCACCGAGATGATCACCCCTACCATCGCGAACAGGGTAATCGGGAACAGATCCCGGCGTAGATCTCCCCACTTTAGGTTCCAGGCCGCCTCAAACAACAATGGAGGCAGGAAAATGGTCAGAATCAACTCGGGCGAGAGATTGACTAAGCGCACATCCACCAGCGCCAGGGCCGCACCCACGATCACCAGCAGCAGGGTATAGGGAATCTGCCGTACCCAGCGAAACACTTGTGGCAAGGTCGCCACACTCAAAGAGACGGTTAGCACCAGCAGAAACCGCTCTAGGTTGGTTTTGATCACCTCCGATTCCAGCGCATCCAACACCTCCGATTCCGTCAGAGTTGCCAGGAGATGAGGCCAGAGATTGAGGTCAAAACTGGCCGATGGGATCCTGTCTAACATGAAGCACTCGCAGTCACATCCGGGATCCAGCCTAGAGCAGACTGGGGCAGGAGCCACCGATCTACATGACAACAGGGCTATTGAGAGCTGAATCTAGAAAAGAGGCCCAGATCAAGAGGAGAAAAACAGAATATTTAATAAAACCAGGGGCCACTCCCACCACAAGAGCGACAATTGCACCTCGACTGATAAATTTCTGTTGATCCAGCCGTTTTCCGTAGCCATCCATCTTGCCGCTCAGCTCAGCAATTTTGCCTTCAAGCCCACTCTGGGCAAGATCAATTTTAGACTCCAGCTCATTTCGGGTCAGGTCGATTTTAGCGTGTAACTCGGTCTTGACAAGACGGATCTCAATTTTGAGTTCTGTGATCTGAGTTTCAAATTTTCGGTCGAATCCATCCAGCTTTTTGTCTAAAGCCAGAAGTAGATCTTTGATCTCTTGATTCGGATCTGACATCCTTGACAGTCCTTGGGAATTAATGGCTTGAGTATAGACAATGCCCCTTATCCCCACAGCAGCACCGCCGGAATCCCGTTGGGATCTGCCAGCCGCAGCAGTTGATACCCAATGCCCGCCCACCCATGGAAAAGGGGCGGATTGTCAATTTGCTGGGCCCGTCCTGCAAACAAGGTGTAGGAGCCAGACTCGGTTGTCTGTTGAACCCGATGGAGGGCAGCTGCTTGGGCCTCCACCAGAAGACTGGGTTGACCGAGCTGTTGAGCAGCGCTAATCCACAATTCCAACCGGCCAAGATTACCCCAATACAAGCTATCGATGCCCCACAGCCCAGCAGCACGGGTGGTCGCTAGGGCGATCTCGATCTCCTGACGACAGAGGGGGGTGTCGTACTCCGGCAGACTCGCCAACCGAGCCAACCCAATCCCCGCTGCCCCTTGGGCCCAACTGAGGCCAAACCGGGGGGTATCAGAAGCTCCTGTCGAGGGGTGGGCGCTGCGTAAATCCAGCCAATTTCTGTGTTCAGGATCAAAGTATTGCCGTTCCTCCTGGCAAAAGGCCTCCGCCAGCTCCAGCCAAACAGGCTGTTGGGTCACCCGAAACAAACGCACCAGACTGTAGGCGATCCCGGCGGCCCCTTGGGCGAATCCGGTCAGCGACTGGGTTACAGCTCCCCTTTGGCTGGCGGCGTAACTGGCCTGAATGTGAGACCCACACGCCTGTGCCAACTGCAAAACGCGCTCCTGAGCCTGCGGCTGCACCCGTTCCCACAGTCCCAATAGGGCCAATAGGGTGCCGGCACTACCCTGCATCACATCAATAGTTCCTGGGATCCCCGCTCCCTGTTCCCAGGCTAGCTGGATCACTGGCAGTGGGGCCAAGGCTTCCTCTAGCAACATAGGCTCGGCCAACCATTCTCCACAGCAGGCCAGACCATAGGTGATGGAAGGGATCCCACTTGCCCCGCTCAACCCCAAAAGGACTCCGGCCCGCTGGCGCGAACGCTCAAGGCCGTGGCTGGGATGGGCTTGAATTTCCTGCAGGGCCTGTCGGGGCAGTTTCAACGTCGCAAGGGTGGTCTCTGTCCAGAGGGGATCCCCGGTGACGCGGGCCAAGGCGGCAAAAAATAGGGCTATGCCCACCAAGCCATCGCTCAACCCCAGCGGCAATTCCCGCAACAAAAACTCCTGTAAAGAAGGGCGGGGCACAATGCCCAGCCAGCCTAAGCTGCCTTCCTCCCCCACAATCGCCTGTGAGCGCAACCGCTGCCCCAAGCGAATCGCCTCTTGCCGGAGCTGTTCTGGGAACTTGTCTGCTTCAGGGGGGCTGGAGCTGGGAATGGGAATCAACACCTGCGGTGATGTCCCCTCTGGCCCACCTCCGGGTGCGTATGGAGGTTCCACCCAATAGCGTCCGTACAGGGTTCGTCGAATGATGTCGGCTTGGTGCTCCAGGGCAGAGGCATCGAACACCAGCAGGTTTTGCCTAGCCCGTTCAAAACTGGATCCCTCAAAAAAGTCGGGAATCGTGCTGGGCGGATCTCCTGCATGAATGGGATCAAGAACCAGCTCATCCCGCTGGCAATCCGCCAAAAAACAGGGAATATCGAGAATTTCCATCGCGGCCAATTCTGCGGCCAACAGCGGCCAATGTCGAGGCTTTTCGGTTCCCAGCAGATAGGCGCGACTGAGGGATTCCAGGGCCAGGCTGCGATCAAGGCCCCATTTCATCAACTTAGGATTCAGGGACTGCTCCTGAATGACGGCGTAGATGCGGGTGGAGCGGAAAATATAGCGGGACTGGGAATGGCGCATCGCTTCGATCGGGCCATCTGCTGCCAGCAACGCCTCCCGATGGTCGATCACAAATTGGCCCATTTCCCGGTAGCCCGTGATCAGATCCTCTAAGTAATCGTTGGCAGACAGAAGGGAGCGTGGGGCCTGGACTGACTCTGGAGCAGGGTTCAAAACGGTCGGTTCCCCCGCCAAATGGGAGGGTGAATCGCTGAGGGTCATGGAAACCGCATCGATGCCGATCTCCATCTCATCGGTGTTCAAGTGTTTCCAGGTGGAGACTTGCATCACTTGTTGCTCGGATCCCCCCAATCCCCCCAGATCCACATCCCACTGTTGGTTGGGGGCGGATCCCCAGTGGGGCAAGATCACCGTGCGCAAGACCGAATCTGCCAAAAGGCGAGCTGCTTTTTGCAGAGCATTGAGAGGGGGCAGGGATCCGGATCCCTGGGGGCGGGGCCGTTGGTGAAAGAGGGCTTCGCCATCCACCAAGATGGGGTGTTCTCCATAGGCGATCAGGTTCTCGAAGTGGCAATCGGTGCCCTCCAGCAAATGCACCAGCGCCAGCAACATCCCGGAGCGACGGAAATAGCGACCTGCCGCTTCCCCATCCGCACAGGGCAAAGCCGCCATAAACTCCACCCAACCATGGGTGTGTCGATCCAATGTCACCGGAGCCTTGAGCGGCAGCAAAGATTCCCCGGCTCGCTCCCCTATCCAACTCAACAGCCGGGCAAAGGCCACCTCCAGGGCCAAACTTTTGGGTTTATACACCAACTGCAGCCCATTCTCGAAGCTGAGGCCGATCACCCGTCGCCCCTGCTGATGCGGATCCGACAGTCCCGGTTTCACCCTCGTTACCAAGTGCAGGGATCCCGGCTGGGCGTAGGTTTGCTCCAAAAGGGGCCAATCGGCCTGCAAATGCTGTAAAAACTCGGCGGTGGCTTCCACCCAGTGCCAAGTGGCTGTAGCCAACACCCGTCCCAACACGCTGTACTCCTGCAGTTGATGGGTTAGGTTTTCTCCACACCAACTCCGCAAAAAAGCCCAGTATTGCTCTTGAGAGGGGGATCCCTCCCGTTTTTTCAGGTGCCGGCGCAGGAAAGCCCGCATCGGATCCCCGCCGGAACGCCAGTCTCGAAAGGCTCCTAACAGGGTGGGAGTGGCCAGTTCGCTCAGATATTCCACCAAGCTCCACTCCAAGGTTCGTCGGGCGGTTTCTTCAAGAGGAGGATTTGGGATCCGCTGGCCCAATGCCTGCCGAGCCACCTGCAAAAAAGGCTGAAAAAAGGGCTCAAAGGGCAAGGGTTGCTCGGGATCCAGATAGCCGTAGGCTTGGGGATCAAGAGTTGGGGCCATCTGCAAAACCTGCTGGAGCAGGAGGGCCCAGGGGGGCCATGGCTCAGGCGGGATCCCCCAGGGTTCAGGATGGCTCAACCACTGGCGCAACTGCTCAGTTGTAATCCCATCCCAGGCCAATCGGCGTGCCCATTTATCAGCATCCCCTTTGGCAGCCGCCTGTTGCCAGGCCTGGAGCCGAGCCTCTGCCACCGGATCCCCCCAGTGCAAAGCCGTGGGATCCTCTGCGTGGGCGATCTCTGGCCCGGAAGGGATCCTCAGCCTGCGCCGCCGTTCCAGGAGCGATTCGGAGCGATACAGGATCGTTTGCATCACCGTCAACGCGGTCACCGATTCCACGAGCATTTGTGCATACCGCTAAGGGGAAGGGATCCCGAGGCCATGAAGATCTTTGAGAAAATCTTTGAGAAAATCTTGAGCCTCCAGACAAGACCCAGGTTAAGCCGTCTGTCGAGCCATCAACTCCGCGAACAAGCCCGGTTCCTGGCTGAGTTTGTCGAAGCTGCCCTGCTGCACCACCCGCCCAGCCTCGATCACATAAATGCGATCGGCGTTGCGAATGGTGCTGAGCCGGTGGGCAATGACGATCCGGGTGGCCCGCAGACGATCCACACTGGCGCTGACGATCGCTTGCGTGCGGTTATCGAGGGCGCTGGTGGCCTCATCAAACAAGAGGATCTTGGGCCGCAACACCAGGGCACGGGCGATGATCAGCCGCTGCCGTTGGCCGCCGGAGAGGTTGCCCCCCCCTTCACTGATCACCGTGTGCATTCCCATGGGCATCGATTCCACATCCTCGGCAAAACCGGCCATGCGAGCTGCTTCCCAGGCTTCATCCAGGGTGACCAGAGCGCCAGCCGCAATGTTGTCAAAGATGGAGCCGGACATAATGCGGCTGTTTTGCAGCACCACCCCAATCTGCTTCCGCACCGCCGCCACATCCAACCCGGCCAAGTCCTGGCCATCGAAATAGACGGTGCCCGACAGAGGCATATCAAAGCCCAACAGCAGGCGAAACACCGTGGATTTGCCACTGCCGGAGGGGCCAACCAAGGCGATAAACTCCCCCGGGTCAGCGCGTACCGTCAGATCTTCCAGGGTGAGAGGGCCATCCTCGCGGTAGCGGAAGGTGATGTGATCGAGCAAAATACCGCCGCTCAGTCGTCCCGGATCGGCCTTGCTCGGATCCACTTCTGGCTTCTCTTCCAGAATCACCTTGGCCCGTCGCCACAGTTGCACCACATCCAAGCTGGTGGTGATGGTGTTGCTCAGGTCGGTCATCCCCCCCATAAAGGTGCCAAAAGCAGAATTAAAAGCCAGGAAGGTTCCTGCCGTCAGCCCCACCCCCCCTTGGGCTTGTGCCCTCTGAATCAGCCCCACCGCAAACCAAAAGAGCAAAATGGAAGTCACCGTCGGGATCAACTGGTTCACGGTTTGTACCGCCCCTTCGATGAGCTGGATATTCACCGTCCGGCGCACTTGCTCTTGGTACCCTTTGGCCCAATGGGCGAAGGCCCGTTGTTCTGCTCCCGCTACCCGCAGCTTTGACACACCGTCGATCAGCTGCACCATCAAGCCATTCAGTTCGCCACTCAACTCCAGCAAGGGCTGATTTTGCCGCAACAGCAGGATCCCGGAGGCCGTCGTCACCAAAATGGAAACCAGCGCCACTCCCAAGGCCACCCAGGTGAGGGTGACGCTGTAGGTGAACAGCAGCGCCAGGTTCAGTAGGGCAAAAATGCTGGAGAGGATGCTGCGCATTGTGGTTGCCCCGATTTGCTGGCGGATTTGTTGTACCGCCGAGACCCGCCCCACCAAATCCCCAATTGAGTAGCGACGAAAGAAGGCGGTGGGTAGCGTCAGCAGACGATCCCAAAGCCCCGTTTGCATATCGGTTTCAGTACCGGTTTCCAGGCGAGTGATCAGGATCCCTTGCGATAGCTCGAAAATGGCGGATCCCAAGGCTGCAGCCAAAAGACCCATCCCCAATTGCAGCAGCAAGGAGCGGTTACTGTCGGGAATGGCGGTATCCATCAAAATCGCCGTTGCCTGCGGTGTCAGCATCCCCAACAGGGTACCGCCGATGGCCAAACTGACCACAATCAACAGATCCCGATAGCGGCCCCGCATCACATGGCGCAACAGGTTCAAAGCTTTGTCCGCCTGTTGGGGCAGCGGGCGATAGAACATATAGGCCACAGGGGTCAGGGTTTCTGCCAGTTTGGCGTTCATTGGTTTCCGGGTTTGGGTCTCCGGGTCGAACAGCTCATACTGGCCAGCCCCCTTGGGTAGAAGGGCGACAGGACAGTTCTCCACTTCGGTGTAGGCCAAGAGAGGGCCGTTATCTTGTTTCCACCAGTTGGCCCGCAGCAATACCCGGCGAAAACGCAACCGGGAGGCGCGGGTGATCGCTTCAATCGGATCTTTCACCCGTGTCAGATCCTCGGAGCGGGCTGGAGGGGAGATTTCTGCCCCCATCATGTTCCCCACCGCCTGAGCGGCGATCAGCACCGGCGCACCCTGGGCGAGTACCTCGGTGCGCCGAGGGTTGAGCACCCCTGCCAAGCCCCCCAAGGCATTGGCTGCCGTCTGTTGGTTCAGTTGTTCGCGGGCTTGATATTGGGCGACCTCCACCTGGAGTTGCTCTTGCTCCCGCAGCTTCAGATAGGTGTAGAGGTGTTCTAGCAACGTTTGAATGCCACCCCGGATTTGACCCGGCGAGAGGCTGGCGGTGCCCTCTTGGCGCACTTGGCTGGGTTCGGTGGCCAACAGCCACAAATGTTCCGAAACCGGCAAAACTTGGCCCATGGTGGGCAAGGCCATTTCCGGTAGACCCAACAGCTGCACTTGCCCGGCCCGCAGCTCCACCCAAACCGGTGTGGTGGGCTGAAAGGTTTCCTGCTCCAATAACGAGACGTTGGCGGTGGCCGCAGGTTTCGGAACCCGGCTGGGCAAAGGGGCGTGAAAGGAGGATCCCAGTTTGCCGATCCAGTCCACCACCCCCTCATGGCCGCTCTCAGTCGCCAAAAAGGGATCCCATTCCTCGGGTTCTAGTTGCAACACTTCCGATTCTTCTAGAGCGACAGCCAGCAGACCATAATCGGAATCGGGTTTGACCTCGACCCCGTTGGAGGAAGCGGTCTCCTCCGGGCGAAAGGCCATCATTACCGTACCCGCTTGTACCGTAAATAGATAACGGCGCATTCCCTGTAGGGCCCCGCCCTCTCGGCGCACGGCAAATACCGCCAAGCCCCCCGACTGTAGAATCCAGATCCCCTGCTCCAAGAGCAGGGGGCGGTTGCCCCGCACCACTTTGAGGGATCCCTTTAGGGTTTGGATGCGATCGATAGCCAACATACTCAAGCCTCCCCTTGTGCGGAGTCGGACTCACCACCTTCTGAACTGTCTTCGTTTTCTTCCTCTTCGCTTTGCAGCAGGCGGGCGTAATAGCCACCCTGTTCCCAGAGTTCTTGGTGGGTGCCCCGCTGCACCACTTTGCCCCGCTCCAGGACGATGATCTCATCGCAATCCCGGATGGTGCTGAGGCGGTGGGCCACGATCAAACAGGTACAGCCGCGCCGGCGCAGGTTCTGGTCGATGATCTTTTCTGTTTCTGCATCGAGAGCGCTGGTGGCTTCGTCCAAAATCAGGATCGTCGGGTTGTTCACCAGAGCGCGGGCAATTTCCAGCCGTTGCCGCTGTCCACCGCTGAGGTTGGTCGCCCCTTCCAGCAGGTCTGCCCCGTACCCCCCCGGCATGGAGAGGATGACATCATGGATGACGGCATCCTGACAGGCTTGAATCAAGTTGGCCTGCGGGATGGTGGCATCCCAAAGGGTGAGGTTATCCCTTACGCTGCCGCTAAAGAGGAGAATTTCCTGCTCAACGATGGCCATGGAGTTGGTGATCACGGAGCGGGGCCACTGCTCACGTGGGATCCCATCGAATAGCACCTCCCCTCCCCAAGCCTCGTAAAGGCCGGAGACCACCTTAGCCATGGTGGATTTTCCCGAGCCACTCCCCCCCACCAGTGCTACCCGCTGGCCGGGATTCACCTTGAGATTAAACCCTTCGATCAATGGGGGATCCACATGGCTGTAGCCAAAGCTGATGTTCCGCAGTTCCAAATAGCCCTGGAGCTTGACGGTCGTCGGGGTGGCGGGTTGAACAGAGGGGGGCGGAGCTTTGGGCAGTTGCGAATCGGTGGGGTTTTGCAACACATCGTCTAGCCGATTCAGGTTGCCCTCCAGATCTTGCAGCAAGCTCCCGAACCCCACCAGCTCGTTCACCGGCGACAGGAAGCTCTGCATCAGGGTTTGGAAGGCCACCAACATCCCAATGCTGAGGCTACCCCCCATGACGCGGAACCCGCCCACCACCAGGATCAACATCGAGGTGAGGGAGGTGAGCAAAGAGGGCAAAACCCCTAAGTTTTGGTTGGTGATAGCCAAAGCCTGTTGGGCGTTCACCATCTTGGCGTAGTAGCCCGACCACCGCCCGAAGAAATCTGATTCCAAACCGGAGGCCTTCAGGGTTTCCATACTGTAGAGGCCGGAGATGGCCGTCCCGAACAATTTCCCCTGTTCTTGGGACAGACGTAGGTTGCCATCCACCCGTTTCTGGGCCACCCACTGCAAACTAAAAACATTGACCAAGGCGAAGAAAATCCCGATCGCCGTCAGCACCGGGTCGTACTGCAGCATGACCAAAGCATAGAAAATCACCATGGCCGCATTGATCACACTGGTGGCCAACTGCCCGGAGAGAGCGCCCGCCACCTGATCGTTGAGGCTAAGGCGGTTGGCAATTTCCCCAGAGTAACGCTGGGCATAGAAGCTCATGGGCAAGCGCAAAATGTGCCAGAGAAACTGGCTGGACATGCCAATGGAGAGCTTGAGACGAAGCCGTCGCAAATATCGCTGCTGCACCTGCAGGATCACCGCCTGCAACAGGGTGGTTACCACCATCACCAGCAGCAGGGGCCGCAGCCAATTTTGTCGCCCCTGAATCAGAATCGAATCGACAAAGATTTGGTTGAAGACCGGCACCACCAAACCCACCATCGTCAGCAGGAAGCCCGCCAACAGACAGTAAGTCAACGCGCCGTAGGATCCCTGTAAGCGCTTTTGCAAGGAGCCAATCACACTGGGTTTGCGACCGGCCCGCTTGAAATCGGGGCCAGGGCGGATGACCAAAACTACACCCGTGTAGCCTTCATCGAATTCTCGCCAGCTCACCCGCCGTTTACCCGAGGCCGGATCGTTCAGATAAACCCACTGCGGCGTCATTCCCTCCACCACCAGGAAGTGGTTGAAGTTCCAGAAGACGATGTAAGGTACCGGAATCTCCTTAAGGCCGTCCAGATCCTTTTTGAAACCTTTGGCCTCCATTTGGTAGCGACGGGCCGCCTTCAGTACGTTGGAGGCTTTACTACCGTCTCGCGATACCCCACATTCCCGACGCAACTCTGGCAAGGGGACGATGCGGCGGTAGTAGCCCATGATGATACCTAGAGCCGCTGCACCACATTCCACCGCCTCCATCTGCAGCAAGGTGGGGGTTTTGACACGAGAAGGCGGTCGCCGCAGTAGGGGATTGATGAAGTTAATAGACACCCGTGATATCCCTCAAGAACGGCATGACAAAGGTGATGGGAGCTCGCTCCCCGATGGTGACGCGGGTGAGAGTGGTGGTTCCGGCCGTAATTTGCACGGGTGGCCCCAAGGACGAAGACCAGCGGTAGCCACTGACCGTATTCGGATCCAAATCTAAGTTGGCGTAGACCTGAATGGTGGGGGAGTCACTCACCAACGCCCGCACCAAGCCTTCATTGCCCACCAACCGCAATGCCTCATCCTGAGAAACCGGCAGATTGGAGACTTGCGTGACTTGCCCCAAGATGCCGCCAAATTCTTCCCGACGCACTGAAACCGGTGTCACCTGAATCGGCATGCCCGGTTGAATGCGCTTGCCATCCCCCACCGAAAAGGAGTTGATGGCGATCAGAGGACTATCTTCGTCTTCCACCTCCAGGGTGCCAAGGCGTTGTCCCGTGCCCACCACCTGACCGGGGATCACCGTCAACTCGGTAACTACCCCCGTATGTTCGACGCGAATCTGGCTTTGGGTCAGGAGTTGTAACTCCAACTGGGCAATGGTGCTCTGCTGCTGCTCAATTTGGTTTTGGCGGGCTAGCCGAGCTTCTAGGGTTTGCTGTCGTAGGGTATTTTCGCGGCTGTCGAGGCTCTGCAGCTCAATGCGGGTGCTATCCAATTGGCGTAGGTTGCTCAGATAGTTGCGCTCTGCCTCCGCCAAGCTGGCTTCGATTTGTTTGAGTTGGGCTTGAATATCGGAAATGCGGGCTACCCCCGCCAGGTATTCTTGCTCGGCACTGAGCACCACATCTCCCGTCACTACCTGATCTTCTAAGAGACGGCGGCGCTGCTCCAGTCGCTCCAGCAAAACGGGTACCTGCTGTTGGGCTTCTACCAAGCGTTGTTCCAGATTGCGCTGCTGCTCTTCGGTGGCGGCAATCCCTTTGTCGCGCAAGACCGGAATGGCTTCTTGGGCTTCGGCAATGCTCAGGGCGAGGTTCTGCCGCTGCGCCTGCAAATTGCGCAGTTCTAAATCCAGGCGCTGATTTTCCAGGTCGGTCAGGGTTTGGTTTTGGGTACGCAACTTTTCCAGTTCATTGCGGGCTTCGTCTAGGCGCTTTTGCAGTTCAGCTTGGTCGAGCACCGCCAATACCTGCCCTGCCTCTAAGCGATCCCCCACTTGGGCATTGAGCTGCAGAATCGAACCTGCGCTGGTGGCCTGTACGGGTATTAACCGGCTGGGATAAACCAACACCCCCTGGCCACTGACGGTGAGCGGGATCCGCCCAAAAATGCTCCACACCAGACCAGCCCCCACCAGAGCCGCCAAGCAGCCCAACGGCAACCAATCCCGTGGGTTGACCACCTGTAGCAACTGATCCAATTGCTCCGGCGAGGAAAGCCGCTCTAAGGATTCTTTGCGGAATAACCCGGTATTGTTATCTGCCATGCCCGACACCTCCAACCGATAGCGAGTAGGATTCAAGGGATCCTGTTAAGACAGCGTTTGCAGCAGCCGCTTCACCATCCAGTCAAAGCGGGTACCTGCCAAACTGAGCTGATCCAAATCTTCGGTCTCCAGCTCATCTTCAAACCGACTGTCCAGGGGCTGATCGCCACTGTAGGTGCGGCGGCCCAACCCGACGCGGTTGATCGTGCCTTGGAAGCGATCCAGCAACAGCAACCCGAGCACCCGGTAGAAGCGCACGGCAAAGTCTAGATCCAACTGCAACTTGGCCGCCAACTGCTGGCGAGGCAGCGTCAAGACAAAGGATTCTTCCTTGGCAGCGATGGTGACTGCCGAAGGACGTCCCTCCAAAAAGGCCATTTCCCCCACCATTTGCCCCTTGGCCAGACAATCGATCTCGCGGGTTGGGGTTGTGGAGGTTGCTCCCAATGCGGAAAAAGCTCGGTTAAGGGCGTTACCTTCGTCTTCACTGACGGATACCGAGAGGGATCCCTTGATTAAAATGTACAGGGCATCGACGGGGCGAAAAGCTTGGATGAGCACTCCCCCCGGGGGCAATACCCGCGTTTCTCCAGCGGCGATCATCCAGTCGATATCGCTATCGTGCAACTCCCCAAACACCGACAGCACCTCTCGCAACTGGGGCTGATCAGCGGCGATGCGCCCGATATTCCGGCCCATTTGCCCGGCAATGGCTTCAATGCGGCTAGCCAACATCAAGGCCACCATGCGATAGAAGCGGGATCCAAAGCCCACATCCGCCAATTTGGGACGCAGCATCGTCAAGGGCAAAGCCAACAACGAGGAGCGGGTGATTGCCTGTACCGTTACCGGAGTGGGCAGATCTTTTTTGTAGAGGACGCTTTCGCCGGTTACCTCCCCGTTGCCCAGTCGTCCCACCTCTTTGCCGGTGTCTTCTTCTCCCCCCAGAGCGGCAAAGGCGCGGTTCAGTGCCCTGCGGCCCGACTGAGCAATGGCCAATCGCAAGCTAAGGCTGCCCTCCAACAGCAGGTAGACGTGGTCGAGCTGGCTGCCTTGCCGAAACAGGATCCCATCGGGTATCAGATCCAGCTTGTGACCAGCGTTTAGCATCCAGTCGATGTCGCTGTTGCTCATCTCTTGCAGGAGAATGTCTGACATGGGCAAGAACTCCAGCGTGTTTGTCTACCAGCACCAAATGAGAACGCAAAAAAGAAGCAATTGAATCGGCGAATCTTTGGGATCACCCCGACGAGAAAGAACCCACGAGCTGCGGGCCACTGTCGGGAGAAGGAATTTCTGGCGTGCGATCCCAAGCTTGCTGCAAGTGATCTCGAGCTTCTGTACAGGCCAGTGCTTCCAAGCTTAAGGCTGTTAAGGCCAGAATCAGCCGAATTTGAGCAGCAGCGCTACTCAGAGACTCTGCCTGCTGGCGATCAAAGGCTTCCAGGTGCTCAGCAGCTGCTTTGACCATCGCTTGCAAAACCTGAAAAGCCTCATCGGAAAGGGGAGGTTGACCGCGATAGTTTTGCAACCTGCCCCCTTCGCGGTAGTAGGGGTAATTTTCCAGGCCAACAAAGTGTAGGAACCAATCGGCTCGAAAATGGCCCAGAACAGAAACAATGCCGCGATAATCGGCAATCAGCTCATCCAAGACGTTGTTGCGCATGGATCCCAGCAACCGCCGCGTTAAGTAGTGGGTGGATTCGTGCTCTAGGCGCACGGTTAGGGAGAAGTCTAACCACTCTTTTTCGCCTAGATCCAACTGAGAGGCCGATACATTGCTGTAGGGCCCTAAGCTCAGCAGAATAAACCGATCCTGGTATAACTCTTTGCGGGGAATGAGCCGCTGGAATTCCGCTGCCCAATCTCGTTCCGGATTTAACTCGGGGTGTTGTGCTTGCCAATACTGCCGATAGGTGCCCACTCGATCCCAATTGTTAAAACCCGCCACAATACAAGCCCCCATGGAATCGGGCACAGGCTTGGGCTCATTGCGCATCGTTAGAGCCCGCACCAAAGTCACAAAATCCTCCCGACATGCCGGAATCAGCACCGGGATTGGCCCCGCCAAACTGGGATGAATTTGCAACTGTAAGCCCTCCGGATGTTCGAGGTGTAGTCCAGTTGCCTCTGCCATGCCCTCGACGGAGATGCCACGCCGGGTTGCCGCTCGGTAGGAGTCTGCTTCGGAAATACCCAGCTGAATAGGAAAGCGTAACTGTACGAGTTTTTGTTGCAGCACAGGAAAAACCCCTTGCCCCAAGGTTTCCGCCTGATACGCTTGCCAAGCGGCTATATGCGGTTCTGGGGAAATGTCCCAGTTTTGGGGCGAAGGAGGTTGGGCAAAGGCATTCTGACCGTAGGCTAGCAACTGATCTGATGCCGCTTGACTGGCCCCGAAGAAGCGATGAACATCAGCGCGAAAGGAATCGACATCCATACCCAAATCCCTGGGATCGAACAGATTATAGCGTTAGATAATCTCTAAAGCTCATAACCCAAACCATACAAAAGTCGGTAGACTCAAAAGCGTGAGTTCGCCGTGGCAAGTTGAGTCTATTATGCAACTTCATAGATAGGATTCGAGCAGCTTAACACTCCTTATGTTCTTGACTGATTTTGAGCTTGCTAGATGATGCCCTATGGCTGGGAAGACTGGACTGTCTAGTCATTTTCTTCTTCATGGGGCTTTCTTCTTTCTTTGTTTCTTTGCCTGACCTTTATAAAGCAATGAAGTAATAATTTCTGTAACGGTCTCGGGCTCGGATCCCCTGTATTGGCTAAGTGAACTCGGCATATTAAGCTGGGTTGTTCCTGCGGTTCCCCTCTATGAGCCTGCTTCCGATGTCGTTTTCTCCTCTGTCTCGAATCCGTGTTCTTGTGCTCGGTTTGGCGGCTTGGTTGGGATCCGCCATGATGTCTGCCGGGCAAGGGATCCCGACAGCAGCGGAACTTTCCCCTGAGGCAGAGATCGAGATACCCGAGTTGCCTTCGCGGGTGGAAGCAGTCCAGATCCGGGAAGTGCTGACTCTGAGCTTGGAGGAGGCGCTGGCTCTCGCGGAAGCCAATAGTCTGCGGCTACAACTGGCTCTAACCCAGATTGATAGCAGTCGAGCTGCTCTGCGCGCTGCCCAGGCGGAATTCAATCCGACCCTGAACCTGCAGTTGTCCGCCAACCGTTCCATTTCAGCCACCGGAGATGTCCAGACCACGATCAGTAGGCAACAGTTAGAACAACAACTGCGCAACAGCGAGGCGGCCATTCCCCTGCTTACTGCCGAGCTATCCCGTTTGCAGGCGTTGCCTTTGCCAACTGATCCGGTGGAACTGATCCAGCAGCAGCTACAGATTTTCTCCGTGTCTCAACAACTGCAACAGCGATTGGGAGAGGCGGAATCCCTGCCGGATAGCATCGGCGGCACCCAAAACTACGGTACCCTCAGCCTGAATGCCTTGATCACCATCAACCAAACCCTCTATGCCGGGGGGCGACGGGATGCGCTGGTAGAAGCGGCAGAGTCTCAACTGCGAGTCAGTGAGCTGGAGCTGCAAAATGCCCTGCAACAGTTGCGCCTGGAGGTGATCGATGCCTATTACAACCTGCAGGAAGCCGATCAACAGGTGGTGATCCAAGAGGCGGCTGTCCGTGAGGCCAGTCGTAGCTTGCAAGATGCAGAAGCACTGCTGAGAGCCAGTTTGGCCACCCGCCTGGATGTGCTCAACGCCCAAATTCAGTTGGAGAACGCCAATTTGCGTCTGGCCCAAGCCCGAGGAACCCAAGCGATCGCCCCTCGTGCTTTGGCCCGTCTGCTGAACTTGCCGCCAGATACCAGCATCCGCACCTCAGCAGAGGCTGAACAGGCTGGCAAGTGGGAGCTGAGTTTGGAGGAAAGTATTGTTCGTGCTCTGCAGAATCGACCCGAGCTGGAGCAACAACGGCTGCAGAGATTGATTAGCCAAGCTCAAGGGCGGGCAGCTTTAGCCAATTTGCTACCTCAGGTGAGCGTTTCTGGGAATGTCAACTTGGTGCAGCTCTACACCGACGATCCGCGCCCCGCCAGCCGTGTTGAAGGTTTGGGTGCCGGGTACTCTTTGCAACTGGATGCTCTGTGGACCTTTTCCGACGGGGGGCGTACACGAGCTCAGGTAGAGCAACAACAGGCCACCGCCAATTCTTCGGCCTTGCAGGTGGCAGATTTGGCTGCCCAAATTCGCCTGGAGGTGGAGCAAGCCTTTGTGGAGCTGGATGTGAACGAGCGCAACATCGCCACTGCCTCTCTTACTCTAGAGCAAACCCAAGAGGCTCTGCGCATTGCCCGATTGCGCTTCCAGGCTGGTTTAGGCACCCAGTTGGATGTGCTGAATGCGGAATCCCGACTGACGGAAGCCAATAGCAGCCTGGTACAGGCGATTCTTGGCTACAACCGCGCCCTTGCCCGAATACAACGAGCCACCAGCACCTTATCTGGGGAACTGGAGGACACTCCCGCACCGACTCCTTAATTTACTTGATTTACCTTTTTTCATCATTCATAACCTTCATTCATAGCGTTTGTGCCATCGGATAGTCCATTGAAGCTCCAAATAAGGATCCCCCTGCACCGATCTTTGGACACCATTGGACGCGGGACACCTTCACAAACAAGCAACAAAATCAAGATTTAATGAAGAAGAAAGACTTGGATCCCAGACAGACTGAGGGTGAACTGGGATCCCAATTGGCCATGCAAATTAACGAAGAATGTAGGCGGCGATTTGCTGAATCGTCTTGCTCCATTGGTGATCGGGAAATTCAAGGCTAAAAATGCCAGCACTGCCCAATTTGACCATATCTTCTGAAAGGGGAAGCACTCCAGCCACCGTCAGATTGTAGGTGGACTCCACCTGCTGCTTAACTTTGGCGAAATCGAAGGAGGTGAGCACTTTGTTCACCACCAACAACATGTTGGGAACCTCAAGACGGCGAGCCACATCCACCGTCACGGCTGTCCCTTGGAAGTCTTGCCGATCTGGGCGCAGGATCAACACCAGGACATCCGAGATAGTGATAGAAAGCAGCGTTTCTTCGTTGAGGCCGGGGTGGGTATCGATGAACAGGTAGTCGAGCTTTAACTTCTTGAGCAAGGACTGGAAGCCATCGTTGAGCATACCGACGTCGTAGCCCTCGCGGAGAATACGGGCGATATCACTAGCCTTGACACTGGAGGGAACCAAATAGAGGGTGCCTCCTGCTGCTTTGGCGGCCTTGGGGGTCAAATCATGGGCAGCTTCTTCGATGCGGCATTTTCCCCAGAGATAATCGTTCAGGGTGTGGCCTGTCTTGTCCTCTTCCAGTCCAAAGAGCACGTGAACTCCAGGGGACTGGATATCCGTATCGATGACAGCCACTCGTTTGCCCTGCTTGGCGATTTGAGCAGACAAGTTGGCTGTTGTATTGGACTTCCCAGTCCCACCTCGATAGGAGTGGATGGAGACAATTTTTGCCATGATTGATCTCTAACCTCAATTCGGGTAGGTGGACAGCAGACGTTGGGGAGACACAGCTCAGTAGACAGGTTTTGGAAGCTACGCCTTTGACTTTAACCCGAGAAGATGGAGCTATGCCGAGATAGCGATAACTTCTAAAGGATTATGCCTTGTACTTGCACATCAGAACCTAAAAGATAATCTTGGCAAGCCAGGACGATTCACAGTCCTTTACGCCAAGGGCACCCGAGCGCGTTCGCCTGTAGCGGCCCATAGAGCAACGCTAATCACTGACGCAGAGCATATCAGCAGAGCATATCACTAGAGCATTCTCCTACAATCTCCTAAGGACAAAGGTATTCTTGTAGGAAACCCACCCAAGAGTCGTCCGTCTGATTTAACAAAAGTTCAATTAAGAAGCCACTCGAGAAAGTGGGCGCGAAAACGATTATGCTGAAGCTAGTGCTTCCGTGTTAATCCGCAAAGCAGCTGTATCCAAAGTAACACAAGCTTTTATGCCAGCCACCGCTGTTCCCCAAGCTGCCATCCCCAATCCATGGTCAGAAGTGCCGCTAACTGAGTGGGCGGATTGGCACTGGCAACTGGGGCATCGCCTCAACTCCCGCGCAGATTTGGAACAGCTGATACAGCTTACACCGGAGGAAAAGGAGGCTTTGGATCAGGAGAGGAAGTTTCGTGTCGATATCACCCCCTACTTTGCCCGCCTTATCGATCCGGTGGATCCCCACTGTCCGATCCGTCGGCAGGTGATTCCCCTCAGCCGGGAATTTCAAGCCTTTGAGGGGATGCGGGTAGATAGTCTGGCGGAGGACGAGCACAGCCCTGTGCCCGGTTTGGTGCACCGCTACCCGGATCGGGTGTTGATGTTGGTGACGACCCACTGTGCCAGCTACTGTCGCTACTGCACCCGCAGCCGCATGGTAGGGGATCCGCAGCAGGCGTTTAGCAAGCAGCAGTTGGATCGGCAGATAGAGTACTTGCGCCGTACCCCGCAGGTGCGGGATGTCTTGCTCAGTGGCGGGGATCCCCTTACCCTTTCCGATGCCTTGCTGGAGTACCTACTCGGCCAACTCCGCCAGATTGAGCACATTGAGATTGTACGCATGAGCACTCGTGTGCCGGTGTTTTTGCCCCAACGGATCACCGCCGATCTCTGTGCCCTGCTGCGCCGCCATCACCCCTTTTGGCTGAATGTACACATCAACCATCCCAAGGAGATCACTCCCGAACTGAGCGAGGCGCTGGCCAAACTGGCGGATGCAGGGATCCCGTTGGGGTGCCAAAGTGTGTTGCTGGCCGGGATCAACGACAGCCTCGAGATCCAACGGCAACTGGTTCACAAGCTTGTCCAGAACCGGGTGCGTCCCTACTATCTCTACCAGTGTGACTTGGTGAAGGGGGCCGGTCACTTCCGCACCTCTATCTCCAAAGGGATCGAAATTATCGAAGGCTTGCGCGGCCACACCAGCGGCTATGCGGTGCCCACTTTCGTGGTGGATTTACCGGAAGGGGGAGGCAAGGTGCCGGTTGGCCCCAACTACATCCTCAGTCAGGGATCCCATCGGGTTGTGCTGCGCAATTATGAAGGACTGATCGTGGCCTATGAGGAACCGCAGGACTATGTGGAACCGGCCCGGATCCCACAAGGCTCTCTGGGGGTGAGTGGGCTGTTGCAAGGAGAAGCCAGAGTGTTGAAGCCGGAAGGCTTTGAAGCCCACCACCATCGGCCCTATCACCGCGAGCCATAGTAGGGACTTCCACCAGTGTCAAGATAGGGCGCACCTTTATCTGGTGGGCGGTTTGAGCTAGCCTAAAGGTAACCTTAAGTTGTTGCCTCAGGCATTCTGATGTCGCAGCCTTCCTCTGCTGATCCCGTTTCTGTCCCTGAGACCTCGGCCCCTCAACCCAGCTATACCCGTCTGGCCATGCGCAACATGGTGCGCAAAGGTAAGACTTCCCTGCTGCACTTTGCCCTCACCTCAATCGGGTTGGTGGCAATCTTGGTGGGGCTGGCTTACCTGTTTCACTAGTTTTCTCATCTGCTGCATCTGGCCAATCCAACGGACGGAGGCAAGATTGTTTTCTTCATTACATTCGATGACACTTCTTAAGCTTTTCCTAAGGTTAGATGTTAGCAAGGAGGAGAAGAGTCTGATGGGGAGGGATCCCCGGTTTCCAGGCACCTCAGGTACTGTTATCCCCACACTCATCTTTGGCCCTTTCGGTTTTGGCCTATGCAAACTTCGCTAGATCGCGCTTCCACTCGCTCGGGTATCCGCCTGTTGTTGTTTGCCAAGAATCGAGCCAGTATTGCTGATCTTGCCGAGCAGTTACGTCAGCACATTCGAGGGCTAGCGGGTCAATACCCTGCTAAGTTGGAAGTCGTGCTGCTAGAGGATCACCCCTATCTGGCGGAGCATTACAAACTGGTGGTTACCCCGGCGTTGGTAAAGGCTGAACCCTTGCCTGCTCAGGTACTGGCTGGAGGAGATTTGGCTACGCAATTGGAGGTGTGGTGGCCCCGTTGGCAAGGGCAAGTGGCCTTGGTCTCTAATCAAGAGAATGCCGGGCAGGATCCCACCCCTACACCTCCCACTACCGAAGCCCTGTTGCAAATGTCGGAAGAGGTGTTCCTGCTGCGACAGGAACGGACACAATTGCGGGAGCAGCTTCATTTCAAAGACCGTATCTTGGCGATGCTGGTTCACGATTTACGCAGCCCCCTAACCGCTACAGCCCTAGCGGTAGAAACCTTACAACAAGGGCGTGAGGGATCCCTGGATGAAGAGCTGGAGCAGCAACTATTCGACCATGCCCGCCAGCAACTGCGCAAAATGGATGGCATGATCACCGACATCCTGGAGTCTGCCCGGGGTACGACATCGGAGCTAACCATTCGAGCTGTAGAAATCCAGTTGCCCAGCCTTTGCCAATCGGTGATCGAGGAGTTGTGGCCGCGGATGCAGCGCAAACAACTGCAGTTCCAGGCGGATATTCCTGTGGATTTGCCTTCAGTGCAAGTGGATGGCGATAAGATTCGCCAGGTTTTGTTCAATTTGCTGGATAACGCCATCAAATATACCCCTGCCCAGGGATCCATTCGTCTGAACGTCCTGCACCGTACCAGCCAAAAAGTTCAGGTCACCGTTAGCGATACAGGCCCAGGGATCCCGGCAGCCGACCAAGAGAACATCTTCTCCGACTCGGTACGCCTGTCGCGGGATCAACAGCAGGAAGGTTATGGCATTGGGCTTTCCCTTTGTCGGCGGATTTTACGAGCTCACTATGGGCAAATCTGGGTAGAGTCTACCCCAGGTAAGGGGAGCAGCTTCCATTTCACCCTGCCGGTGTATCGGGTCTACCGCAGCTAGACGGGATCCCAACCCCATAAGGAAGCGGGTGGTTCCAGTTCAATCCTGGTAGGAGGGATCCTCACGATCCAACTTGCGGATCAGGGCTTGCCATTCCCGTTCCCCGATCGGGCCTCCCCCCCGCTCGAACTGCCTGGCGGTATGCTCACAAACAGAGGCGGGCGGGATGAGCAGGTTAGAGTTGGTCGACTGGGCCGCGATCTGAATGCGGCAAGATTGTTCCAAGTAGTACATGCGCACGAAGGCTTCCGGAATGGTGCGCCCGACGGTAAGCAGACCATGATTGCGCAGGATCAGGCTGTGATGGGATCCGAGATCGGCGATCAACCGTTCCCGCTCCGCCAAATCGAGGGCAAGGCCTTCATAGTCGTGGTAAGCCAGATGGCCATAAAACTGCATGGCAAATTGGCTGATCGGCAACAACCCTTCGGGCAAAGCGGCAACCGCCATTCCAGCAGTGGTGTGGGTGTGCAGCACGCAGCAGATATCGGGACGGGCACTGTGGATGGCGCTGTGGATAACAAAGCCAGCGGGGTTAATCGGCCAGTTACTAGGTTCCACAATCTGCCCATCGGTATCGATCTTGACCAGGTTGGAGGCAGTCACCTCCTCGAACAACAAGCCAAAGGGGTTGATCAAAAAATGGTCTTCTGGCCCCGGCAGGCGCACGGAAATGTGGGTGTAAACCAGATCATCCATGCCAAAACGGGCAATCAGCCGATAGCAGGCCGCCAGCTGACGGCGCAGTTCTGCTTCCGTTAAACCCTGGACAGTCGGGGATGGAGAAAGGACAGAGGAGGTCATGGCAGCACCCCAACAGATGACGAGGAAGGCAACAGAGTCATTTAGGTATAGCCCTAGATATAGCCCATTGCCGCTAGAGAATCCGTATCCCAGGTGATCTGCCCCCGCAGATCCATACGTCCCAACACCGGGATCCCCAATTGAGCTTCCAGGTACGTGGCCAGGGCTGAATCCAGTTCATTCAGATCTTCTAGATCTTCTAGCTCCAAAGACCGGCGATCCTGAACCGTAGAGGCGGGAAAGTCTGGCCGGGATCCCAACACTCCACCAGCAGCCGTCGAACCTCCAAACCTCGGCTCACCGAGCAGAACCCATCCCAAACAGCGGGCCTGAGCTTGGTGCAGCAACGCCGCAAAGGCGACCGCTTGGCTCGCCGCCGACCCCCTCGGCAGCGTCAGCAAGACCGGCAAATTCCAAGCTCGAGACAGATCCGCCCAGGTTTGTCCCGCCCCGATCGGATCGGCAAGGCTACCCAGCAAGACCAGCAGAGGCTCTGCCGTCCCTTCGTGGTTCAATGTCGAGATCTGCTGCCAAAGCTCCCGCAGATGCACTTCTGAAGGCAGGGGATCCCCCCTCAGCCAGTGGTAGGAGCGCTGAGAGCCAGAGACCCAAGCCTGAGCTACCTCCGTCACACTGGGGATCCCCGGCCCCACCCAAGTGCCCGCCATCAGCACACTCATGCTTCTCCACCCAGAGTCTCTGCATCCCAAAGGGCCAAAAACTGCGGCTGGATCTCGAAGCCAAACACCAAAGCCATATCCCGCAGCGTGGAAACCGAGCCCAACTGCTGTTGTTTCAGCCAGCGCATCAGCACAAACAGTTTTTGGTAAACGAAGATTTCCAGCGCCTCTGGATTATAGAGGATCCCTTCACGGGCATTAAATTGATGGGGCACCAGCATCGCGGCATAGCGAGCCAGTTCCCCCTGTCGCCAATCGAGGAAGTAGGGCAACCAGGGATAAATCGTATCCCAACGGATGAACCATAGGCGCACCTCCGGGATCTCCGACAACTCCCGTGGATCTTCAGGGCTACGCGGGTAGTCGATCACGCATTGCACCTGTTGGGCGGCCCGAGCGGGATCCGCCATCACGGTTTGCATCAACTCATGTCCCGGAGTCAAATCCAGGGTTTGGATGGCTTTGGCAGAAAGGTAAAGGGTGATGGGCACAATTTCACAGCTATGCGAGCATTTATGAACCTTGAACAGAGCCAGGGATTTCTCGCCATGGGGCCTTTTGCAGCTTATCGCAGCTCTGGATCACCGGGATCCCACACCTGCCACACCTGATCCACCGGGATCCCCAAGCGGCTGATCTCCAGGGCAAAACCTGCCGTGACCAAAAAGACCTGATCCGCCACGACCCCCACTTTCTGGGTCAACTCCCCCAGCCGATCCCGAAACAAGCGCCCCATCGGGTAAGCGGGCACCACCCCCCACCCCACCTCCTCCGCCACCAAAATCACATACCCGGCAAAGCCCTCTAGGTGGGCCAGGAAAGACTGCACCCAGGGATCCCATTCTGAGGGAGAATAGTCCAATCCCTGGGCCACCCAGCCCCCCAAGGAATCCACCAGAGCACAACAGGGCTGCGGCAACTTCTCTAGTTTTGCACTCAAATCCAGGCCTGTTTCCCAGGTTTTCCAACTGGACGGTCGTCGCTGCCGGTGCCGTTGCACCCGTTCTGCCCATTCCGGATCCCTCACCGGATCAGCTTTAGGCCCAGTAGCCAGATACATCACCGATAAACCCGAAGCCATCGCCAGCTTTTCGGCCAGACGACTTTTGCCGGAGCGAGCCGGGCCACAGATAAGCACGATCGGCATGGGGGTTAGGATGGGAACGAGTTTACATAGAGTAGCGAAAGCCTTGTCATGCAGAATATCCAGGACATCCAGGCTCCGAAAGCGGCATCTCAGTCCCCCACTGCTGGTTGGATCCATCTTGCCCTCAGCTTGACCACTGCCCCAGTTTTGCTGGGCTTGGTTCTAGCAGATCAAGCCAGAAAATGGCTGGGATCCCTCACCTGGGAGGATCCGGGTTGGTGGTTAGGGGATCGACTGCCCAATTTGGATAGCACCACTCTACAGACCCGTCCGCAACAGAGCAAAAACTCCACCCCCCTCAACCCTCAGGCTCCTTAACCTTTCGTATCATGGGTAAAGCAGTCTGAGCAGCAGGAGCCGTTGTCCGTTGAGGAGCCAAGCCACACCATCGCGGGATCTCGCCTCCACACTCTCTGGGGTGTTGTTTTGGCTGAGTGCGTTTCTCTTCACAGCGGTGTTGAGCGCCTGTCTAGGCTATCTATTTGGCCAACGAGCCCTCTCGGGGGTCTCTTCTCCCGTTGTCAGTTCCGACGGTGCTGCCGCCCCAGGCGAAGCACGGGATCCCCGCACGGTACCTCTGGTGAATGAAGCGCAAGTGATTGCCGAAGCCGAGGCCAACCTCAAGCCCGCTCCCACCCCAACCCCCCTGGTGACCGCAACGCCCCCCCCAACCCCGACACCCACCCCCACTCCAACCCCTAGCCTTTCCCCAGAACTGGCGGAAGCTCCCACGCCCCCACCCACACCGCTTGCCGCCACTCCGACACCCCCTCCCACTCCGACACCCCCTCCGATCATTCCCACCCCCCCACCCCAGCAAATTGCCGCTAGCGGACAGGTTTCCATGCAGGTGCTCTCCGCCCGTCGAGAAGGAGGTCAGGTGGTTCTCAATGTAGCCATGCAAAACAACTCAGCGGAGACGGTGCGCTTCCTCTACAGCTTCATGAACATCACTGACGACAATGGCCGGGCGATCAATGCCCTCACCCAAGGCTTGCCCGGAGAACTTCCCCCCAATGGTCAGGTGTTTCAGGGCACCATCCGCATCCCCGCTTCCAGCCTGGCCGGATCCCGGGCGCTGTCGGTGAGCCTCGCCGATTACCCCAGCCGACGCCACCAGTTGGGGGTAAGTGGGATCCCAGTGCCCCAATAGCCGCAACGGGGTTCCCAAAAATGGCAGAGCAGCCCAGCCCAGACTGGTGGGCTCTGCAAACCCCTCAAGCATTCTCAATGCAAATTCTTCAGTGCAAAGCCATCGTCAGCAACCCCTGCTGACCCAGCAAAACCTCCCGCAGTAAAGTGACCAAGCCCACCCAAACCACAGGGGCCATATCCACTCCCCCCAAAGGTGGAATCAACTTGCGAGTGGGCCGCAACAGAAATTCCGTTGCCCCAATCACCAGAGCGTAAGGCAGTCGGGCGGTATCCAGTTGCGGGTACCAAGACAGAAAGATGCGCAGTACAAACAGAAGAGTATAGATCGCCAGCAATGGGCCAAGTACCCAGGCAGAGAGAAACAGGAGCATAGACTTTACAGAAGAAAGGGAGCAACAGATTCGGATCCCTTCTATTGTGACAGCCGCCGGGATCCCGCGACCGGCAGCGGCCACCCCAGTGGGAATCGGAGGATTGGAACGGAGCAAACTCCAAGTCTTTTCTGCAGAAACGGCCCAATCCACCGCAGTTTGGGATAGCACTAAGAAGACTAACGGCATAATAGTCATATCTCGCTGGACTTTAGGCAGGGCTCCCATGCAGGGGAAACTACAAGAGATCGATATCCGCAGCATCCTCCAGCTGATCGAGTTGGGCCAGCGCACCGGGGAGCTTTTCGTGGAGGCCAGCCCCTCCGCCTACTGGTTTGTTTTTTTTCTCAACGGGCGGATCATCTACGCCTCCGACACTGAAGGCAACATCACCCGCCTGCGGGACTACCTACACCGATTCAAGGTAGAAGCCGCCCTCGACCAAATCCAGATCCCCCACAAGGCCGCCGTCAACGCTCCCGAGTACAACCGCCTCTGGTCTTTACTCGAAAACCACAAACTCAACCCCAGCCAAGGCAAACAAATCCTCCTGAGCATGGTGCGGGAAGTCCTCTTCGATCTGCTCAGCCTCCACCACGGCTCTTTTATTTTTGAGGCCGGATCCCCGTTAGCCCCTCAGCTAACCACCTTCCCCGTTACCCCGCTACTGACGGAGATTGTGACGCAAGTGCAGGAGTGGAAAAAATTATACCCCTACATCCAAACCCCCAACCAAGCCCCCACCCTCCTCAACCCCACCCCCCTGCAGCAAAATCTGCCTGCCCCTGTTTTCAAGGCCCTGAGCGAGTGGTCAAACGGCAAAACCAGCATCCGTCAAATGGGGCGTTACCTCGGTCGAGATACCCTGACTGTAGCCAAAGCCATCTACCCCTATGTCCGGCAGGGGGCCATTCAACTGTCAGAACCTATCCTGATTGCAGAACCTAAACCCAGTCGTCCCGTCAGCCTGAGCGGCAAACCCAGCCACATCTTCTGCATCGACGACTCCATGGCCATCCAAAAAACCGTGGAGTTTATCTTGCAGAACGAGGGCTATCAGGTGACCACCATCGGCAACCCTCTCAAAGCCCTAGGGCAGGTGTTTCTTCTCAACCCCGACATGATCCTCTGCGATGTGGCCATGCCTAAATTGGACGGCTACGAGCTGTGTGCCATGTTGCGCAAGTCCAGCCAATTTCGCCAAACCCCCATGATCATGCTGACCGGCAAAGATGGCTTCACCGACCGCATCAAAGCCCGCATGGCCGGAGCTAACGAATTCCTCAGCAAGCCCTTCGCTGAGAAGGAATTACTGACCATTGTTGAATCCTATGTAGGCCCACCTCCGAAACGCAGCCCTAATGAGTAAGCAACAGTGAGTCAAAGAAGTGGCAGCCAAACCCTCCCAAAGAGGGAATACTGGACAGAAGGGTAACCCCATCGAAACAATAGGGGTAGCACAGCCAACCTAGCATCAGGGAGCTGGAGCGAGATCATACCAGGTCTCAATCGAAGCAGGCGCAACGGGTGGGGTGCCAAAAACAACAGGAGCAAGACAACGATGAGTAAAGTGCTGGTGGTGGATGACAACCGTACCTACCTAGAGACCATTTCTAGTCTGCTTTCCGACAGTGGGTTGGAAGTCTCGACAGCCATGGACGGCGTAGAGGCCATGGATGCTATCCGTCAGCAAAAGCCGGACTTAGTGGTGCTGGATGTGGTTATGCCGCGTATGAATGGCTACGAGGTGTGCCGAGAAGTGAAGGGAGATGAAAGTACCAAGCACATTCGCATCGTCATGTGTTCCACCAAGGATCAGGCCTTTGACATCGAGTGGGCTAAGCGCAACCAGGCGGATGCCTATGTGACCAAACCCTTCAAACCTCAGGAATTACTAGCTACCATCAAAAACCAGTTGCGGGAGATCAACCGGAAATGAGTCGCGTTTTGGTTGTAGAAGACAGCCAATCTCAGCGGGAGATGATCAGCAACTTGCTGAAGCAGAGTGGGCTGGAGGTGACCGTTGTTGGGGATGGATTGGAAGCCCTAGAAGCGGTGCAGGGCGACAGGCCAGATTTGATCGTGCTAGATATTGTCATGCCACGCATGAATGGCTACGAAGTGTGCCGTCGCCTCAAAGCCGATCCTCTGACCCAAAACACACCGATTGTGATGTGTTCCTCTAAGGGGGAAGAATTTGATCGCTACTGGGGGATCCGGCAGGGGGCTGATGCCTATATTGCCAAGCCCTTTCAGCCTCAAGAATTAGTAGGTACGATTAAACAATTATTGAGAGGTTAAGAACCGCCCGTTACCCATCCCTTCCGGTGATGCCCGCAAGGCACGCTGTACTCCAGCACTTTTGGAGAAGGGTATAAGCGGGCCGCTAATATGCATCAAACCATCACGCGGGGGAGCACCATGCTGGGGGATCTGGATTTATTAATAGGGGATGAGACCCAAGAATTACAGGAAATGGAGGCCCCAGAAGGGGAGCTATTCCTGAAGTTCAAGGTGACGACTGGAGAACAATTTGCTCTGCCAGCAGTTTCGGTGGTGGAGGTGATGAGCATTGGGCCTGAGAAAATCACCCCCATGCCCAATGTGGCACCTGTTTTGCTAGGCACCCTCAATTTGCGGGGCGAAATCATTTGGGTCGCTGATCTCGGGCAGTTTTTGGGAATTAGCCCACCCTTGAATGTGGATCGCACTGAGCTCCCGGTGGTGGCGGTCATGGAGCAACAAGATTTGCTCATGGGCTTGGCTGTGGATTTAATTGTGGGCATGGAATGGCTGAAGACCGAATCGGTACGGCCTGCCTTCACGGCTCCCGAAGCTATGGCTCCCTTTTTGCGGGGGGAATGGATGGTGGCCGAGACGGGGTCAACCTTGCCATTGCTGGATCAGTCAGCCATCCTGAGATCTAATCATTGGGGGTGATGAAGTGTCGGTGGGGAGAGGGTGTATAGTTCGTATCAAACGATCAGATTGAACCATTTTGGAGAGGGGAAAAGCTGAAATTACCTAATCTTCTATGGGAGTCATCCAGTTCTCGAGGATGCCCCCTCCCCGATCTCCCCAACGGAGCGTTCGACAGGTCGCAAAAAGTAAAAAGTAAATTGTCAGGTAAATTGCCAGAGGTTGGGAGAGCAGAGGCCGCAGAACACACTGGGGATATAACTCATATATACCACGAGAGGTTCTGGGGTATGGGTGTTGAGGAGAGTTCCGTTGAATCCGTGTTGAAGCGCGAACAGAGGTAACGAAGCAGTGAAGGGAGGATCCATGGTTTCGAGCGCGAACAATCGAAGAGACTACACCGATGCGGTGGCCGCATTTTGGCAAGGAGACTACGTCCAGGCGGTGCGGTTGTTCAACCAGGTGATCGCTGCTCAGCCGCAGGATACTGCTGTCAAGCTGTTGCTGGCTTCTGCTCAAAAGCAGGCGGGTCAGTTGCTTGAAGCTCGTCACACCTACGACATCATTCTGCAAACCTCCAGCAGCCCGGATGAGTTGCAGTCGGCGCAAAAAGGCCTGGATGAGCTGTTGCAAATGGCGCCGGAATTGGCGGATATGCCCTATCCAGAAGCAATGGAGAGCCTTCAGGAGGAGAATTTCTCCACGTCCGATGTCTTCTCCAATCCAAATGGGTTTCCGGAAGGGGATCCCTTCCCGCAGTTTGAGGGCATAGAAGAGGGATCGGAGGACTTTTCTGCGCCAGATCCTTTTGCCGACCCCTTTGGAGGGGATCCCTTCCCAGTGGGAACTGATGAGGATATCTTCGCTGGAGAAGAAGGATTTGAGGATCCCTTTGAGACTGGGCTACAGATGCCGGATCCCTCTGGTGAATCTTTTGAGCCAAGCTCTCTGCTGACACCACCGATTGTGGAAGAACCAGAAGATCGCGTGACCGATGACGATTTTGCCTTCCTAAATGAGTTCGATCAAGAGCCCCTCGAGGCGATGGAAAGCGAGTCCATCACTCAGGTGGCCGGTAGCGAAGATTTTCCGGATCAGATGGGTTTCTCTCTACCCGCTTTCGGAGATGAGGGATCCCTGGAAGAGAGCCTACCCACAGAGTTGGCCGCCCCGATGAGCGAGCCGATCCCTGCCCCCGAAGAAGACACAGCCAGCCCTGGCCCCACTCTGTTTGACATTGATGAACTCGACAGCCTGGATCGAGAGATCGCCGATATGGACGGCAGTGGGCAGATGGATATTTTCTACGGGGATGAAGGTGAAGCCGGTGATATGACCTCGATGGCTGGAGTGAGTGCAGGGACGACCTCCAGTTCGCAACCTCGGACACCGACTTCCTCCATGCCGATTCCGACGGCCAAGGCAGCCGGGGTATTCTCCGGCCTCTCCAATCGACCGATCGCCGATCAGCAGTTGGCCATGGCACTGATTCAAGGGGCCGTCAGTTTGGCCGCTGGGTTGGTGATCGGCCTCGGGATCCCGGCCAGTGGGGGTGCTCGCCTGATTGGGGGCGTGATTGGGGGTGGAGTTATCGGTACAGGGGCAGGGGTACTGCTTGGCGCTAACAATGCCAAGCAAATTCGCTCCAGCACCAATGAATTGGCCAGCCACTTTGCTACTTTGGCGCAAGGGAATTATTCGGTACGGGCCAAAGCCGGTGCCAATGACGAGTTGGGTTGCCTGGCCAACAGCTTCAACCAAATGGTTGCAGCCATTGAAGCCAACTTCACAGAGTTAAACCAACGGGCCACCGAACAGGGGCAGGCCAAGGAAGACCTACAGCGCCAGGTGATCCGCCTGCTAGACGATGTGGAAGGTGCCGCTCGAGGCGACCTCACCGTACGGGCAGAAGTGACTGCTGACGTACTCGGGGCCGTTGCCGACTCCTTTAACCTGACCATCCGCAGCCTGCGAGATATTGTTAGCCAGGTGAAACGCGCCGCCACCTCCGTGAATGATGCGGCTCTCCAAAATGAGGACTTTGCTCGCAGCCTTTCTGCTGATGCTTTGCGCCAGGCGGAGGATATTTCCACCTCCCTCAACTCCATTCAAATGATGACGGATTCTATTCAAGAGGTGGCCAGCAATGCCCGTGAGGCAGCCAATGTGACTGCACAGGCAACAGAAGCAGCATCCCGAGGGGGAGAAGCGGTGGATCGCACCGTGAGCGGCATTCTAGAGATCCGAGAAACCGTGGCGGAAACCACCCGTAAGGTGAAGCGATTGGCGGAATCCTCCCAGGAAATTTCCAAGATCGTCGCCTTGATCTCTCAAATTGCCTCCCGCACCAACTTGCTCGCCTTGAACGCCAGTATTGAGGCTGCCCGTGCCGGGGAATCGGGGCGGGGCTTTGCCATTGTGGCCGATGAGGTGCGCCAACTGGCAGACCGGGCTGCAAAAGCCTCGAAAGAGATCGAGCAGATCGTGTTGCAGATCCAGTCGGAAACCGGCAACGTGATGACGGCTATGGAGGAAGGCACCCAGCTAGTGATCGAGGGCACTCGGCGGGCCGAGCAGGCCAAGAACAGCTTGGACGAGATCATTGGCGTCAGTCGGCAAATCGATGGGTTGGTGCGGGCCATTTCTCAGGCCACCGTGCAACAGACGGAAACCTCCCGTTCTGTGGCGCAGGTGATGCAATCGGTGGAGCTGACCGCCAACGAGACCTCAAAAGAGTCTCAAAAGGTGGCCGCCTCGCTGCAGCAGTTGGTGAGTATCGCTCGTGAGCTGCAAACTTCGGTAGGTCGATTCCGGGTTGGGGATGAATGAGCAATTCTACCGTTTTGAGGGCATTCTAGGGAGAAGGATCTCAATAGAGGGGGTCTAGCCCTTTTTATCCAGGGATCCTTGTTGCATGGCGCACCTAAATCTCCGCATAAACGAGCTTCAATCTGTCTGATCTGTTACTACTGATTAATACTGTGGGCTGTAGGAAGGGCCTCCTGTCATGAACGAAGAAGCACAGAAGCGGATCCTAAGTTATTTCATTGAAGAAGCCCGGGATCACCTGACAACGATCGAACAAGTGCTCCTCAGCCTGCGGGACAGCATGAATGACCCAGAGCTGATCAATGAGCTGTTTCGGGCCGCTCACTCCATCAAGGGGGGATCCGCCATGCTCGGCCTGACCAGCATCCAGCGGACAGCCCACCGTATGGAGGATTTCTTCAACATCTTTCGCTCCCATCCGGGCGGAGTGCCGGTGGATCAACACCTGGAAACTCTACTGTTACGGGCTTTCGACAGTCTGTCGATGCTTTTAGAAGAGCTGCAAAGTCCTCGGGGCCTGACTGAAGAAGTGGGCAACGCAACCTTGGCAGAGTTGGAGCCTGTTTTTCAGGAAACCGAAAAGCATATTCAAAACCTCCTCGGCGAGGGATCCGTTCCCACCCCCACCCCGGCTCCTGTGGTTGCAGCGGTGGCCCGCACCCTCCAACAGGATATGGCCGAGGTGGTGCCGCAACGGTTACGTCAGATGTTGGATCTGTTCAAGCAGCGGGATCAAACAGATATCCGGGAGCGATTGGCCCAAGTGAACAGCATCTTGACAGAGATTGGCCAGACCCATGCCCTCACCGGCTGGCAACAGCTAACAGAAACAGTAGGGCAAGCGCTCCAAAACCCCGACACAGATCTGCGCACTTTGGCCTTGGTTGCCCTACGGGACTTGAAACAGGGGCAACAATTAATTTTGGAAGGCAGACCTGAGCAGGTAGCCGCTTCCGCAGAATTGCAACAATTGGCTCAACCCGCAGCCCCCAGCGCACCCTTGGCTCCTCTAGAGGTGCTGGTGCAACAGCAGATCCCTCCTTTGCTGCGCCAGATGTTGGATCTGTTCAAACGACCCGACGATCCGGCAACTCGACCGGCGCTGCAAACCTTGGCGCAATCTTTGCACGATCTGGGACAGTCCTCAGGGCTAGACGTGGGGGGGTGGACTTCTCTGACCCGTCTGATTGGTGAAATTTTGGCGGATCCCGGCCAGGATCTGCGCCAACTGGCGCTGCCAGTATTGCGGGATCTGAAGCAAGCCCACCAATCGCTGGGCAGTGGCACGGCAAGCAGCATTGAGCCTTCCGCTGAGCTATTGGCCTTCTGTCCTATTCCAGTAGCCCTTGAAGAGCCAGAAACCCTCAAAGCCTTCGACTTCGGCCTGACTGGGGAGCCAGAACCTGAGGTTGCGGCAGAGCCAGAACCTCTGTTCCCAGAACCCGATGGCATTGGTGCACCAGAGGAGTGGGCGGCTGCCGGGATCCCTCCAGAAGAGCGTTTCAGCTCTGACCTGAGCTGGGAACCCGAGCCTTTAGAAGAAGCCCCCGAGACTCCCGTTCGCGCCAGCGGCGACTTATCGCAGGGATCCTCCGAATGGGATTGGATCGGAGAGAGTGCGTTGCCGGAAACCGAGGGTGTAGAAGCCGCTTGGGATCTGTTGTTGGAGGAGCAACCATCTGGTGCAGAATCGGAGTGGACGTTGGAAGAGGGCGCTGCCCCAGGCAACCTGTTCATCCCAGACATGGGGGAGGCGGAACTGGATCTGAGCTGGCCAGATGCAGTTAGCCCTGGCGAGGGATGGGAGCCGGAAATTGCTTCTGCTGGGGAAACCGAAGCCGAGGATCTGTGGGGGAATTGGGATCCCTCCTCAGATTCTGGTTTGGGCGCAACCCCACCCGAACTGGGTAGTGAACCGGAGATCAGCTTAGCCTCTGACCTAGAAGGCTTTGACCCCACCCCCTTGGGTTTGGAAGAGGAAGCCTCCACTGCCTTTGACGATCTGTTTGCCAATGCCGAAGAGCTTTCTGGTATCGAAGAACCACCACCGGAACTGCTCGCACCCTCCCCCGAGCCTTTCTCGCAAGATCTCGAGGATCTGAGCCAACGGCTGGAGGAGGTGAAAGCCGAAGGGGATTTGTCGGATCTGTTTGCAGAAGTGGTGGATCAAGCGGTGGCGGAGTCTTTACCGGCAGAACCCCCAGAGCTGGAGTGGGCTGAGGAGACCGGTCAGTCCTGGGATCTTTCCCCGTCGTCTGCAGCAGAGGCGTTATCCACCTGGACAGAGCCTCCCGCTGAGGATTCCCCGTCGGCGCTAGATTTTCTGACCTATTCTGCTGAGCCAGCGCCTGCATCCGACCTCATTTCCGAGGGATCCGTCGAGGAAGCCGCACCGGAGGATGCTTTTGACCTGTGGATGGGTGAGGTGCCCGGTTTCACCCCCGGAGCCGAGGAGGCCACCGGATCCCTGGCAAATTTGCTGGCAGAATCGGCGGAGGAACTTGCTCCAGAAGGTGTGGCTGAAGAGGCAAATCTGTTGGGCTCGGATGGATCCAGTTTTGAATTTGCAGAGTTCGGAGCCGAGCTTTGGGGGGCAAAACCCTCAGATCTGGAGTCAGATCTTGAAAATGCTGCCGCAGACTTTTTGGCCGAACCTCCTGCCGGCCTGGATCTGGATGATTTTTCTCCCCCTGCCGAGCTATCGGATTGGGAGGATTTGGCCTCGGATTTCTCACAACCGGCAGAGACAGGATCTCAGGAGGTGGAGTTCTCCGATACTCTAGCCCTCGATGCGGAAGAGGAAAGTCTAGAAGAGCTCTTTTCCACACCTGCAGGGGAAGCCGATTCCCTGTTCTCCACCCCAGAATCGGTAGATTCAGCCGAGTTTGAAGACTTCCTAGCAGATGAGCCTTTTCCCCGCTTGGAGGAGTTTGCCGCACCCCCAGACAGCCTGTGGACAGAACCAGAGACACCCGTTGAATCTGGTGAATCTGAAGAAGCCTCCTTTGTTCTCGCAGAGGACTCGATGCCGCTACCGCCCACAGCAGACACAGAAGCGGAGCTTAGCTTTGGTGATCTCTTCTCTAGTGATGACCTAGAGGAGACAGTGAGCCCAGAGACTACGCTCGAGGTGCCTCCGTCAGACTTGTCAGACTTGTCTGAGGCTTGGGCTTGGGGCGCACCAGAATCCGCGGCGGCAGAACTTCCCGAACCAGTCAGCGCGGGCGATACAGATTGGAGTCTGCTGGAAGACATGTTCCCGGCCCAAGAAGAGGCCCTCGTGGAACCGCAGTCCACCGACTTGGGAGGCATTGCCGCCTCTACCGAAGCCTCTTTCGACCGCCTCGATGCCCTGTTTACGGATGAGGCGGATACCGAAGGCTTAAATCTGGAGACCAATCCCTCGCTCTCGGCCATGGATGCAGATGGGGATGGGCAAGTTGATCTGGACGAATTGAGTCAGTTCTTCGCCGAGGAAGAGGCCGTTACGAGCTTTGGCGAAGAACTGGACAGCCCCGCAGCAGCGCTTATGCCCGAACCAGAACTCCCCCCTGCTCCGGCAGAGGTGGATTTGGAAAGCCAATTGGCCGGACTCTTTGCCGAGGATGACTTCTTTGCCAGTGAGTCCAGCCTGGCGGCAGAAGCAGAGATAGAGGACTTGGACTTCGACTCCGGCCCCCGCTTGGATGATTTGGCCGCCCTCTTCGATGAAGGAGAGCCAACAGCCACCCTTGAAGAGCCTGTTCTTGCCCCAGAACCTGTGGCCACCAGTGATGTTGGAATCGATTTTGAGGCACAACTGGAATCTCTGTTGGGAGACTTGGGCACAGCTCCCAAAGCCCCGATTGCCGCATCAGTACCGACTCCTACCGTTGCTGCTCCGGTTACCGCACCAACCCCAGCGGTGACAGCCCCCAGCACCCGGCGAACCCCTGCCTTTAGTAACCCGGTGATGCGGGTGGAAGTGCGCCACCTCGACTCCATCAACAACTTGGTGGGAGAGTTGGTGGTCAACCGCAACAGCATGGAGCAAAACCAAACGCGTCTGCGCCAGTTCCTAGATGGCCTTTTGGGACGGGTACAGCAGTTGGGGGATTTGGGCCAGCAAATGCGGGATCAATATGACCGTTCTTTGCTGGAATCGGCTTTGTTTTCCAGCCGTAGCTCCGCCTACAGCGGCGCGGTTACTGTTGGCTCCGGTCGCTATGGAGAAGGCAAGCCAGGCGGATCTGGCGGATCTAACAACAGGAGTGGTCACTCCTCCGGCCAAGACTTCGACAAGTTGGAGATGGATCAGTTCACGGCCTTCCATACCCTGGCTCAAGAAATTATCGAGTTGATCGTGCGGGTAAGGGAGTCGTCTTCGGATATTGAGTTTGCGGTGGACGAGGCAGAGCAGATCACCCGCCAGTTCCGCCAAGTGACCACTCAGCTCCAGGAGGGCTTGAACCGGGCGCGCATGGTGCCCTTCTCGCAAATTGCCGACCGGCTCCCCCGGGCCATTCGAGATCTCTCCATCAAGACCGGTAAGCAGGCCAACTTGGTGGTAGAGGGGCGCGACACCCTGATCGACAAGGCCATCCTCGAAGAACTCTATGACCCGATGACCCACCTGGTGAACAATGCCCTAGTGCACGGGATCGAACCGCCTGAGGAGCGCCGCCGTGCCGGCAAATCCCCCGAAGGCAAGATCACTATCAAAGCCTTCTATCAAGGCAACCAAACCATTATGGTCGTCTCGGATGATGGGGGTGGGATCCCGGTGGACAAAGTGAGAACCAAAGCCCAACGGCTGGGCCTGCTGTCGGAGCAAGCGGATGAAGACGAGGTGTTCAACATCCTCTTCAACCCTGGCTTTAGTGCCCGTGACGAGGGAGAGGTAGACGATCTGGCCGGACGAGGTGTCGGTCTGGATGTGGTGCGCCGCAACATCAGTGAACTGCGCGGCAGCATTCAGGTGGATTCTGTGCAAGGTAAAGGCACCACCTTCACCATCCGCCTGCCCCTCACTCTGAGCATTTCCAAAGCCATGGTCTGTGTCAGCGACAAAGCCCTGATGGCCTTCCCCCTCGATGGGGTAGAGGAGATGCTGGATATTCCTGCCGACGAAGTGCAGATGGACGAGCAAGGGCGGCCCACCATTCCCTGGCGGGATCAACGCCTGCATTTCCAACCCCTCTCGGATCTGTTGGCCTACAGCCGCAGCCACAACCGCAGCCGCTCTGAGGTCTACAGCATCAGCCAGGATGAGGGCATCATCCCCATCGTCATCCTGCAAAGTGCTGGCCAGTATGTTGCCCTGCAGGTAGACAGCTTTGTGGAAGAGCAGGAAATCGTGATCAAGCAACTGCGCGGGCCTGTGGCCAAGCCGCCGGGTATTTCCGGGGCGACGGTGCTGGGGAACGGGCGGGTGTTGCCGATTGCCGACATCATCGAGCTGGTGGATATGGCCCACGGTCGTCGTCGGGATCTGAACCGCTTCTGGTTGGATCATCGGGATGATGAACCCACACCGGAAGAGGTGCACCAAACCACGGTGCTGATCGTGGACGACTCGATTACGGTGCGCGAGTTGCTCTCGATGTCTTTCCAGAAGGTGGGCTACCGGGTGGAACAGGCCCGGGATGGCCAGGATGCCTGGGAAAAGCTGCGGGGTGGTTTGCCCTGCGATCTGATTTTCTGCGACATCGAAATGCCGCGGATGGATGGACTGGAGTTGCTGACTCGTCTACGGGAAGACAGTACCCTCAACCGTCTGCCTGTGGCCATGCTCACCTCACGGGGAGCCGAACGGCACCGGCAAACGGCGCGGGAACTGGGGGCAACCGCCTACTTCACCAAACCCTATCTGGAAGAGGAGCTACTCAGCGCTGCCGCTCGCATGCTGGAGGGAGAACAGTTGTTGTCCGCCAGTCCAGCTTCCTAACCTCTGCCTCAGAGTCAACCTCAAGCCACCTCAACGGGTACCAAACAGGCGATCCCCCGCATCCCCCAGGCCGGGGATGATGTAGCCGTGCTCATCTAGGCCGTCATCCACTGCGGCAGTGTAGATGGGTACATCGGGGTTCTGCTCATGGAAATGTTGGATCCCTTCTGGGGCAGCCACCAAACAGACAAAGCGGATCGACTTGGGGCGGGTCTGACGCAGACGGAGAACAGCTGCAGTGGCTGAATGGCCTGTAGCCAACATCGGATCCACCACCAACACCTCCCGATCCTCAATATCAGTGGGCACCTTGAAGTAGTACTCGATGGGGATCAGGGTATGGGGATCCCGGTATAGGCCGATATGCCCTACCCGTGCTGCCGGGATCAGCTCCAACATGCCGTCAAGGATCCCTTGTCCAGCCCGCATGATCGAGACGAGCACCAACTTTTTCTCTGCTGCCAGCATCGGCGCCAACATCGAAGCCATTGGGGTTTGGATCGATTCCGGTTTGAGGGGCAAATCGCGGGTGACCTCGTAGGCCATCAGCAGACTGATCTCCCGCATCAGGGCCCGAAATTCGGCGGTGGTGGTCTCAACGCGGCGCATGAGGCTGAGTTTGTGCTGCACCAGGGGATGGTCGATGGTAATCACCTGGCCGGTCATACCTGTGCTCCCAGAGAAAAAGGATCCCGAGGGGATGGATGCCAGGATAGCAGAAGTGCTTGACTCTCCAGTCGGCTGAAACCTTTAGGATGGGCTCTGTGTTGTTGTCAGTTGGAGGTGACCGATGATCCGGAACAAAGCAGCCTATGGCCTGATCCTGACCAGTGTGGTTGCCCTTGCGGAGATTGGAATGGGTTTAAGAGCAGAATCGGCTGCTCATGTGAAAAATGCGGATCCCTCTGTCCATGGGACTCACGCGATGAGCTTGGGCCCTGCAGATGAAGCTTTTGATTTGCGCTTTATCGATGCCATGATTCCTCACCATGAAGGGGCTGTGATCATGGCAAAAGAGGCCCTGGAAAAATCCCAACGGCCTGAAATTCGCCAGTTGGCGGAGGCGATTTTGGCGGCCCAAAGCGAAGAAATTGAGCAAATGCAGGCTTGGCGGCCGAGTTGGTACCCAGAGGCACCCCGTTATCCGCTGATGTGGCATGAGGAGATGGGGCACATGATGGCGATGACCCCGGAAAGACTCTCCGATATGCGCATGGATAGTGATTTGGGATCTGCCAACGATTGGTTTGATTTGCGCTTTATCGAGGCGATGATCCGCCACCATGAAGGGGCTGTGATCATGGCAGAAGAGGCCCTAGAAAAATCCCAACGGCCTGAAATTCGCCAGTTGGCGGAGGCGATTTTGGCCAGCCAACAGGCGGAGATCGATCAAATGCGCGGCTGGCGAGAGCAGTGGTATCCGCAATAAGGTAACTGGAGGCACCATACGCCTCTTCTGTCAAGTTGGGAGAAAGACTTGATTTCTCGTAGTCGGAAATTTTGCTGAAATGATGTAAACTCATCGAAATTTCCGAAAGTGACGAAAGAGGTATGCTTGGCTGAGGGATCCGCAGCCCGTTGAGGAGAAGGGTCTAGGGATCCCCCAGGACATGGAGCGGCAGATGAGATGGTAATAAAGCTGGAACCAGAACGCTCAACTTGGCAGGAGAATCTGTCAAATCAGAGAGGCACCGAGTGGAGAGAGCACTGGCTGATCATCTTGACCATTCTGCTGCTCTGCCTGGGCTCCCCCAATCGTTGGCTGCACTGGTTCCCGGGGGCACTGCTGGGTTTGGCGCCGCTGTTTTATCTGTGTGAACAACGGCAAGGATGGCGGCGACTGGGCTTGGCCTACAGCCTTTGGTTCTGTGTTTGTCTCTATGCCTTCTGGGTGGATCCCTTTTCCGTCAAGGTGCTCAGCGCTTGGGAGATCCTGGGCGGATTTGTGGTCGCTCCGCTTATTCCGCTGTTTTTCACCACCGCTACGCTGCTCAGCCTTTACCTCAGTCGGCCCCTGCCCGCTTGGGTGCGTCCTCTGGGCATAGCCACCGTCTGGACAGGGTTGGATGGATTGTTGGGCTTGCTGTGGTCTCCAATTCCCTTCCATTGGGGATCCCTGCTGTTTGACTGGCCTTTAGGGATCCAAATGGCCGATGTGACAGGCATCTGGGGCGTGACCTTCTTCGCGGTGTTCGTCAATGGGCTGCTCTGGCAAGTGGCCACCCAAGGTTGGCAGATCTGGAAGAACCAGCTCTCTGACCGTTCAACCCTCTGGCGGACGCTGGCTTTGGGGTTAGGTCTGAGTGGAGCCGTATTGGCCTATGGGGGCTGGCGGTTGGCGTATTTCGATAACTGGGCGGCGGGCGCAGGGGCTCCCCGTTTTCGGGTGGGGGCTGTACAGCAGGTGGCTTGGTTGGAGGCAGATCGCAGTTGGGAGTATCGCATAGAGCGGTATCGAGAGCTGCATCAACTTTCTAGGCAGGCGGTGGCGAAAGGGGCGGAGTTGGTGATCTGGCCGGAGGGGGCGTTGCGGGCGCGGTTGCTCAACACGGGGTTGGAACCCTATGTGCTCGAGCCAATGCAAGGGATCCTCCTCCCCACAGGAGCGCTGATTACGGGTGCCACTGAGCCGGATCCCCGCACAGTGGATCTGCCTGATGATCAAATGCAGTTTTTCAACACCGCCCTGCTGTTCGATGCTCAGGGTAATCTGCTGGATTTGTTTGGCAAGCAGTGGATTTTTCCCTATTTCGAGTCGGGGCGGTATGTGCCTTCACCGGATGGATATCGGCCTCTGGCGGGAGGTGAGCGTTTCGGGGCTCTGGGGGTGATGGTCTGTCTGGAGAGTGTTTTGCCTGCGCCGAGTCGGACGTTGACTCGCAATGGGGCAGAGTCTTTGATTGTGATCTCGGATGATAGCTGGTTTGGCAACAGTCACTGGCCGATGCTGCACGGCAAGCTTTCGGTTTTCCGGGCTATTGAAAATCGGCGGAGCGTAGTGTTCGTGAACAATACCGGCGGCAATTTGGTGGTGGATCCCTCGGGGCGGCTGCAACAGGTAGGCCCGATTTTTCAGCGGGGGGTGATTACTGGAGAGGTGATGCGGCGCTCGGAGCAAACCTTTTTCAGCCGCAGCGGCGATTGGATGGCATGGCTAACCCTGGCATTGTCTTTCGGATTGTTGCGCTGGCGTTGGGGATCCCGAGCGCGGCGGGGATGAGATAGAATCGATAAGCTCAATTCAGGGGAATGACAAGAAACCCAGACTTGGTGGCCGCTCGGGTTTTCGGAGTCTTTCAACTGTTGAAGCATACCCTGCTGATGTAGCTCAGTTGGTAGAGCAGCTCACTCGTAATGAGCAGGTCGCGTGTTCGAGTCACGTCATCAGCTTCTCAAATCCATCTCTCTAACCCAGCAAGGCACCCTGCCGCCGGGCAAACTCCCGGAACTTCTCATCCATCTGTGCCCCCCGTAGGTCAGCTTTGCGAAAGCTGGTAAAGCGTTTGTTGGTTTCCTCTGTGTGTTGGGCCAAGCTCACCCGCCCTGTCATCGACCAAAGCACCGAGCCGGCCACCACCAAAGCGATCAAAGCTGCTCCCAAAGCGTAGACCAAATTACCTGTGGCAAGGCGGATAATCAAAAAGGCCAGGAGCCCTGAGCCCAGCAACCCCCCCAAGCCAGCTGCGATTCCCCCCAGAGTCTTGGCCCGCCCAAACAACCTGCTGAGGGCCTGTAACCAACTGGGTTGAGGGGTATTGAAGAGGATCCCGCGCAGATCGGCCCGCTGGAGGTTGGCCCCCGAAAAATCCGCTCCCCGCAGATCCGCCCGCCGCAGATCCTGACCAGCCAAGTTTTGGTTGGCAAAAGATTGTCCGCGCAAATCGGCTCCGGCCATAGACTGATTTCGGGGTGGCGTGGCAGGTTTGACTCGTCCGAAACCCGTAGTGCTGGTAACCCGACCTTGAGCAAACCCAGTGGTGCTGATGAACCCAGTGGGGGTAGTCCCTAGACCCCCAGAGGGGATCCCGCCAGCGGTGGGTCGCGCGATCGGTGTGGGCTGGGAAAATCCCTCCGAACGGCGTCTGGCCCAGTGACTGGAGATCATCGACGGACTCGGACTGATGCCGACCGGGTGATGGGGTAAAACTATCGGCTGAGAAACCGGGCCGTTAATTTCCTCTAGCGACATCCCCTGGAGCGCCCGCAACACTTCGGTCGCCGTAGCAAACCGTTGATTTACAGTCTGCTGCAACATCCGGGTCAAAATGGCGTTGAATTCCGGGCTGAGCTGTAGACGGTTCGACCAATCCCACTGACCCGTGTCGTGGTCATAAAACTTGGCCGGCGATTCTAAGGTCATTAAGTTGATGCAAGTGGCCGCCAAGGCATAAAGATCGCTGGAGGGGCCTACCGCCTGCCCCTGCACCTGCTCTGGAGGAGAAAAGCCTAGGGAACGAATCGCCGTCACTTCCACCACTTGTTCATGGGCCGGGCCCAGCTCCTTCACGGCCCCAAAGTCGATTAGCACCAACCGCTGATCCTCTTTGCGGCGGATCAGGTTGGCGGGCTTGATATCGCGGTGAACCGTGTTGTGGCTGTGGACATAGCTGAGGATCAGCAGCACCTCCTGCATCACCTGTCGGGCTTGTTCCTCCGAAAAAGGCCCATTGCGGTGCATTTCTTGGGAGAGGGTGATGCCCTGAACGAACTCCTGCACCAAATAAAATTTGCCACCCTCCTGAAAGTGGGCAAACAGCTTGGGAATTTGTGAATGTTCCCCAAGACGCTCCAACACCTGGGCTTCGCGGTTAAACAGTTCTTCTGAAAGCTTGGCAATTTGCGGTGAATTCTCCACTGGGCGTAGCTGCTTGATCACCCGCCAAGGTTTGGAGGGCATATCTTGGTCGCGCACCAGGAAAGTGGAGCCAAAGCCCCCTTGCCCAATTCGTTTGAATGCCCGATAGCGATTGCGAACCAGAAGCGGATGGCCACAAGCTGCACAAGTGGAAGCCTCCGGCGGGTTTTCCGGCTGCGAACAGGCAGGATTGAGGCAGTAACAGTTGGGCATACCAGTTCAGGGCCTACCAGCTGACGATTCGTGCAACCGGTGCGGGGCTGAGGAGCAAGGGGGGCAGACAAGTTGTGAGAGATACATCTAGGTTAGACCGGGAGGGAATAAATTTTGCACAACTGCTGCGGATAGGGTGATTTTAGCGTCTGCCCTCTTGAGATAAATCGGAGAAATCGCTTAGTTTTGCCGTTGATTGGCGTGGACTAGGCGCCAGTCTGGGAAGGAGTGGGTTGCCCAGAATGCAAAAAACTTAGAATTGATACAGTCTCCCTTTGCCCCTGCTATGTTCCCATCTCTCTCCGGTGCAGAAATTCGCCAAACCTTTCTGGACTTCTATGCCCAACGGGGCCATCAAGTGCTGCCTAGTGCCTCGCTGGTGCCGGAGGATCCGACGGTGTTGTTGACAATTGCCGGGATGTTGCCCTTTAAACCGATTTTTTTGGGGCAACGGGATCCCGACTATGCACGGGCCACCACCTCCCAGAAATGTGTGCGCACCAACGATATCGAGAATGTTGGGCGAACCGCTCGCCACCACACCTTCTTCGAGATGCTGGGCAACTTTAGTTTTGGAGACTATTTCAAAAAAGAAGCGATTGCCTGGGCGTGGGAACTGGTGACGGAGGTCTTTGGCCTGCCTCCGGAGCGGCTGGTGGTGAGCGTATTTCGGGAGGATGATGACGCTTTTGCCCTATGGCGAGATGAGGTAGGGATCCCGGCCCACCGCATTCAACGGATGGGGGAGGCGGATAACTTCTGGGCCTCTGGCCCGACCGGTCCCTGTGGCCCCTGTTCCGAGATCTACTTTGATTTCAAGCCGGAATTGGGAGATGCCCACATCGACCTAGAGGATGATTCCCGCTTCCTGGAAATCTACAACCTGGTGTTCATGGAGCTGAACCGGGATAGCGAAGGTCGCCTCACCCCTTTGGCCAAGCAAAACATCGATACCGGCCTGGGACTGGAACGGCTGGCCCAGGTGCTGCAGGGGGTGCCCAACAACTACGAGACGGATCTGATCTTGCCAATCATTCAAACGGCTGCCGGCCTCGCCCAACTGGACTATTTCCAGGCCACCCCGGAGCAACAAACCTCGTTGAAGGTGATTGGGGATCATGCGCGGGCGGTGATGCACCTGATTGCCGATGGGGTGATTCCCTCCAATGTGGATCGGGGCTATGTGTTGCGGCGGTTGATCCGGCGGATCGTGCGCCATGGGCGGCTGTTGGGGATCATGGATCCCTTTACCCCAGCGGTGGTGGAAACCTCCATTCAGTTGGCGGAAGCAGCCTATCCGCAGGTGCGAGAGCGGGAAATCCTGATCAAAACGGAGCTGAAACGGGAGGAGGAGCAATTTCTCAAAACCCTGGAGCGAGGGGAAAAGTTGTTGTTTGACCTGTTTGCTACGGCCACCGGCTCTGCTAAGGCGGGTAAAAAAGGCCAGAAAACCCCGCAAAAGCAGATTTCTGGCGCCGATGCTTTCAAACTTTTTGACACCTACGGCTTTCCGCTGGAACTGACCCAGGAGATCGCCGCAGAACAGGGCTTCAGCGTAGATCTGGCCGGGTTTGAGCAGGAAATGGAGCAGCAGCGGCAACGGGCTAGGGCGGCTCACCAAACCATCGACCTCACCGCCCAGGGATCCCTGGATGAATTGGCGGGTTTCTTGAGCCAAACGGAGTTTTTGGGCTATAGCCAAGCCTTAGCCAAAGGGGTAGTGGAGGCCCTGTTGGTGGAGGGGGAATCGGTACCACAGGTGGAAGCGGGACAATCCGTACAGATCATTTTGGATCGCACCCCCTTCTACGCCGAGTCGGGCGGTCAAATTGGCGACCGGGGTTATCTATCTGGGGATGAGCTGCTGGTGCGGATTGAGGATGTCCAGAAGCAGTCGGATCTGTTTATTCACCTGGGTCGAGTGGAACGAGGCACCCTGCGAGTCGGGGATCCCGTCCAGGCTCAGATTGATCTGGCCTGTCGGCGGCGCGTCCAAGCCCATCACACCGCTACCCACCTGTTGCAGGCGGCCCTGAAAAAAATTGTCGATCCCTCGGTGGGTCAGGCGGGATCCCTGGTAGCCTTTGACCGATTGCGCTTCGATTTCACCCTATCGCGGGCCGTCACCCCTGCTGAGTTGGAGCAAATCGAGAGCTTGGTGAATACCTGGATTGCCGAAGCCCATACTGCCCAGGTGGCGGTCATGCCCTTAGCCAAGGCCAAGGCTAAGGGAGCACTGGCCATGTTCGGGGAGAAATACAGCGAGCAGGTGCGGGTGATCGATTTTCCGGGGGTATCGATGGAGCTGTGTGGCGGCACCCACGTCAACAACACCGCTGAAATTGGGCTGTTTAAGATCATCTCCGAAACCGGCATCGCTGCTGGGATCCGTCGCATTGAAGCCGTAGCCGGGCCAGCGGTGCTGGAATACCTAAACGAGCGGGATAGCGTGGTACGAGAACTGAGCGCCCAATTTAAGGCCAAGCCGCAGGAGATCCCAGAACGGATCGTGGCCTTACAAACAGAGCTGAAAACCACTCAAAAGGAACTGGAGGAAACCCGCGCCAAGCTGGCGTTGCTACAAGCAGAACAGCTACTGGAACAGGCGATTTCCGTCGGTGGACTGAAAATCTTGGTGGCAGAACTGGGATCCACCGATGCCGAAGCCCTGAAAACCGCCGCCGAGCATCTGCTCCACAAACTGGGGGAAGGAGCCATCGTGCTGGGATCCCTGCCGGAGCCAGGCAAGGTGAGCTGGGTGGCAGCCTTTAGCCCGTTGGTGCAGAAAAAAGGTCTGAAAGCCGGATCCTTCATTGGCGAGATCGCCAAGCTGACTGGCGGGGGCGGGGGTGGACGGCCCAACCTGGCTCAAGCGGGCGGGAAACAACCGGAGAAACTACCAGAAGCCTTGCAGGTGGCTCAAGAACAGCTGCAAATGGCCCTCAGTTAAGTGAAATTCCGGGTATTTAATATCGGATCCAATCTCAATGTCACCATCAATGGGCTGACCATTACCAACGGATCTTCTGGTTATGGCAGCGGGATCTTTGCGGCAACTGGCTCTACCCTCACTGTGAACAACAGTACCCTCAGTAACAACAGCGCAGACTCTGACGGTGGAATCCGCTTATTCACCACCTTTTCTAAAGCCACTGTCTCAGACAGCAATCTCAGCGGCAATACCGCTACAACCAGCGGTGGAGCTATCAGTAACCTTGGGGGCACTGTGATTTTGAATAGCAACAAATTCGGCACGGCGGTTCCCAGCAGTACAGCCAACGTAGCCTCAACAGGCCCCAATGTGGCTAACCTCAATGGCAACACCGGTTCAGGCAATGATCCCAGTACTTGTGATGCCAGCAGTGGGTCTTATTAGTACAGAATCACCACCAACACCAGTTCTGGCAAAGCCAAACCTGCGGCTTTTTGCTTGTCGGCGGCTAAGATCACCAAAACCTACCTACAACCGCATCTGCTGATGGATATCGAACTACTGGCTCCTGACGTTGCTGAGCTCGTGACTGAGGATGACACCCCCGTAGACAATTTTGCCTCTGAAAAGCAGCAGCGCCTCTTGACTGGAGTCCTCTACAGCGCGTTGCAGGGCAAGACCTTTTTGGCCGCGGCTAATGTGGGCATTTACACCGCCATTGGTCGGCCTCCAATTGTGCCAGATGTTTTTCTCAGCCTAGATGTCACTGTGCCGGAGCAGTGGTGGGAGAAGCAGAACCGTTGTTACCTACTGTGGCAGTTTGATAAGCCGCCAGATGTGGTGATTGAGATTGTCTCTAATCCCGAAGGCAACGAGTTGGAAAGCAAGCTGAGCCGCTATGAACAGATGCGGGTTAGTTACTATGTTGTCTTTGACCCGAATCACGAGCTAGGAGCAGACGAGCTGCAAATTTTTGAGCTGCGGGGCCGCCACTACGTGGAAATGACCGAAACTTGGCTGGAACAGGTGGAGCTTGGACTCACGGTGTGGGAGGGAGTTTTTGAGGCAAAACAGGCCCGCTGGCTACGCTGGTGCGATGCGCAAGGGCAGTTGCTTCTGACAGGAGATGAACAGGCCCAGTTCGAGCGGCAACGAGCCGAGCAGGAACGTCAAAGAGCGGAGCAAGAGCGCCAAAGAGCCGAGCGCCTAGCAGAAAGATTGCGCGCTTTAGGCCAAGATCCTGAGTGGGAGGCCTAACGCAAAAAGCGAGCCAACAACACCATACCGATGCCTCCGAACAGAATGTTGAAGCTCCAGGCCGCTGCCCAAGGGGGCAATGCCCCGGCTTCTCCCAAACTGCGGGACACACTCAGAATCACGTAGTAGCCAAACACCAGCAAAATGCCGAAAACCACACCGCCATAGCGACCTACCCGACGGGCGGTGCCGGATCCTAGAGGCAAAGAAATCAACACCGCAAAAAAGCTGGCCAAGGGCAGAGAAAAGCGCAGATGAAACTCGGTGCGCAGGGCTTGTGTGTTCAGGTTGGAGCGGGCCAGACGAGAAATTCGCTCCGCCAATTCCGGTAAGCGCAACTCGCTCGGGGGAACCGGCGGCTGCATTAGGGTGGCCAGATCCTCCGACACTTGCAACGGTTTGCGGTCGAAGGGTTGCTCAGCAATACTGGTGCCAGCAGGGCCATAGATGTGGTGAACTCCCTCAATCAAGCTCCACTCCAGCCCATTCCACACCGCCTGAGCCGCCAGAGTCACTTCCACCAACTGGTATTTTCCCCCCGGTAGGGGATTCACCTGCAACACGCTCACATCCTGCATCGTATTCAGCCGCGGATCCACCTGGCGAATGAAAAACCAGAGGTTATCTTCGGTCTTAAAAAAAACATCGTACTGAACCGGAGTAGTGGCTTGGGTGAGCAAAGCCTGCTGGTCAATCTCGCGGATCTGCTGTTTGCTGGCCGGGAGCAGCACGTTGCTAATGCCAAAAGCGCTGAGGCTCATGGTCAGGCCCACCAACAACAGGGGCATGAAAATTCGTGTAAACGGGATCCCAGCCGCCCGTAAGGCGGTGATCTCGCTGTTGCCGCTCAGCTTGCCGAGGGTGAGCATGGTAGCGAAAAAAGCGGCGATGGGCATCCCCAGCACCACCATCTCCGGCATATCCAAAGCCAGAAGGCGCATCACCATTAAGGGCGGGACGGATCCCTCCACCAATCGCTCCGCCAGGGTAAACAGCCGGCCCACCAGCAGCAGCATCGTTCCCCCCGCCACACCGGCCAGCACTGGGGTGAGCATCTGCCCAAATAGATAGCGCTCCAACAGCCAGAACTTGGTCAGCAACCTGGCGATCCTCCAACTGCACCGGCCACTCACTCTAGCCTATGGGGTCTGGTGGCTCGGAAGCGCCAGGGCTGGGATCCGGATTCTTGTGAAGTACCTGCGGAGGCGGTTCTGGGCTGAGTTGGGCTCCCCAAGTGGCTAGGTAGGCCCGTTGCTCCGGAGAAAGACGACGCACCTGACGAAAATCGGCCCCCGTCACGATCGCACCGGCATAGGCTCCGCTTTTGAAGTCGGGCTTTTGCCCCGGTTGAGCGGGAGAAGCCGTCTCCAAAGATCCCACAAACAACAAAGCCCGGTGCAAATCCGCTCCCCGCAAATCCGCATGGCGTAGGTTGGTTCCACACAAATTGGCATGGCTGAGATCACAGTCACGCAGGTCGGTCCCCTCCAGGCTGGCTTCACTCAGATCAATAGCCCGCAACTGGGTGTCGTGCAGATCGGCCCCCTCCAACATCGCCTCCAGTTTGACGACGCGGATCCCGTGCAGGCGATCCCGTTGGTAGCCGCCTTTGCCATCCAAAATCGGGCGCCCAAGATGATCATCGCGGCGTAAAGGGCTGAGCAAATTGGCCGTGGAAAGAAAGCGCAGGATCTTGGCTTTACCAAAGCGATCTACCCCATTCAACAGTGCGGCGGTGCGTCCAGCAGCAATGGCGCGTTCCAGAGGCCAATCATCCAGTTGTCCATCCGGGGCCAAAACCAAACCAGAGATCCCCTCAAAGTAAGCATCGATGGTTTGCTGTTGGGTGATCACGTTCTGCTGAATGGTCAGATCCCGCGAGATGATGTACTGCCTCCAGGCAATGTAGGCGGCCAGAATGGCGATCAAGATTTGTCCTGCCGCCCCAAATACCTCCCCCAGCGCCCCAATGGCTTCCCAACTGAGGGATGCCAGCCCGGAGAATATCCCACTCAGGCTCATCCCCCCGATTCCGGCCAAACTGAGGGCCAAAACCATCCACAAAGACCCTGGCCAGGTACGCAACTGCTGCCAAAGGCCGCGCCCAATTCTGATCCAAAACGGTCGCCCCCACCAACCCGCCAGACCCAGCAGCAGCAGCACTGCCACCCAACCCACTCCCTGCTGATCCCATAGCAAAGCTAGACCTAGCAGCCCAGCCGGGATCCCCAGCAACAGTAGATTCAGCAGCGTCCTTCCTCCAGAATCAGTAGCCGGAGAGCCGGAGTCGCAAGCAAGAAATTCGGGGGCAAGAGGTTTGGCGGTCATGGGATCCTTTGGGCGGGATGAAACTCCAGGGCTAGTGTTGGGGCCGGAAAAAGAAGCCTGCGTTTCTCCGTATCTGGGGCTGAGTGCCAGGGCAGGATCCCGTCCCCTAGGTTTGTTAGGATAACTTCGACCTTCCTTCTCTAGCCAAACCCGGTGTGAGGGTGACAACTATGATCTTTTTATTGTCTGGCCGGTTGATGACTGGCAAGTCCAGCTTACGTGTTCGGCGCCTCACCTCCTCATTGCTCCTCAGCACCACCTTACTGCTGGCAGCAGGCTTTGATCCTGGCTGGGCACAAACCTCTTTGGATACGGGTATTTCTGGCGATCAAACCCTACCCGGTGCCCCGCCGCTACCCGACAATCGCCCCGCCATTTTTGTGGATGCCGCCAATGGCAGCGATACCCGTGGTGATGGATCCCGTAACAACCCCTTCCAAACCATCACCCACGCCGCCCAGCGGGCCCCCTCCGGCAGTGTCATTCAGCTTTTCCCCGGCGTTTATAGCGAGCAGAGTGGCGAGATTTTCCCGATTCGTCTCAGGGGCGGCCTCACCCTGCGGGGGGACGAATCCACGTTGGGAGAAGGCTACTTGATCACGGGAGGCGGCACCTACATTAGCCCGACGGTGGCCCGACAGAACGTCACCATGTTGGCGGAAACGGGGGCAGAAGTGCGGGGGATCTCTATGCGCAATGAAGGTCGGCGGGGCTATGCTCTTTGGGTTGAATCTGCTTCTCCGCGTGTTCTTAACAATAGCTTTGTCGGGAGCATTCACGATGGTATTTTCATCACCGGTGCTTCCAACCCTTGGGTAGAGGGCAATCGCTTTTACCAGAATGGGGCCAATGGCATTTCCGTCTTAGGCACCTCTCAGCCCACCATCGTCAACAACCTGTTTCAAGAAACCGGCTTCGGCCTCACCCTTGATCAGCGCTCTACCCCGATCGTGCGCAACAACCGCATTCTGCAAAATCGCACCGGCGTGATTGTTGGGGGCAGTTCTCAGCCGATGCTGCGCAACAACCTGATCGCTCAAAACCTAGAAACCGGCCTCACCGCCATCACGACAGCTCTACCGGATTTGGGTACGGCTTCGGATCCCGGCAACAACATCTTCGAAGGCAACGGCCAGTACGACATCAACAACTCCACTCGCGGTTTGCGCATCAATGCCAACGGCAACCAGTTGCGGGGCCAAACCAAAGGGGATTTGGATCTGGCGGGCCAAACCACCGTCGCGGCTGCCCCTATCGCTGCACCCAACCCGATTTCCCCAGGTGCTCTTGCCTTGCCCAGCACCCCAGCTTTGCCTGCTGCCCCTGCTGCTGTGACAGAGCCTGCACCTGCTTCGGCCACTCCAGCCGAGACCACTCCGACCTTACCGATTTTGACGGTGCCAGAATCCACTGCTCCCACCGCTGTTTCCCCCACCCAGGGATCCGGAGGGCGCATTTTACCTGATGTTCCCGCGAGCGGCCCTGAGACTTCACCCACTGCCCCGGTCACGGCCGCCGAACCTGCCCCGCAGCCCTCAGCCCAGGAGTTTACTGCTGTTCCCTTTACTCCGGATGGATCCACCACCCCTGCTCAGCCAGTGGTTCCGCCCACCACCACCAGCAACTCCAGCTCCGCTCCTCTAACGGATATCACCACCCTGCTGCCTCCTCCCGCCCAGCGCCAATCTCAAGCTGCACCTGTATCCGTAGCTTCTCCAGCCACTACGGTGGCTGCTGCCGATTCCGCCACTCAGTTTCGCGTCTTGGTCACCCCCAGAAGCAGTGAAGATCTGAACCGCTTGCAACAGCTTATCCCCGGTGCAGTGGAAACCGTGTTCAACGGTAGAAATGTGCTGCAAGCCGGTCTCTACGACAGCCGCAGCCAAGCCCAGTCGGTGTTGGATCAGCTGTTGGATGCTGGCTTTGAAGCTGTTGCCGAGATGATCTTCCGCTGAGCTTCTCCTAGACTGTGGCCCAAACGGGATCCAAGCCAAAATGGGGATGACCCACCTTGGAAGGGATCCCTTTGTACCCTGATCGCCCTTTGATTTCCGCCGCCCACCGCCTTGTACTGTTTAGCGGCAAGGGGGGGGTGGGCAAAACCACCCTCACCTGTGCCTTGGCTCGCCAATTGGCCCAGGCGGATCCCCAACGGCGGCTGCTGTTGATCTCCACGGATCCGGCCCATTCGCTGGGGGATGTGTTGGATGTGCCGGTTACGGAGCAGGCTCAGCCTTTGCCGGATTGCCCTAATCTGCAGGTGCGCGCGCTACAGGCTGAGGTGTTGCTGGCAGCCTTTAAGCAAACCTACGGGGCGGCACTGGAACTGATCGCCGAGCGCGGCAGTTGGTTTGGTCGGGAGGATCTGCTGCCGGTTTGGGATTTGGCCTGGCCGGGGGTGGATGAGCTGATGGCAATTTTGGAGGTGAACCGGCTGCTGGCGGGTGGAGAACTCGATACGGTTATTCTGGATACGGCTCCCACCGGGCATACCCTGCGTCTGCTGGAGCTGCCGGACTTTTTGGATAATGTGTTGGCGGTTTTTGCCACCTTTCAGGCCAAACACCGTGAGCTCTCCCAAGCCTTAACCGGCACCTACCGAGCTGATGAGGCAGATGCCTTTCTGGCCCAACTGCGGGAGGAATTACAAGCTGGCAAAGCACGGCTGACGGATCCCGAGAGTACTTCTGTCTGGTTGGTAATGCTGCCGGAGCATTTGAGCCTGGAGGAAACCCGGCGCTTTTGTCAGCAATTACAGTATCGCCGCCTGCCCATCGGCGGCATCCTCGTCAATCAGGTTTTGCTGGGATCCCCGCAGCCCTCTCCTCTCTACCAAGCCCGTCAGCAGGAACAACATCGTCTGCTCAGGGCCCTCACAGAAGGCTTGTCTGGCTACCCCATCTGGATTTCTCCCTACCAACTGCAGGAGCCGATTGGAGCCAATGCCCTGAATTATTTGGTGACCCAGCTATTGCCCCTGCGGGATCTGCCCGAGGTCAACTTTGTCCCAGCCCATTCACAAGGGATCCCTACCCAACTGAACACAGAGCTCCGCATTCCCGATCTACTCAACCAAGGGATCCGACTGGCCCTGACGGGGGGTAAGGGGGGCGTGGGCAAAACAACGGTGGCCGGGGCACTGGCGTGGAACTTGGCTAAGCGGCATCCCGACAAGCACCTGTTACTGGTTTCGATTGATCCGGCCCATTCCTTAGGGGATTTGTTCGAGGTGAAGTTGGGTCAGGATCCGCTGCCATTGTTACCCAACCTGATGGGACAAGAGATCGATGCAGCAGTGGTGCTGGAGCAATTCCGGCAGGATTATTTGGAGGATATTGTCGCCATTTTGGCCGGAGAATCGACCCCCGGAGTGGAGGTGCAATACGACCCGCAAGCCTGGCGGCAACTGCTGCAAATGCCCCCACCGGGCTTGGATGAGGTGATGGCCCTGTTGACGGTTCTGGAACAAAGCTCTGTTGGCCAGTTTGATTTGGTGGTGCTGGATACGGCCCCCACCGGCCATATGCTGCGATTTTTGCAGATGCCCCAAGCCCTGGAAGGATGGGTGAGCTTAGCCCTAAAACTGTGGCTGAAGTATCGGGATGTGGTGGGCAGGCCGGAATTGGCCCAGCGCTTGCGCGGGCTATTGGCTCAGGTGCGGCAACTGCGGCAGCAACTACAGGATCCCCAATTCGTTACTTTTATTCCAGTTTTTAACCCAGAACAAGCGGTATTGGCAGAAACACAGCGATTGCTCACCGAACTGGATGGACTGGGGATCCCGCATCCCTATGCCGTGCTAAACCGGATTTGGGTGGACAGTTCCGATGTCTTCGGACAAACCGTGGCCCAACGGCACCAAGAGCTTTTGGCCCAACTCCCCGAACATCTGGCTCAGCAACTCATGGTGCGCATCCCGTTTCTACATCCACCCAGCCTGGAATCCATAGGTGCCTATCTTCTTGAGTCAGCAGAGACAAACTCCCCTCAACCCTACAGGGCTGAGCTCGGATGAGTTTTCCGTAGCCCTTCTTCCACAAGGCTTGAGATGGATCCCATCTAGGCAAACCCTATCCGCGTTGCCAACCCCTTCCTGCTGTTTCCCAGATTTGTTTTGCCCATGGCCCTGCTCACCCTCAACTCCGTTCGCAAAGATTTTGGCATCAAGGAGATCCTGAAGAGTGCCAGTTTCAGCCTAGAAGAAGGCGAAAAAGTTGGCATCATTGGCACCAATGGCTCCGGGAAATCCACTCTGTTGAAAATGATCGCTGGCCTAGAGCCCATCGATGGAGGCGAGCTGTGGGTGAGTGCCGGGGCAAGGATGATCTACCTCCCCCAACAGCCGGAGATGGAGCCTGAGCATACGGTGCTGGAGCAGGTGTTCGCCGCTACCGGAGAAAAGATGCGTCTGATCTGGGCCTACGAAGAACTTTCCCATCGACTCGCGCATCAGGATGGGGCTCCCGTGCTGTTGGCGCAGTTGGCCAGTCTGAACGAACGCATCGAGGCAGAAGCCGCTTGGGATCTGGAAACTCAGGCCAAAACCCTTCTCAGTCGATTGGGTATTGTAGACTTTCAGGCCCGCGTGGGAGATTTATCCGGGGGCTATCGCAAGCGGATTGCCATTGCGGCTGCTCTGTTGGCGGAGCCGGATGCTCTGCTAATGGATGAGCCCACCAACCACTTGGATGCGGAATCGGTGGAATGGCTTCAAGACTACTTGAAGCGCTTTAGCGGGGCCGTGCTGCTGATCACCCACGACCGCTATTTTTTGGATCGGGTCACCCAGCGCATTTTAGAAATGGATCGCGGCGATCTGTATGCCTACAGCGGCAACTACTCCTACTACCTGGAGAAAAAAGCGGCTGCCGAAGCGGTTGAAACAGGATCCCAACGCAAATATGCCAACCTCTTACGGCGGGAACTGGAATGGCTGAAACGGGGCGCTAAAGCCCGCAGCACCAAACAAAAAGCCCGCAAACAAAGGATCGAGGCGCTACAAACCCAAGAATTCAAGCAAGCCCTCGGCCAAGTAGAAATTGCTACAGCCGGGCGGCGCATTGGCAAAAAGGTGATCGAGCTAGAAGGGATCCACAAATCCTATGGCGACCGCTCCCTGATCCGAGATTTTTCCTATACCTTTGCTCCGGATGACCGAGTGGGGATTATCGGCCCCAATGGTGCGGGGAAATCCACCTTGATGAATATCCTCACCGGCAGTTTAGCTCCAGACTCCGGTCGCGTTGAAATGGGCCCCACCATCCACATTGGCTATTTTGACCAACATTCCGAGGATCTCAGCCTGAATCCCGACCAACGGGTGATCGAGTACCTGAAGGAGGTGGCAGAACGGGTGAAAACGGTGGAGGGTGAGACAATCACCGCTTCGCAACTGTTGGAGCGCTTTCTGTTTCCCCCCGACCAGCAATATGCTCCCCTCCACAAGCTTTCCGGCGGCGAACGACGACGACTGTTTCTGCTGCGGGTGTTGATGCAAGCGCCGAATGTGTTGATTTTGGATGAGCCGACCAATGATCTGGATGTGCAAACCTTGGCCGTTTTGGAAGATTATCTAGAGGAGTTCAACGGCTGTGTGATCGTGGTCTCTCACGACCGCTATTTTCTAGATCGCACCGTGAATCGCATTTTTGCCTTCGAGGGATCCGGCCAAATTCGTCAGTACCCTGGCAACTATTCTGTGTATCTCGAGCACCAACAACAGCAAGAGAGCAAGAACAAAGCCGCCCAGAAAAGTGCCGAGCCGGTCACTCCTATACCCCAGGCTATACTGGGGAAAAAGCCTATTAACGCCACAAAAAGCAAAAAACTCTCCTTCCAGGAAAAACGAGAATATGAACAGCTAGAAAGCCAGATTCCGCAAATGGAGGCCGAAAAAACCGAAATTGAACGGATCCTGTATCACACTCCCCCTACCGGCTATAGCGAAGTGCAAAAGTTGGCAGAGCGACTGGCGGATTTAACCGCAGCCATCGACTCTGGCACCGCCCGTTGGTTGGAGTTGGCAGAACGGCTCGATTAGGGGGCATCTCGGATCCCTGGGCATGCATTTGCAACAGCACCTAAAAAACCAGGGTTCATACTGGCCGCTCGGGCCGATCATCCAAACCAGAAGCAGCCATGGCTAATGGGAGCGACGAATTGCGAGCCAGGGTCAGACAAGCAAACTCCTTGTCGGGTAGTGTCAACAGATCCCAGGGATAAAGGCTATACTCGGGCCATATCCAGTTTGGATCCCGTCCTGGCGGGGTTCTTTTCATCTTCAGCTATACACCTTTGGGCCACAGATGGCATGATGTAGGATACCTCGCTGGGGTGCTCCTTAGGTATTGAGTGGGTGAGTTTCTTGCGGGGAAGAGCGGAATTTTTTTCTGTGGTGGATAAAACGCGCGGATATGTCAATGGATGCAGTCTTGGCTTTTGCCCAAGGGGTGATTTACTCCTTCACCTGGACGGATCTCTTTTTGGTGGTGGCTTTGGTGTTTTTGGAAGCGGCCCTGTCTGCCGATAACGCCGTTGCCCTGGCTGCTTTGGTGAAACATTTGCCTACCCCCGAACAACAAAACCGGGCTTTGCGCTGGGGTATTGTTGGGGCCTATGGCTTTCGCATTGCCATCATCTTCGCGGCGATTTGGTTGGTGGAGTATCCGCCGGCACAGTTTGTCGGGGCCTGTTATTTGCTCTGGCTGGCTTGGCAGCATTTTCGGGGAGAAGAAGCAGGCGAAGAGCAAGATCTCACCCGCCATGCCAACTTTTGGCAGACTCTGGTGATGGTGGAGCTGACGGATTTGGTATTTTCCTTCGACAGCATCGCCGCTTCCGTCGCCGTCTCCCGCAAGGCTTGGGTGATCATCCTCGGGGGTATTCTCGGCATTACTTTAATGCGCTACATGGCCTCTCTGTTTTTGCGCTGGTTGGATGAGTTCTCTCGCCTAGAAGATGCTGCTTTTGCCATCATCGCCCTAGTGGGGAGCACGATGCTGTTCGAGGTGTTTTTCCCGCACATCGAGATCCCGGAGTGGGGGGTGATGATCGCCGTAATCCCCCTATTTGTCTGGGGCTTCTCACGACGCATGGGATCCGAGCCTGAGGAGGAGGAAACCCCGGAGTTACTGGAGTTATCGGTGCCCAACCTGATCGAACCGAAGGCGGAGGCAGGGATCCCCTCTGGGTTTGGCCCCGTTCCTGACCGAGACCCCACCCCGGAACCCCAGCCGGATTAACCTCTCGTCTAGGGATCTCTACCCAATTCCGCGTTGCGTTGCCCCCCAGGGATCCCTAGACTAGCAATGGAAGGGGACATCCTGACTGAACAGCAGTAGGCAAAGCGCAACAGGATGAACGGTCGCAGCCAACCAATCCATTCCTCGACGGTGGGGGAGCTTCAGTCCTCGGGGAAATCTGCGGATGTCACTCCTTTAGTGGAGTTGCGCCAGGTTTCCAAGCGCTTCGGCTCGACGGTAGTATTCGACCAAGTGGATCTAAAGGTGTATCGTGGCGAAGCCCTTGGGTTGGTAGGGCCATCGGGTACCGGGAAATCGACGCTGCTGCGCATCATTGCTGGCCTAACGGAACCGGATTCTGGAGAAGTCTTTTGGTGCGGGATCCCTCTGCCGGAGATTCAAGCCCAACATCAAACTCCCCCTTTGCGCGTGGGCATGGTATTTCAGCAGGCAGCTCTGTTCGACTCCCTGACGGTGGAAGAGAATGTCGGCTTTTTGCTCTACCAACACTCGCGCTTACCCCGCTCTCGCATTCGGGAATTGGTAGCCGCTAAGCTAGAGGCAGTCGGGCTGGCGGGCAAGGAGCAGCAATTGCCAGAGGAACTCTCAGGGGGGATGCGCAAACGGGCCAGTTTCGCCCGCGCCATTATGGAGGATCCCTCCTTACCCCAGGATGAGCCGCAGCTGTTGCTCTACGATGAACCGACGGCGGGATTGGATCCGATCGCTTCCACGGTGATCGAAGATCTGATTCGGGATCTACAACAGGTGAAGAAGGCTTGCGAGAGCTACATCGTCGTTACCCACCAGCACAGCACCATTTGGCGAGCCACTGATCGGATTGTGCTGTTGGCGCAGGGGCAGGTGCAATGGCAGGGATCCGTGCAGCAGATCGAAACCTGTGACAACCCCTTCGTGCGGCAATTTTTCAGTGGTAGCGTCGATGGGCCAATTCAAGTGGCGGGGCAGGTGTGATGCGTTCACGGGCGGTACGAGAAGGGGCGGTAGGGCTCTTGATCCTGGCGGGGGCTTTGGGCTTTGCTGGGTTATTTCTGTGGATTTACAATTTGCGCTTTGGCAGCCAGGGTTTTCGGTTCACCGTCACCTACACGAATGTGGCCGGACTCGCTCAGGGATCCAGCGTGCGGCTGCGAGGGGTGAATGTGGGCAGGGTGGAGCGCATTTTGCCGCAGCTTGGCTTGGTGGAGGTACAGGTAGCGGTGGATCAGCCCTTGGCCATTCCCCGCAATGCCTTGTTTTTTACCAGCCAAACGGGGTTGGTGGGAGAAACCGTAATGGATATTTTTCCCCAAACTACTGGCGATATGCAGGCCCTGAAGGGATCCCCCTTGGCAGAAGATTGCGACAGCAGCCAAATCGTCTGTGATGGGGATGTGGTGGAGGGCACCCCCGGCGTGGATTTTGGCCAGTTGCTCACCCAAATGGATCGGCTGATCACGCGGGTCAACGACGACCAGTTGTTCAACAACCTCAACTCCACCCTGGAAGGGATTACCCGTGTGGCCAACAGCGTAGCCGATCTCTCCGAAACCGTAGAAGATCGCGTCTCCACCCTCCGCACCGAAGATCTGGATCTGTCCCAATTCACCACGGCCGCCACTGCCATCCAAGAGGCTGCTGGTTCTGTCAACCAGACGGCCCGCAGCTTTCAGTCGGCTGCCGATGAGCTCACCGGCCTACTGGAACAAAACCGCACTTCCCTCAATGCCTCTTTGGAAAATGTGCAACAGGTCAGCGAAGATCTGCAGGCTATCTCCAGCGCAGTACGCCCCCTGATTACGGATCCCCAGCTGCACAGCGATGTGCGGCAGATTGTGGCGGATGTGCGCGTTGCCTCCAGCAATGTGGCTCAGGCCACCGACGATCTGAGACAGATTTCCGCCAATCTCAATGATCCGGGCACCATGGCTACCCTGCGCCAAACCCTCGATTCCGCCCGTGTCACCTTTCAAAACACCCAGAAAATCACTGCCGATATCGATGAACTGACCGGGGATCCTCAATTTCGGCGGGGCTTGCGAGATCTGGTGTTGGGGTTAAGTGGGTTGGTTTCTAGCGTTCCCGGCGATTCCGGTGATCAGATTCAGCCTGCAGCAGCAGAGTACCACTTCCGCTTTGCCCCCGTTTCCTTTGTAGATGTAGAGGAGGAAACCACACCAAGGCTGTGAAGCACGATTACGCCCAAAACCGTTGAAGGGATCCCGAAGCTAAGATAGGCTTTGCGGATATTCCGGTAGGTGAGGTGAGTGATGTGTGGCATCGTCGGCTATATCGGCTTCCAATGGGCTGCCCCGATTCTGTTGGAAGGCTTACGCACCCTAGAATATCGGGGCTACGACTCCGCCGGAATTGCCACTGTTGATCCAGAGCAGGGCTTAAAAATCGCCCGTTCCACCGGTAAGCTGCACAATCTGCTGGTGAAACTGACCGCCGACATGCCCACCGCCAAATTGGGGATCGGCCATACCCGCTGGGCCACCCATGGCGGCGTTACCGAAGAGAATGCCCACCCCCACTGCGATGAGCGCGGGCGCATTGTTGTCATTCAAAACGGCATTGTCGAGAACTATCTGGAGCTCAAAGAACACTTGTTGGAGCGCGGGATCCCGTTTAGCTCCCAAACCGATACGGAGGTGATCGCCCATCTGCTCGGCCTCTATACCCAAGAGCTGGGATCCTTTACAGCTGCCTTTGGCCAGGTGATGGGGCAACTGCGGGGGGGAAATGCGGTGGTAGCCGTGGATCGGGACTCCCCGGATCAACTGATTGCCGCTCGCTTGGGCAATGCCGGAGCCGTGGTGGTTGGAGAAGGCGAAGGGGAAAACTTTGTCGCCTCTGATTTGCCGGCAATTGTGCGCCATACCCGCAAGGTGGTGTTTTTAGAGGATGGGGAAATGGCCATCCTTACCGAGTCGAGCGTGCGTTACCAGCGCATTACCGGCGAAGAACTACGCAAATCCAGCACCACCGTCGCCTGGGATCCGATCTCGGCGGCCAAGGGCGGCTACAAGCACTTCATGCAGAAGGAGATCTTCGAGCAACCCCGCACCACCACCGATACTCTGCGGGGGCGGGTGGATATCGAACATGGTCGTGTCCTGCTGGAGGGACTAGCGCTGTCTGAGGAGCAACTGGCCCAAATTGAGCAAATTCATGCCGTGGCCTGTGGTACAGCTTGGCACGCCTGCCTAGTGCTCAAGTACTTCGTCGAGAGCATCGCCCGTACCCCTGTGGAGGTCGATTATGCCTCTGAATTTCGCTACCGTAGCCCGGTGCTGCGTCCCAACAGCCTGTTGCTAGCCCTAACCCAATCGGGCGAAACCGTCGATACCCTGGCGGCCATGGCAGAAGCCCGCGAACAAGGGATCCCGACTTTGGGCATTTTGAACGCCATCGGATCCCAGGCCAGCCGTTTGGCTGATGGGGGGGTGATCTACATTCACTCGGGGCCAGAGATCGCCGTCGCCTCCACCAAAGTGTTTACGGGCATGTTGATGGCGGGGTACCTGTTGGCCTTGCAAATCGCCCAGGCAAAAGGGATCCTTACCCCGGCCCAAATGCAAACCCACCTGCAATCGGTGATCGAGCTACCGGGCAAAATTAGCCTGCTTCTGAAAGACACCGCCCTCTACGACCACCTGGCGGATCAGTACCATCACGTCACGGATATGCTCTACCTGGGCCGCTGGGTGAATGCACCGATTGCCCTTGAAGGGGCCCTGAAAATGAAAGAGATTAGCTATATCCACGCGGAAGGCTACCCGGCAGGAGAAATGAAACATGGGCCGATTGCCCTCATCGACGAGCGTATGCCTGTGGTCTGTATTGCCACCCGGGATCCCGTCTACGAAAAAATGCTCTCCAACATCGAACAGGTGCGGGCACGAGGGGGACGGGTGATCGCCCTAATTAACCCAGAAGACACGCAGGTGCGGGAGAAAGCCGACCACATCATCGAAGTTCCCAGCACCACACCGCTGTTATCAGCGATCTTGAATACGATCCCATTGCAGTTGTTCTCCTACGCAATGGCCTTACGCCGAGGGGCAGATGTGGATCAGCCCCGTAATTTGGCCAAGTCGGTGACGGTAGAGTAATTCTGTCAAGTGCAGTGTTCAAATGGAGTGTTGGGACGAACTCTGATCTGCATCAGAGCTTCAAAATTGGGCAGATCACTGTACTTTCGGCCAGAGATTGCTCTGGAATATGCCAGGCGGAGAGTAGGCTTTGAATTTGGCCTTTCAGGGTTTGCAGATCGGCGATCCGCTGTTCGATCTCCTGGAGCTTTTTCTGCAGATGATCCCGAATCTCTTGGCAGGGCAGTGCCCCTTGATCGTGTACTTGTAAAATCTCCCGGATCTCCTCTAGACTCAAGCCCAAGCTCTGGCAACGGCGAATAAAAGCCAACCGCCCCAACACCGCCGGATCAAACAACCGATAGCTAGACTCGGCCCGTTCCACCGTCGGGGCCAGTAGCCCGATCGATTCGTAGTAGCGCACCGTCCGTACGGGCAAACCCGCTGATAGCGCCACTTGGCCAATCTTCAAACTAGAAGGCGAGTTGTCCGCCAACACAGAATTAACCATGGGTAGAGCCGGATCCCTGACGAAGTGAAGAAACTGATCTTGCTGAAAGAAGATTGAATCCTGTTTACCTTAAATGATCCGGGAAGACACGTTCTTCGGGAGAGAGAACCTGTATCATCTCCTCCATCATTTTAAGGTCAACTGTAATATCGTGCCATAGTAGCTTGTTCATGCCTCCTAAAAATAGGGTTCCATCATAGGCTTGAAAAACATAAGTCCAGAACTGATAATTGTGATTCATTTTCCAGATTGAGTTGTCTGAGATATTGAACCGTGGATAATACCTTTTGTTGACGAAAATCCCATTCCACTGAGTAGAACAAATCAACTCATATTCCTTTTCCTTGCCAAGCTCAACAAGAGCAGCTAAAGAACAGCCGTGATTGACATTAATATCTTTTTTCTGAACGAAGTTTACATAATGAGGAATTGTTGGATTAAATTCTATAACCAAAACTTTTGGACGATATTTCTCTAGGGACGACCATACATGAAAATCATTTCCGTCGATATCGATTGAGAGGAGATCAAAGTCTTCTGGAATTGGAGTGTTACACAAGACATCATCAAGCTTCCCTTCCCCCTCGAAACTGATAACCTTATTAAGGCAATATACATCTTCACGTTCAGAATACCTGCTTGAAAGCACAGCAAATCGATCTGGGTTGGCTTCAATCTGGACAGAAGACCAATTGTGATTGACAATAAGGTTATAGGTGTTACTCAATAATTTTCCATCTCCCGCACCAAATTCCACACACCATTTATTCCCTTTCGGAATGATTTCAAATATTTTTTCCAGGATGCCATCTTCTCCCAACTGCGAAGTAATTGATTTTCTATGACTCAATAGCCAATCACTCCGTTGAGGGATATCTGTGTTTATAGATTCATTCGACATGGCTTAAGCTCCTGAGGTGCAAAGTCAATTGGTTAGCTGGACTAAAGCCTTTGCCAATCTTCTGTCTAAGTATTATCTCAAGAGATTGAGGAGTCTGCAATTGCTTCTGCCATCTGTTGGGCATTGATTAATTGATTAGAAGATTAGAAGAGTCAGGGCTGCTCTAGGGGTAAGTCTGAGAACAGCAATGGAGCGATATTGGCCGCCTGGTTGATGGGGATTTCGTCGTTGATGGCGTACTGATAAAACTGATCTAACCGCTGACACAACCCTTCCGGAGTCAGGGCCTGTACATTAGAGCTGATGATGTAACTTTGGGCAGGAGAAGCGCGAAAGGTTTGAAAGGCTTTGCGGCAAAACGCTTGTTTGGCCTCGGGATCCACCTGTAACCACTCTGGGCCGGTGAGTTTACCCGATAATGTGGGGCCTGTAGCTGCCAACATCGGCAATCCAGTTGCCAAAACAAAGGAAGCTATGAACAGAAGCACAAGGCCTGCTCTTAAGATCCGCTCAGAGAAAGAAGCCCAACGCATTTGCAAGTATTGCCCCATAGTTGGATAGGCTGGTGGAGGGAAGAGTAGACTCCTTGATCATAGTGGAAGGCTTACAGCTTTCTGCGATTTCATGTAAAACTTGAGGCTGAACAGGATCCTTGCTACGCAAGAGATGAGTCTGTATTGGCTGCAGTGAGTGTTTCTGGAAAGCTGTAGCTTACTCCGCGCACTCCGTCCCATGGCTCGCCAAAAATCCCGCCACAAACAGCGTTTTCCTCACCTGCTGGGCTCCAAATGGACATCGGTACGCCCTATGCTGGGCTGGCGACACTTTCAGGTGAAAGAACGTCAGCAGGGGGAAGGCGGGCTGGTGTTTGCTGAGCTTGAGGCGGTTTGTGATCCCCAGGTTCGCATCTGGGTGAATGCCGCCAGTTTGAAAAATCGAGCTCTTTGGCAAGCGGGCTGGGCACCTTTGCAGGATGGGATCCCTTGTGGGTCAGAGTATCCTGAACACAACCCCATAAAGGAGGCGGAAGGCGGTGCGGATTGGGCAGGGATATGACATTCATCGGTTGGTACCGGATCGCCCCCTGATCCTGGGAGGGATCCTGATCCCTTACGAAAAAGGGCTTTTGGGCCATAGCGATGCCGATGTGCTCACCCACGCAATTATGGATGCCCTGCTGGGGGCGGCAGCCCTGCGGGATATTGGCTATTACTTTCCCCCTGAAGATGAGCAGTGGAAAGGGGCGGATAGTATTCTGCTGTTGCAGCAGGTGGTGCAATTGGTGGGCAAAGAGGGCTGGCAAATCGGCAATATCGACACGGTGGTGGTGGCCGAGCAACCGAAACTCAAACCCCACATTCCCACCATGCAGGCCCGTCTGGCAGAAGCCATGCAGATCTCACCCCAGCAGGTGGCGGTTAAAGCAACCACCAACGAAAAACTCGGTCCCGTGGGAGAAGGCCAGGCGATCGCGGCCTTTGCAGTGGCCTTGTTGCTGGCCGCCGAGTAGGGGGTTAATGCCAAACTAGAGGCCCAGCACAGGGTTGGGGACAAACGGATGGCGGTTGTAGAAGGCAGAACCCCCAAAATGCGGGGAGGGATGTTCTGGTTGGGGATCCTCTGGTTGGGGATCCTCTGGTTGAGTGCTTGTGCGGCCCCGACCCAGCCCCACCTGATCGGCACGGTCACCTCCGACCCGAAAACCTTCAATACCTACTTAGCCGCCGAAAGCTCCAGCCGCGACGCCATCACCTACTTTGAAAACGGGCTGGTCACCCTCGATGAAGAGACTCTCTTGCCCAAACCTGAGCTGGCGGAAGGCTGGGATGTGTTTGACGGGGGCTTGCGGTATGTCTTTACCTTGCGGGAGGGCTTACGTTGGTCGGATGGAGAACCTCTGACAGCAGCCGATGTGGACTTCACCTTCAATCGCATCATTTTCGATGAGCGGATCCCCACTTCTGCGCGGGATGTGAAGCGGATTGGCGAGTCGGGGGCGTTGCCCCAGGTGCGAGCTCTGGATGAACGGCGGGTGGAGTTTGTGCTGCCCGAGCCTTTTGCCCCTTTCCTGATTCAGGCGGGATCCCCCATCTTGCCCAAGCACATTTTGGAGTCCACTGTCGAGCAGGTGGATAGCCAGGGTAACCCGCTTTTTTTGCAAACTTGGGGCATTGATACGCCGGTAGAGGAGCTGGTGGGGGCGGGCCCCTACGTGTTGCAGGAATATATCCCTGGGCAGCGGCTGGTCTATCGGCCCAATCCTTATTATTGGAAAGGGGAAGGGATCCCGCGCATTGAACGACTGATCCTGCGCATTGTCGATTCTGAGGATACGGCGCTGTTGCAGTTTCGCTCCCGCGAGACGGATTGGGTGGCGGTGCGGGGGGGCGATTTTCAATTGCTGAAGCGAGAAGAAGAACGGGATCAGTTCACCATCTACGATCTCGGCCCCACCCTGAACAACAATTTCTTCGCATTCAACCTGAGCCAGGCCCGTAACCCCCAAACTGGGCGACCTTTTGTAGATCCGATCAAAAGTCGCTGGTTTAATGACTTGGCCTTTCGCAAAGCTGTGGCTCATGCCATGAATCGCCAATCCTATGTGGACAGTGTGTTACAAGGATTGGGAGAAATCCAGCAATCGGTGCTCTCTCCGGCTAACCCTTTTTATCTCAGCCCAGAAGAAGGACTGCCCACCTACGAGTACAACCCCGACAAAGCCCGGCAACTGCTGCTGGAGGCCGGCTACACCTACGACAACGAGAGCAATCTCCGGGATCCCGAGGGCAACCGAGTGCGTTTTACCCTGATCACCAACGCCGGCAACAACCAGCGGGAAGCAACGGGAGCCCTGATCAAGGCGGATCTGGAGCGGATCGGCATGACGGTGGACTTCAGCCCAATTGCCTTCAATACCCTGGTTCAACGCACCGATAGCCGCGATTGGGAAACCCTGTTACTAGGCTTTGGCGGGGGGGGGACTGAGCCCAACAATGGCTCCAACATTTGGCGTAGCGATGGCCGCTTACACCTGTTTAACCTGGGGGATCTGCCCAATAACCCTGCTGAAGGCGTTCAGATTTATGACTGGGAACGGGAGATTGACCGCATTTTTATTGAGGGGGTACGAGAGCTAGAGTTTGAGAAGCGCAAAGCGCTTTACGACCAGTTTCAAATCATTATCCAGGAACAACTGCCTCAAATTGGCACCTTTAACCCCCTTGTGCTCTCGGCGGTACGCAACCGTGTTGAAGGGGTGGATCCGCGACCAATTCTAGGGCCATTGTGGAATTTGGATCAGCTCTATATTCAAGAGTAGAAAGATTAGAACCTCAAACGGCACAGGAGGGTGGGACATGGAGGGGTCGTCTGAACTGTTGAGCTGTGTTCCCGTCCTCCAAATTCGACAGGCGGAACTCAGTTGCGAGTTTTATTGTGGTGCCCTCGGCTTTACTAAAGAATGGGAACACCAATTTGAACCCGGTTTCCCCCGCTTGGTGTTGATGGGTCGGGGCCCGATTCGACTGTTTTTAACCGAACACCCCGAAAGCGCTTTCGGCATGCTGATCTACCTCTACGTTTCGGCGGTGGATCCCTTGGCTAGGGAGTTTAGAAGCAGGGGTGCCCAAATCGATCTCGGCCCCATCACCCAACCCTGGGGTGTGCGAGAAATTCATTTACGGGATCCGGATGGCAATCGTCTCCGCTTTGGTCAGGTGTTGGATGAGGAGGATCTCAAGGGATGAGCCATGCCCTGTTGAGTCCAGGTTGCTTGAGAGAACCATTGGAGGCGGCCATAATTGGAAGACCCGCGAGGGGGCTTTTTTGAGTTTGCATCCATGCTGGAACACGACATTGTCATCATCGGTGGGGGATTATCCGGTTGTCGGGCTGCTTTGGAAGCCTTGCGACGGGATCCCAGCCTCAATCTGGCACTGGTGGCCAAAACTCACCCGATTCGCAGCCACTCGGTAGCAGCCCAAGGAGGCATTGCCGCAGCCCTACAAAATGTTGACCCACAGGATTCTTGGCAGGCTCACGCCTTCGATACCGTTAAGGGATCCGATTATCTGGCGGATCAAGATGCGGTGGAGATCCTGACCCAAGAAGCGCCGCAAGTGATCATCGATCTGGAACATTTGGGGGTGTTGTTCTCCCGCTTGCCGGATGGTCGAATTGCCCAGCGGGCTTTTGGGGGCCACAGCCATCATCGCACCTGTTATGCCGCTGACAAAACCGGGCACGCCATTTTGCACGAATTGGTGAATAACCTCAAACGCTTCGGGGTGAAGCTCTACAGTGAATGGTACGTGCTGCAGCTAATCCTGGAAGAGAACCAGGCCAAAGGGGTGGTGATGCTGGAGCTGGCCACCGGGCAGCTAGAGGTGGTGCGGGCCAAGGCGGTGATGCTGGCTACAGGCGGCTACGGGCGCATTTACAACTCCACCTCCAACGACTTCGCTTCCACGGGGGATGGTATGGCGATGGTGGCGCGGGCTGGGTTGCCGCTCCAGGATATGGAGTTTGTACAGTTTCATCCGACGGGCCTGTATCCGGTGGGGGTGCTGATCTCAGAGGCTGTGCGAGGAGAAGGGGCCTATTTGATCAACAACGAGGGGGAGCGCTTCATGGCCTCCTATGCTCCCAGTCGTATGGAGTTGGCCCCGCGGGATATTACCTCGCGGGCGATCGTAACGGAGGTGCGGGCCGGGCGGGGCATTGCCGGGAAAGATTATGTTTACTTAGATTTGCGCCATTTGGGGGCAGAAAAAATTCACAGCCGGGTGCCCTTTTGTTGGGAAGAGGCCCATCGCCACTTGGGCATTGACGCGGTGGTAGAGCCCATCCCGGTGCGGCCTACGGTGCACTACTGCATGGGTGGGATCCCGGTGACGGTCGAGGGTCAGGTGTTGCGGGATCCGGAAACTCCGGTAGAGAGGCTTTTTGCTGCTGGTGAAACTGCTTGTGTCTCGGTGCATGGGGCGAATCGGTTGGGGAGCAACTCTCTTTTGGAGTGCATTGTGTACGGACGACGGACAGGGGCTGCGCTGGTGGAGGCGGTTAAAGGGCAGTCCTTGCCGAAGCTGGATGAGGGATCCCTGCTCCAGCAGGCAACTGAACGAATCAGTCAGCTCCTGGAAAAATCGGGGGATAGCCGTATTGATACGGTACGGCGGCAATTTCAGGATTGCATGACCACACACTGTGGGGTGTACCGCACCGAATCTGTCCTCCAGGAAGGGATCCGGCAACTGCAACACATTCGTCAGCGCTACAACCAACAGCTACGGTTGGATGATCAGAGCAACGCTTGGAATACCGAGCTGATCGAAGCCCTAGAGCTGGATAACTTGATCACGGTCGGATCCCTAATTCTGCACAGCGCCTTGCAACGGCGGGAAAGTCGCGGATCCCATGCGCGGGAAGACTTCCCCCAGCGGGATGATCAACAGTTTTTGCGCCACACCTTGGCCGCCTTTCGAGAGGGATCCCCCCAGATTAGCTATCGCCCGGTGGTGATCACCCGATTTACCCCGCAGGAACGAAAGTATTAACGTATTAGGGAGTGGCACCTTCCGTAGCCTTGCTCATAGTTGTTCAGGATCCAACCCTAACTCACGTAAGCGATCTTCCAACACCATAATCCGCTCTAGGTACTGTTCGGCCCGTTTCCGCTCTAAATCCCGCTGTAATTTTAGAGAAACACTGCGTTGTTGTTCTTCCTCATCCCGTTGCTGCCAGCGTTCTTTTTGCATTTGCAGCTCTTTTTGCAAATAGGCGTTGTTCAGATGGGTCTTGACGCTAGCCAGCACTTCTCCTGTTTGAAAGGGCTTGCTGAGATAATCAACACCCCCCACCTGAAAAGCCCTCACCTTATCAAACACATCGCTGAGGGCACTAATAAAAATGATCGGGATATCCCAAGTGGCCTCATTTTTCTTGATTTGCTCACACACCTGGTAGCCATCCATCTCCGGCATCATGATGTCTAGCAAGATCAGATCCGGCGGATCAGCTTCCACGGCTCGCAGCGCCATAGAACCATTGATGGCTCGACGCACCTCATACCCTTGCTCAGAGAGCAACTCATCCAGCACATCCAAGTTTTCCAGGGTGTCATCCACTAGTAGGACGGTACCCAGTAAGTCGCCGCTTTGCACAGGTCGGATCTCTCACTCTTGTTTTCTCACATATTATTACCGGAGCCAAGTGAGAGGTTGTGTTAAGGATCCCTCTTGTTCTTGGGCAAAGGTCATGTTCTTTTCTTTTTTTTAAAGAAGGTGGTTACTACAAGCTAATTTTTATACTAAATAAGACAAACAAGTCAACAGGGTACTTCCACACCCTCAACCGGGATCCCTAAACTTTTACATCGGCAAGTTCAGCAGCTCCGCCAATTCCACAAAGCTCTGCACCACCGCATCGGCCCCAGCCTGGCGCAAGTCTTCTGGCTGAAAAGACGTGGTGATACCCACTGCGAAACATCCGGCCCCTTTGGCAGAGCGGATCCCGTTGGTGGAATCCTCGATCACCAGACATAGCTTCGGATCCAAGCCTAAGATGGCGGCGGTTTTCAAATAAGGCTCTGGGTCAGGTTTGGCCCGTTGAATATCCTCGGCGGTGATCACCCCATCAAACCAGCGGTGCAGGCCAAAACGATTGAAAATCTGTTCTTGATCCCGACGGGTGGCGGAGGTGGTCAGGGCCAGAGTTGAAAACTGCTGACGGCTGGCGGCCAAAAACTCCAGCACCCCCGGCACCAGGGGAACCTCCTCTAAAAGCTCGTGAAACACGGTGGCCTTTTCGTCAATCAGGCGTTGAACTTCAGCACGGCGTTCGTACTCTGCACGACCCGGAGGGTCATCGTCTGGGCTAAACTGCTCGACGATGTAGGCGAACATATCCCAGTCGGTGCGGCCCTTGAACTGGAGGGAGATGGGATCCAGATCAATCGAAAGATTGCACCGTTGGAGGGCGATCGCCCCCGCCTGCGCATGGATGGGCTCGGAGTCGACGATCACCCCGTCCATATCGAAGAAGAGGCTGACAAAGGATTGCATGAAAAGCGCCTGCGGTGATGGGGACCCGGCTCAATTCTGCCCTGTCTCACGGGGGGCGTCGATCCACCCACAAAAGCGGCTGCTGGCTTGCCAAATCGGCTCCAGCACATCTGTCAGAGCATGATCACTCTCCAAAGGCATGAGTTGGGCCCAGGGGCGGTGCGCCACGTAATTGCGGCTAGCCTGAATTGGGATGGTTTCATCTCGGATCCCGTGCAGGATCAGGGTGGGTATAGGCCGTTGTAACGCTCCATCGGGATAGCCCTGAGCATCGGTTACAAATTGGTACTCCAGAGGCAGTGGACGACCTTCCCCGTAGTGAAAGACGGATAGGGATCCGGTTCTTTGCCAGGCTTCTACGGCCTCGGCTCCCAGCCGGGGCAACCAATGGCTCAAAAACCCAAAGGCTGGCGCCAAGAGCACCAAACGCTGCACACAAGCCTGTTGCTCGGCAACCCAAGCCGCCACCAACCCCCCCAAGCTGGAGCCAATTAGGGTCACAGGAGGGTGAGCGTACTCTGCGAGCTGCTGGGATACTTGTTGGATTTGACGGGTAAGGGTGAGCTGAGAAAACTGACCCTGGTTCAGATCCGGCACCAGGAGCGGGATCCCTATCTGCTGCAATCGCCGCTGAAAAAAGGCCGCCTTGGTAGATTTCGGCCCCGAGCCGAACCCATGCAGGTAGATCACCGCCACGAGGGTGCGGCCTCTTCTATTGGCCTGTGGCTGCCGAGAGCCAACCTGCCCCCAACACCACGCTAATGGACAGAAAGAGGGTGGCCACCGTCCAAGTGATGCGGTTGAGGCTTTGTTCAGCACTTTTGGAGCTGGAGAACAACTGGGCCTGCCCGCCAATGCCTGCCAACCCATCTCCTTTCGGGCTGTGCAGCAGCACCAAAATAACCAACAAGATGGCCGAAGCAGACCAGAGAAACTCGAAAAACGCTTCCATTACAGAGGATTCCAGTAGGGCAAGTTGCTAAAGCCATTATCACCCGAATCCCTCTCAAGCTGCACCCTGTCCCTGAGCTGAGCCCCTCTTGAACCGCTTGGGCAAACCGGCAAACACAGAAGAATCCGCTCACTTCAAAAATGTTGATACCCATTCCTATTCATCTTGAGGGAGTCTAGTTATGATGGTTCCAACCTTTTTCATGATTCATTGAGGTTCAAACCCGTGACTTTCCCCTCTGGCCCTCCGATGACCTCTGAGAAACCTTCCGCACAGATGATTGGCCAGGTATTGGTGCAGGCTGGCTTGCTGACGGAAGCCCAAGTCCAGGTTGCTCTGCAGGATCAGTCCTATTGCGGGGTACGGTTTGGCGAAATTTTGGTTACCCGCGGCTGGGTTAAACAAGAAACCGTAGATTTTTTGGTGGAGCAGTGGCCAGCCTTGCTGAATCGCCCCGACAAAATGCCTCTGGGGGAATGTTTGCAAGCTGCGGGTCTACTGACACCTTTGCAAGTGCAACAGGCGGTTCGAGAACAACACATCAACGGTATGCGCATCGGCGCGGTGATTGTCTTGAATGGTTGGTTGAAGAAGGATACAGTGGATTTCTTTTTGAAGGGTTTGGCTCCCAATCGCGTTACTGAGTCGCCTTTTGTCACCAAGCCCCGCACCACAGGCCAGTCAACTCCCACATCCATCCCCAACACCGTGCATAGCAAAGGTGAGGAGCTGGTCGATGAAGACATCGACCTCGAAGATTTTCACTGGCTAGGTTGACATCCTTGTCCTAAGTGCGGGTTGAGTGGCAAATACCGAATTTGACCCAAAAAACGACCCCAATGGGGCCGCTTGATCCTTAGAAGATCTCTAACTCAGAACACCAAGAAGTTGAAGAATCGCCTACCTCAGTAGTTCACACCCCGGTAGATCAAAGGCTGATTGGGGTGAGGCATCGCGTTTTTGCTGGTGTGGTGTACCAACAGGGTTTGGCCGCGATATTGAGCCTGTAATTCTTCATCGCTGAGCTGAGTATGAGCGGGGACGTAGTCAAAGTTGTTGCCACGGAAAGAGAGTTTCATAAGTCGCCTCCATCAACGAATGGTTGAATCTGATGTCGTTGAAACATGACGCCAAAGGGAAAATGGCGCGATTAAGTTGAGGCGCGTTCCTTCGGGGGGATCCCTACTTCCGTCTCTGCGTAGCCCCAGATGAATGGTGAGCCGACCACAGAGATGAACGATTTATCCTATGTCTGTATCGTATCTTACGGTTTTGGAGATTTTCCTGCGGTTTAGAGAAATTTAACTTTTGAGGGGGTTCAGAGGGCTATCCGTCCCACGCAGTAAAGCTTGCCGCTGGCGGCGAGTCCTAGAGTTTTGGCGTAGCCTGCATAGCGTCGAGAGGATGTCACTGTTGGGATTGCTCGGAAACGTTACAGCCTTTTCCGACTTCATAGACGACACAAGATAAAGAAGAAATTCTTGTCGGACAAGGGGTTGGCCTGCATCGGCTGTAGTATGTATCGCTGGAAAAGGCTGTAAGCCCTGGTGGCAAAGAGCAACTCTGTGCTACCCGGGAATGGAATCGTTCGATGCCTCAGCCCCCTCTCTGTCAGCCGGATACTGCTTTCGCCATCCGCCGGAAAAATTGCCCGATACTCCTCACTAAGCTAGGGGCTGATTCTGGTCGTGCCGGGATCCCGGCCATCAGAGTGTGATAGTCGTCTAAAAGGCTGTGCTCCTCCGGTGAGACATTGTCGTCTGCGATCAGTAGGTTGCCAATTGCCCCCAACAATTGCATCCGTTCGGTTTCAGTAGCCTGCGTCAAATAATCTGCCATCCACAGTTCCGTCTGTTCGGTTGGGATGGGCTGCTGAAAGAGTTCCCGCAGTTCAGTATCGTGCTCCAGGTTGTATCGCCGCAGCAGGGATCCGAGATAGGCCGATTCCTGGGGTTCTAAGTGTCCATCGGCCCAGGCCGAGCCAGCCACAATTTTGAGCATCAACTGGTGTTGGGTCGTGGGGTTCATGGTGGGATCCCTTCTAGAGAAACAAGAGGTGATACAAGGTGTCAGTTCGTTCACCTTAACTATGCCTCAGCAGGGCCACCTCAAGCAGGAGGATACTGTTATACCAAAACCCCAAAAATCTCCTCCGATAGCCCAAAACGCGCTTTTAGGGCTTGTAGTTCTTGCGCCATCGGCTCGTTGGTTTGCCTGGTCAGCTTGTTGAGCAAGTTCCACAAAAGATCGGCTGACCGTCACTATCTGGATAGTCAAGGGAGTGAGGCTTGCTGATTTGCGGTTGCGCCACCATCAACCAACCTCCAGAAAAATCCGCCCCCACTATATCCAGCAGCAGCCTTTCCCCTATCCCAGCAGATCCGCCCTCTCCCGATAGATAGAAGGCAGTTAGGGTTAGGCGGGAGTGAGTTGCATCCATAAAGACGGATGATTTAGCGGATGTACTCCTTTAGGACGCTATTGCGATTGGGGTGCCGCAGTTTTCGCAGTGCTTTGGCCTCGATCTGCCGGATCCGTTCACGGGTGACGTTAAAGATCTGCCCGATTTCCTCCAGGGTTTTCATGCGGCCATCATCCAAGCCGTAGCGCAACTTGAGTACGTCCCGTTCCCGTGAGGTGAGGGTTTCTAAGACACTTTCGAGATCTTCCCGTAGCAGCACCTTAGCCACCCGATCCTCGGGGGTTTCCCCATCCGATTCGATAAAGTCCCCCAGGCGAGAATCTTCTTCCTTGCCAATGGGGGTTTCCAAAGAAATGGGTAGCTGAGCTGACTTGGCGATGAACCGCAGCTTCTCGATAGTGATCTCCATGCGGGTGGCGATCTCTTCTTCGGTGGGCTTGCGACCCAATTCCTGGGAAAGCAACTTGGTCACCTTTTTAATGCGGGAGATGGTCTCGTAGAGGTGCACAGGCAGACGAATGGTGCGGGATTGATCGGCAATGGCACGGGTAATGGCCTGCCGAATCCACCAGGTGGCGTAGGTGGAGAACTTGTAGCCCTTCTCGTGGTCAAATTTCTCTGCCGCCCGAATCAAACCCAGGGATCCCTCTTGAATCAAGTCCTGAAAAGACAGACCCCGGTTCATATATTTCTTGGCGATGGAAACCACCAACCGCAGGTTGGACTGCACCATCTTCTCTTTGGCCCGCCGCCCCCGATGCAGCCGCCGCCGAAAATCCGGCAACGCCATCTTCACTTCTTCGGCCCAGAGGGCATCTGGCACCTCTTCCGGGTCTTCCCAGAGGCCCATGCGGTCGTAAATCGCCTCCCGGATCCGCTCGAGCTCCAATAAATCAGCAATTTTGCGGGCCAGTTCAATTTCTTCGTCCGCTCGCAATAGCCGAATACGTCCAATTTCTTGTAGATAGACCCGAATTGAGTCATCGGTGTAGTGCTTCTTTTTGCTGGCAGCTTTACGCTTCGAGCGCCCCTTAGTACCGGTACTGGCAGCTTCGCCATCCTCTTCTAGGGCTTCCTCTTCTTCGTCTTCCTCATCAAAAGCATCGGTGTCACTGGCAGCCAGTTCGATCTCGATCGTGTCCACCCCATTGTCCTGATCAGAGCCCAGAGGGATGGAAGGTCGAGTTTCCAAATCCGGTTCGAGAAGAGCCGTTTTACCAGACTTCACCAATTCCTTTGCTTGAGTCATGCTGAGTTCCTCGTGATCCTGATCACAGACAACTAAAGGCGACTAAGAGAACCTAGACGCCAGAGGGAAAAGAGCGACCGCCATCCCTGCATTCGCCAATGTCCATAGAGCCAACCTGTCAACCTGTAAAGAGTAAAGATCCGCAGACAAAAACCTCGCCTGCTCTAGGCAAGCCTGCCCGCCTCTTAACAGCCGATCGCTCGGGTCAATCTCGAAGCAGATATCGCCCATAGGGTTCAACGAAATTAGCGCAAAACTCGTCTTGATGAGCAGGGCCTCTTGAGACTCCAAAACTCTTGAGACCCCAAAAGGTGAAACTTTCCCTTCGCCGATCCTCCGATACAGTGCGAGGCACTTGATTAAGAGGGCAGGACATTCAGCACCTCAACAACTCCTAACAGGCGAGGAGAAGCTCTCCTACAACAACCCGCAACTGGCTTTGAATCAGGCCCTTGCAGGCAACTGTAGCCGTTCACACCAAAACGTCCTTCCTAAGTTAGCCCGCCCTTTGGCAAACAGCAATGGGGCAGACAAAGAAAATGTTAATCTCACCGAATCATTGCCAGAGATGGGGATCCCATGGCAGCTGTGCACGAGCCTGCATAGCTCACACAAACGGCTCAATGCTAACTTAAATCAGGCTTTCCCTCCTTTTGGATCCCATGGCCATGACGCATCTGCATCCCTTCCTGCAACGGCTCCAGGAACATGTGATTGTTTTCGATGGGGCGATGGGATCCTCGCTGCAAACCCAAAACCTGACGGCGGCGGATTTTGGCGAACCGGAGTTGGAGGGTTGTAACGAGATGTTAGTGCTCACCAAGCCGGAAGCGGTGGAAAAGGTACACCGGGGCTTTCTGGAAGTGGGGGCGGATGTAATCGAGACGGATACCTTTGGAGCCACCTCGATTGTCCTGGCGGAATACGGGATCCCGGAAAAAGCCTATGAACTGAATGTGGCGGCGGCTCGCTTGGCCAAACAGGTTGCACAAGAGTATTCCACCCCCAACAAACCTCGCTTTGTGGCTGGATCCATTGGCCCGACCACCAAGCTACCCACCCTGGGGCACATTGGCTTTGATGAGATGCAGGCTAGCTTTGCCGAACAGGTGCGGGGGTTGATCGATGGTGGAGCCGATCTACTTATCATTGAGACCTGCCAGGATGTGTTGCAGACTAAGGCAGCCTTGGCAGCGGTGCAACAAGTCTTTGCAGAAAAAGGCGCATTGGAGCCTGGTGGGATCCGCTTGCCGGTGGTGGTGTCTCTCACCTTTGAGGTACAGGGCACGATGCTGGTGGGCACTGAAATGGGGGCGGCTCTGGCGATTTTGGAACCCTACCCGATTGATGTGCTAGGGCTCAACTGTGCCACTGGCCCCGACAAAATGACGGAGCATATTCGCTATCTATCCAAACATTCCCCGTTCCCGATCTCCTGCATTCCCAACGCTGGCTTACCAGAAAACATCGGTGGCCGAGCCCATTACAAGCTCACCCCCGAGCAATTGCGTTTTCATTTGCAGCATTTCGTTCAAGATCTGGGAGTAGCGGTGGTGGGGGGCTGTTGTGGCACGCGCCCGGACCACATTGCGGCTCTGGTGGAAGCAGTGCAGGGGTTGCGACCCAAACCCAGACCCATCGAGCGGATCCATGCGGCAGCCTCCATTTATAGCCCGCAGCCCTACCAGCAGGACAACTCCTTCTTGATCATTGGTGAGCGGGTGAACGCCAGCGGCTCCAAAAAAATGCGGGATCTGCTCAATGCTGAAGACTGGGATGGCCTGGTGGCCCTAGCCCGGGAACAGGTGCGGGAAGGTGCCCATATTTTGGATGTGAACGTGGATTATGTGGGCCGCGATGGTGTGCGGGATATGCACGAGTTGGTGTCGCGGTTGGTCACCCAAATTCAGATCCCCCTGATGCTCGACTCCACCGAGTGGCAAAAAATGGAGGCGGGCCTCAAGGTGGCTGGGGGCAAATGTTTGCTCAACTCCACCAACTATGAAGATGGGGAAGAGCGCTTTTTGAAGGTGCTGGAACTGGCCAAACGCTACGGAGCTGGGGTGGTGGTGGGCACCATTGATGAGGAAGGCATGGCCCGGACTGCCGAGAAAAAGTTTCAGATTGCTGAGCGAGCTTACCATCAAGCTGTGGCCTTCGGGATCCCGCCCTACGAGATTTTCTTTGATCCTTTGGCCTTGCCCATTTCCACCGGCATTGAGGAAGACCGGGCCAACGGAGCTGCCACCATCGAAGGGATCCGCCGCATTCGCCAAGCCTTTCCGGAAGCCCATATTGTCTTGGGGGTCTCCAACGTCTCCTTTGGGTTATCCCCTGCCGCCCGTATGGTATTGAACTCGGTGTTTTTGCACGAATGTCGGGAAGCGGGCATGGATGCCGCCATTGTCAGCGCCGCCAAGATCCTGCCCCTGAGCAAAATCCCGGAGCAGCAGCAGCAGGTGTGTCGGGATTTGATCTTCGACCGACGCCAGTTCAACCCCGAGGGCATTTGCACCTACGATCCCTTATCCCAGCTCACGCAACTGTTTGAGGGGGTATCGGGGAAAGATTTACGCTCTGCCGGATCTCTGGCGGATCTGCCCCTGGAAGAACGCCTGCAACGGCACATCATCGATGGCGAACGAATTGGGCTAGAAGAGTCCCTCGCCGCTGCCCTAGAGAAATATCCTCCTTTGGAAATTATCAACACCTTTTTGCTAGATGGCATGAAGGAAGTGGGGGAATTGTTTGGAGCTGGCAAAATGCAGCTCCCCTTTGTGCTGCAGTCGGCAGAAACCATGAAAGCAGCGGTTAAATATTTGGAACCCTTTATGGAAAAAGCAGAAGGAGATGGGGCCAAAGGCACCTTTTTGATCGCTACTGTTAAGGGTGATGTACACGATATTGGCAAAAACCTGGTGGATATCATCCTCACCAACAATGGCTACAAGGTGATCAATCTGGGCATCAAGCAGCCGGTGGAGAACATCATCGAAGCTTATGAAAAGCATCAAGCTGATTGCATTGCCATGAGTGGGTTGTTGGTGAAATCTACCGCCTTTATGAAAGAAAATCTGGAGATCTTTAACGAGCGGGGCATTAGTGTTCCGGTGATTTTAGGAGGCGCTGCCCTCACCCGTCGCTTTGTGGAGGAAGACTGCCAAAACACCTATAAAGGTCGGGTCATTTATGGGCGAGATGCTTTTGCCGATCTGCATTTTATGGATCAGCTCATGCCTGCCAAAGCTGCCGGACAATGGGATGATCACCTCGGCTTTTTGAATGGCTCGCAAAATGGATCCCATGCTAACACCAAAACCAATGGTCAGGTTGGTTTGAAATCCTTACAATCTACAGAATCCGAGGCAGTGGATCCCACTTTGCCCGCCCCAGAAGTTACGTTTGGCTCCACTCTTGAAACAATTGAGCTATTGGAACAAGATACCCGTCGTTCCGAAGCTGTGACCTTGGATACAGAGCGACCGATCCCACCATTTTGGGGATCCAAAATTCTCACTTCTTCTGAGATTCCTTGGTCGGAGGTCTTTTTCTACATCGATAAGCAGGCACTGGTAGCCGGGCAATGGCAAATCCGCAAGCCCCGCGACCAATCTGCCGAAGAGTTTGCCGAGTTCCTGGCTACGCAGGTGGATCCGGTGATCGAACGCTGGAAAGAGCGGATTATCGCGGAAGATATCTTGCACCCGGAGATCGTCTATGGCTATTTCCCGACCCAAGCAGAAGGGAATAGCTTGATTATTTTTGATCCCGCCAGTTTTCCGGAGCTGTTCCAGCTGGATCCCGATTCTACTACTTATTTTCAGCTGCCCACAGTAGAACGGCCGCAACTTACCCCGCAAACCCGACAGCTAGCCCGCTTTACTTTCCCTCGCCAAAAAAACGGAAATCGCTATTGTATTGCTGACTTTTTTGCCGATCACTCTACAGGGTTGGTGGATGTTTTCCCAATGCAAGCGGTGACGGTTGGTGCAGAGGCCACCGTCTATGCTCAGAATCTTTTTGCCAATAACCAATACACCGATTACCTCTATTTCCATGGCATGGCCGTGACCCTAGCAGAGGCCTTGGCAGAGTGGTGTCATGCCCGCGTTCGTCGGGAATTGGGATTTGCCCAGGAAGATAGCTCCGATATCCGCAAGATTTTGCACCAAGGTTACCGTGGATCCCGCTACAGTTTTGGCTATCCCGCCTGCCCTCATATTCCTGACCAACGGATTTTGTTGGATCTGCTTAAAGCGGATCGCATTGGCCTGATCATGGATGAAAGCGATCAATTGGATCCGGAACAATCCACCACCGCCATCATTACTTATCATCCGACTGCTCGGTACTTTAGTGCGTGATCTTGGCCAAGCTCTCAAGTCGTAGCAGAATGAAACCATATTGGTTGCTTTATGGTGATTTCCTGTGCCCACGACGTTGACTTTGAAGAATATTCCCGACGTTGTTTATGAGCGCTTGAAGGCTTCAGCGCAAAGGAATCGGCACAGCTTGAACAGTGAAGCCATCGTGTGCCTGGAATCCGCACTGCTGCCAGCCAAGCTCTCACCTAGCGAACGCCTAGCCAGAGCCCGCTAAATCCGGGCCACCCTGCCCCAAGGGAAATTCCATCCACAAGACGTTCATGCCTTTAAACAGCAGAGCCGTCCATGATCGTGGTTGACTCCAATGTTCTGGCGTACCTGTACCTTCCGGGGCAGTACACCGCTGCTGCCGAATCCTTATTGGAGCAGGAGTCAGACTGGGCTGTCCCGCTCCTCTGGCGCAGTGAATTCCGCAACATACTGGCCGGTTACATGAGACGTGGGGATCTTTCTTTTGAGCAGGCTATGTGCCTGCTGCGAGAGGCCGAGAGCTTACTGGAAGGTTCAGAATTTGAAGTTGACTTGCTGACTGTCTTGGAGCTTGTCCATAAAAGTGACTGCTCCGCCTACGACTGCGAGTTCGTGGCCTTGGCTGTACCCTCGACACCAAACTGGCTACCCTGGACAAAAAGCTTTTAGGCGCTTTCCCGAATTTGGCTATGACTATCCCTGAGGGCTGATTTATTGATTGATTTTAGAGGAGCTGGATCCCTGACGAGGACGACCCAGCAGGGTGGTTCCCATGACAACTGCTAGGGTGACCAAGAGAATCAGCGTCGAAAGCGCGTTAATTTCGGGCGTAACGCCGCGCCGCACTGTACTGTAAATCAAAGTTGGCAAGGTCAGGCTCTCCGGCCCGCTGGTAAAAAAGGAAATAACAAAATCATCAATCGAGAGGGTAAAAGCCAACAGTGCCCCCGCTAGGATCCCAGGCATGGCCAACGGCAGCGTCACATAGCGCAGCTTCTGCCAGGTATTGGCGTAGAGATCATGGGCCGCTTCTTCTAGGGTGGGATCCAACAGTTGCAATCGGCTTCGCACTACGATGGCCACAAAAGACACCTGAAAGGTGATGTGGGAAAGAATCATCGTCCATAGGCCCAGCTCGAACAACCCCGTGTAGTAGCGCAAAAACTGGTAGAACAGCAGCAACGTGATTGCCATAACGATATCGGGAATGATCACCGGCAAGAGCATCAACCCTTGAAAGGCATTTTTGCCAGGGAAACGATAGCGATACAGCCCATACCCCAACAGGGATCCGAATACAGTGCTGATCAGGGTGCTGACCAAGGCCAGGATCAGGGTATTTTGGGTGGCTTGCCAGGCTATCTGATTCTGGAATAGCGAAACATACCAGTCAAAGGTGAAGCCCGTCCACACCAAGCCAAAGCGGGCGCGGTTAAAGGAGTAGATGACAATCAACAGGATCGGCAGATACAGAAAGCCATAAATGGCGTAGCTAACTCCCCGCAACCAACCTGGAATCTGAACTGGCATGGGCAAGAGCAGGCCCTTTACGCATCACTGCCCATGATTTTAGAAGCTCCGGAACTGCGGGTTGAACCCTCCAGGGCTTTAACAGTTTGCCGTCTGCTCGCCAGCTACATCCAACACCGGCAATTCCACCCGTTCCACTTGGGGTCGAAAGCCCAGCCAAGGGGTAGCCAACTGAGCAAACCGCTCCGGATCCCCGCTCACACAAAAGCGATGCCCATCCGCTTGAGAAACCCTGGCATGAGAACTACCACAGCGATTCCCCTCAGGATGCCGCAACCCCCACAGTCCCAGCTCTTTGGCCAGGGATCCCACCAATGCTACCCCCGGATCTACCCGTCGGACGGAGCGGGGCAAGAGGGGTCGCAAAATTGGATCCAACACCGGATAGTGGGTACAGCCATAGATGAGGGTATCGATCCCCTGTTGCAACAGCGGCTGCAAATAGCATTCGGCAGCCTGGCGTAGAGCTTGGCTATCCGACTCTCCCGCTTCGATCAGGGGGACAAACTCTGGGCAAGCCTGTTCCCAACACTGGATGGAGTAAGGGAATCTTTTGGGATCAAGGGCGCTGTACTCCTGAATGGCCTTGGAATAAGCACCGCTATTCACCGTGGCTGCTGTGGCAATTACCCCAATTCGGGATCCCTGAGTCAAGGCTGCCTGAGCACCGGGCAAAATCAGGCCGAAAATGGGTAGTGCATAGTCCTGACGCACTTGGTCTAGGGCCAAAGCGGAGCTGGTATTGCAGGCCATGACCACCAACTTGACGGGCTGCGCCTGCATCCAAGCCAAAATCTGCCGCACAAAAGTCAAAATCTCTTGTGGGGAACGTCCTCCATAGGGGACTCGTGCCGTATCGCCAAAGTAGAGTAGCCGCTCTTGAGGCAGTTGTCTGCGCAGGGTTCGCCACACCGTCAACCCCCCTAAGCCGCTATCAAACACGCCAATGGGCCACCTGGGATCCGGCTCTGATCCCGCCTTCCACTCAAACTGCATGCCTCACTCTCCTCAACACCTTCACAAGGGATAGGCTGCTGTATCCTATCGCCCTTTCTGGAGTCTCGGCGACAGTTCTCTCCGTAGGCAAGCTCAACGGTTGCGCAAAAAGGCTTCGATCCCATCGGCAATCGCCCGGGACAACAGAGCTTGATATTCTGCCGTAGCCAGCTTTCGCCCTTCCGTCGGATTGGTCAGATAGCCTAGCTCCAGCAGTACAGAAGGCATGCCCGTCGGGGTTTCCCGCACCATGAAAAACCGCGCTCGTCTCACACCCCGATCGGCGGCTCCTACAGTTCTGACCAAGCTGCGGTGCAAGGTGGTAGCCAATTCAGCGCTATCGGGCCGCAGGTAATAGGTTTCGATGCCACTAATGCCAGAACGATCCAGAGCATTGGCATGAATGCTCACCAGTAGGGTGGCGTTGGCCTCTACCGCTATATCCACTCGCGGTTGCAACAGAATTTCCCGGTCATCAGTACGAGTCATCACCACCGCATAGCCGCGCTCTTGTAGCAGTTGTCGCACTTGGTTAGAGATGGACAGGGTGATGTGCTTCTCCTGAACTCCATCCACCCCGATCGCACCGGGATCCCGGCCTCCATGTCCCGCATCAATGGCGATGATCGGCTGTCCTACGGGTTGAGGTTGTTGTGGCTGGGTGGGCAGTTGTGGTTGAGCAATCGGCAAAGGAGCGTTCAGGGGTTGCAGTTGCAGGGTAATACGCCGGGATCCCTGGCCAGGATTGGGCTCAAAAACATTAAATTCTTCAGAGGGCTGCACCAGAATACTGACGGTACGGGCGTCCTCCTGCACAAAGCGAATCCGCTCCACCGGCCCATTGGCAGGCAAACCGGGATCCGGCAGCGATTGCGGCAGACGAGCGGGTGCCACACTGATGCGATAGCCACCACTGGCGGGATCCCATCCAGCCCGGTAGAACATGAATCCATCAGCGCTGATGGTCAGTTGGTTGCCCTGCAGATGCACCGATTGCAGCGTTGCCAGCGGCCCACTGGCTCCTGAACCCGTGGCATCCGGCAAAAGGCTGGCCTGCATCCCCCCCCCAGCCGGCTGAATCCAAATCCCACCCCGCTGGGCGTCATAGCGGGCTTCCCAGTCACCACTAGAGGGATCCACATCCAACACCACCCGCGCCACCGTCGGCTCAAATTGCCCGATTCGTAGGCGGGAAACCCCCAGCCGGTTGATCGTGTAGGCCCGCTGGCTGAGGGCAGAGCTGAGGGAGGTTTGCAGAAAGTCTATCACCACCCGATCCGGGTCGAGAATCCGCCGCACTGTGGTGGAGGGGCTGCCTTGAGTGCGGATGAAAAACCCTTCCGATTGTGGGGATACCTCCAAGATTTGATGGCCAGAGCGGGAGGTTGAGGGAGGAAGGGGCAGATTGGGGGTTTGGCTTTGCCGGGGTGGAGTGAGCAGCGGCGGTGGTGCCGATGAGCCACTGACGGAGGGGATCAGCGGAGATAAAGAGAGATTACCGGCATGGGTAAATTGCACAGCCCAACGGGAAGGATTGGCGGTGAGCAGTTGCAGTTGGTTGAGGCTAAGGGGCTGATCCGGCTGCAGGTGCAGCACGAAGCGGGTGATCGTATCGGTGAGTTGGCTGATCTGCAGGGATCCGACTCGACCCGAAAAAGTTTGGGTTTGCGGATCCCGTCCAAAACGGGTGTTCGGGAAATCCAAAACCACACGGGGTGGATCTTGCAAAATAAACAGGAAAGGCCGTACCTCCCCTTGGGTATTGACCTCTAAGCGTCCCTGCTCGGGGTTATATTGCCAGTTTTCAATCCGGGATAGGCCCGTCGTTGTCGTCGTCTGGGCTAGGGCAGGTTGGGGAGGAAACAGTCCTGCTCCAGCCAAACCCAACAACAGTATCGATCCCCAAACACCGATCCGGCCCTGCTTTGCCTGTGGCCTCCTTGCTCCGGGATCCCGTCTTGCCCCTAGCTTGTCCAGTTCAGGCATGACACCCCACAAACTCCAGCACACCTGCTGCTCTCAACTATACCAGCGTCCTCTCGGGGCGGCCTGAGGGGTAGCGCAATTTCACCGTTGTTTGAAGGTTAATCCATCTTTTATGGTCGTAAGGTAGAGTGGATCTCTATGATCCTCATCTAAGACAGGTGGGGAGGACACCAGAAAAGGTTTTGGCTAGAAATTCCCAGCGAGCGGAGGATGTTCCCCATAGTCTCTGTACAGTGTTTCCAGTGATCGTGATCCGCATACATGCGATCGGGATTGAACTCCATATCGTAATGCAGCACATTCGGGATCCCTGTAAATTCATCAGAAGGTTGCAGAGAAATAATCAAGAGCAGAAAAGGCTTGCCCTGACATTTGGCCTCTAGCTTAGCTATTAAGTCGAGCACCACGCCTCGTTGGCAACCCCCCGTCCGAACAAACAAGAGTTTGTCAGCTTTTTTCAACACATATCCAAAGCGTTTAGCACGGGCACTGTACCGAGTTTGCATCCGTTCATACACCGACTTCATATTATTGATGGGATCATCGCTGTCTTCCACTTCATGGCCAAAGGATAAACCCGTCCATTTGCTGTGATAGATGCGTTTTTCTTCGGGGTTGTAGTGTAAGTGACAGGGATCCCACATCCCTTGAAAATCGTTTTGGATCATATCTGCCACATCAGCTAGATTAGTGGTGCGCGTTAGATCAAACGGAAAAGCAGGCCCGTCATATTCCAACTTATATAGAAGCATTCGCACCGCGCAGCGATCCCCCAAAGGCACAATGGCAACGCGATGAATATCCGACAATCTGCATTGATACTCCAACAGCATTACCGATCTAGGAGCAGCCTTGACCCGGCTTTCCAGACCCGCTTCTCCGATCATCAGGGTGCGGAAAGGTGCATCGCGGTGGTTGGGATCCTCATACACACCTGCTGGCATCGCTTTTAAGGCGGCCCGGACTTCCTTCCACATGGGGTGAATGTTGTATTCATGATCGGTTCGGTTGATCACACATAGGCGTGGCACAGAGTCGGAACCCTTAGATAAGCCGTTGAGCTTGAGAATGACCAAAGATCCATCATCGAAGATTGTTTCTAGTGCTTCTTGTGCAAAAAACTGGGCTGCCGGATAAAAACAGAGGTCGGCATCGGGGGGAATGGAGAGGGTGGTTTTGAGGGTTCCATCCTCCTGCACAAAGAGGCCATACAAGGTTTTATTTTCGAAGCCTCTGGCCATATATAGGCCAGCTTGTACCTGTGCCTTCTGGAAGGCCGTTTGCAAAGCCTGCCAAGTGGGGTTGATGGTGTATGTATAGGCAGAGATATTGACCACACGAAACTGATTCTTGGTGTTCTCCACAGTCATCCAAAAGCCGTGCTCATCTTGAAAAATAGGCTGTTCAATGGCCAATTGAATCCATCTTTGGCGAATGACATGATGGGGATCAAAAATAGAGAGATTGATTGCCTCAAACATCACTTGGTGGCCCTTACTATTGGGATGGGTAGCATCCCAAGAGAGGCCCGGTTTCCAACGGCCTTGACCATCTTCTAGAGCGGGCAACCAATTCAACACAGGACATCCCCACTCCAACATGCGCTGTTGAGTTTCTTGGAGGAGAAGATATTGCTCTGGGCCATAGTCTGCATGAGGGTATACCCCCCCCAGAATGGGCAGGGCTCCACTCTCTTGGATGCGCTGGATCAACTGCTGTAGGCCATTTTCAAATCGTCTTTGCAAGGCTCGACGATGTTGGGGCAAAGCCAAGGCCAACCCTTCATTCCCCAAAGACAGCGAAACAATAACAATCTCCGGCTGTTCGGGAATAACCACTTGAGTAAACCGCGTTAGCGTTCGGCTAACATTGGCCCCCAACTCCGAGTAATTGTGCAGTTGATAGCCATACTGCTCCTGAAGGGCTTTTCCCAAATGCCAGGCCCAACCCCGCAACAACCAGGCACTGCACCCCAAGGCGACCGAGCTACCCAAGACGACCACTTTTAACCCCTTCTGGGGTTTGGGTTGGGGAATAGGATCCGCAAAATAGCCATAGGGAAAGGTAGGGATCCGGCCAAAGTCTCCATCTTCGACGATCAAAACTGCTGGTAAAGGTTCAGGCTCAAGCGGTACCCAGCGATTCACTCCGGTAGATTCCCAGACAACTTGGCCATTGGCTTGGACGCGCAGATATTGATATTCAATCCGTGCCGCCCAATCTTCACCATTTAGATCATCATTTAGAGCCAGCTCTACCCACCAAAGTGGATAACGACCGGGATCCGTTTTCAGCCAAACACAACGACGGGGATCCCATGAGCCCATTGTTGTACTGGATCCCACCAGCGCGATCCGTTCACCCGGCTGAGTTGTGGCATGAACCTGGAACCGATACATAAGATTTCTCTAGAGAAGAGGGTAAAGTAGGGCCTTCTGGCTGCGTTTGGGATCTCTTGATGAACCGATCTTGGGAGCAACTGGCTCATCAAAAACTGGAGCCTGGGATCTGTTCGCGCCAGCGGCGATCGGTTGCATCCCAACTCTGCGGATTTATTCTGGGAAAACAAGAAATTCTTAAATCTAGAAATCAGCGGGATGGATCTACACGCCGAGAGGCATAAAACCCATCCATTCAAATCAGCACAGTTGGACTAATACTGTTCTGAGTAAAGAGTAGAGTAAAGAGTAATTTAACTTTGGCTTGAAGCTAACATACTAGCTTGAGGTTGTCTGTTTTCTAGAACACTTTCACTTATTCTGGTCAAAGATTCTCTGGAGTACAGAGTTCAGTCTGACGCTGCGGCAAAATCACCTGAAACGTGGATCCCTTGCCGAGGGTACTTTCCACCTTCACCTGCCCTTGGTGTTGCTCGGCAATACTTTTCACAATCGCTAGGCCCAACCCCGAACCGGCCACCCGATCAGGATCCCCACTGCGAGCCGGATCCACCCGATAAAAGCGATCAAACACATGGGGCAAAGCCTGGGGTGGGATCCCAGTGCCAGTATCTCGCACCTGAATCAATAGGTCTGGGGATCCGGCTTTCAGCCGTTGCTCTAGCCTGACCTGCACCTGCCCATCAACGGGAGTGTGCAGCAGGGCATTTTCTAACAAATTGGTCAGGAGACGGGCCAGCAGGTCTTCATCTCCCCACAGGCCGAAGGGATCCGCGGGTGCTAACTGTGACGGATCGGCAATCTCCAGGCTCAGGCGGATCCCTTTTCGATGGGCCAAACCTTGCAGTTCTTCCACCACCTGCAGCAGCAGTGCATCCACGGCACAGCAACGGGGCTGGAAGGGGGCCATGCCGCTGTCCTGACGGGCCAAAAACAGCAGATCATCTACCAAGCGGCCCAACCGCAAGCTCAGACGTTCCACCACCTGCCAACGCTGCCGAGTGTCTGCCTCCAGCTGCGGATCGGCCAAAGCCACCTGCACCGTGGTTTGAATGCTAGCCAGAGGGCTGCGCAGTTCATGGGAGGCATCGGCGGTAAATTGCTTGAGCTGCTGATAGGAGTGGCGCACTGGCTGCATGGCCAAACCCGATAGCACCCACCCAATTGAGCCAACACAGGCCAAACTAGCCACCCCCCACAAAGAAAGATCCCAAATCAACTGTCGGGTGGGCTTACTAACCTCAAACCAGGGATGACTCACCCGCAAGTAGCCCAGCGGCGTATCTCCAGCCAGCAGCGGTTCGGTAAATTGCCGCAGCCAGTAGCCAGGGTTAATGCGGGCGGTATGCAGGGATCCATCCGTGAGCAAAGGGGCAGGGATCCCGCCCGGAACCGTAGACCAGATCAGCTCCCCTTGCGGGCCAAACCATTCCAAGTCGATGTGATCATCTTCTAGGGTGCTGGGATCATCCCGAAAACTGGCCTCGAGGCTATGGCGAGCTTGCTGTGGATCCAAAAGGCTCTCATCCACCACCAAAGACCGCTCCACCACTTCCACCACATGGCCGAGGGTATCATCCACCCGCTCGATCAGAGTTGCCTGCACGTACCAGTAGAAGCTGGCTGCAAACAGCAATAAAAACACCGCCGTGATCCCGGTGTACCAGAGAGCCAATCGCTGCCGCGTCGACTGGAACATTTGGGTTGCATTGAGGTTGTGGGAGAGGCTCGAGGCCGACTTAGCTGTGAACACGAGGCTCGGGGTAAAGCGTGGACAAAATCTCGGCTTCTATGGGCAAGAGTGCATCTAGACGTTGCTGTACCTGCTCAGCCGGAAAATGGGCTAAAGCCAAATCTAAGTAAAGCTGCAAATGTCGTTCTTCGGCAGCTGTCAGCCACAGGTAAAACTGTCGCAGTTCCGCCTCTGGCGCATGGATCCCAAGTAAACCCAAGCGTTCGTGGCTCCGTGCTTCGATGATCGCAGCCAACAGCAGCGCATCCAGCAAATGCTCTGGTTCGGGGCGGCGCAGGTGCTGATTCAGGCGACTGGCATAAGGGGCGGCAGATAGGGGTTTCACCGGGATCCCCAGCCGTTGCAGGTGACGATGCACACGCTCAAAATGCTGCAGTTCCTCGCGGGCCAGCGGGGAGAGAGCTTCCACCAGTTGCCCGTTGGCAGGATAGCGAAACAACAGACTGAGGGCATTGCCCGCTGCTTTTTTCTCGCAGTTAGCGTGGTCTAGCAAGATCAAGTCGATGTGCTGGGTGGCCTGTTCGATCCAGGCCTCGGAGGTGGGAGCAGCCAGTTGTAGGGTAGCCACAGCAGCCAACACTAGGGGCGAACAATTTCCAGGGTGACCCGCCCCGTTAAATCCGGGATCGGGGGATGGCACTTGGTCAACCGGATCTTAGCCTTGCTGGCCCCCGTCTCGCGTAGCACCATCTCGGCAATGGCTTCGGCCAAACTCTCGATGAGGACAAACTGATTGCTTCTCACCAGTTCCGCGATCCCAGCTACGGCAGAGCGGTAGTCAAGGGTGTCGCACAGTTGACCGCTCATGGCCGACGGGCGCAGATCTGCCCACAGCTCAAAGTCCACCTCAAACCATTGCCCCAAAGCCCGCTCCGCTTCATCGAAGCCGGTATAGCCGTAGTAGCGCAGGCCTGACACGATCAGCCGATCCCGCAACTGCTCAGGCGGGCGTTGAGGGGTTTGACTGGGATCCGGGTAGGGTTGCCGACCGTTGCTGCTGACACTAGTGGGGATTTGTAGCTCCATCACATCCTCCGCACCCTGACTGAAAACTGTCTGGACAGCCGACGGGATCCAGATCCAGTACCGGGATCCCCAAAGCCTGATTCCACAGGGCATGACGAGACAATGACTCGACGATAGGAGCGAGTTGCCCGATTTCCCCAATCCCTTTTGGATTCCTTAAGAAATCAAGAAATCCAATACTAAGTAATAAAGTAAAACTCAGGGTTGCTCTGACTAATGGCTGAGGGCTAAGGCTCCCCCCGCCACCGTAGCTGCCATCTCCTGTAACAGGTCTTCGGTTTCTAACCAGCCAATGCAGCCATCGGTAATAGACACGCCATGCTTGAGGGGTGCCCCTTCGCACCAGGTTTGCTTGCCAGGGTTAAGGTTGCTCTCCAGCATCACCCCCATCAGAGCCCGCTGGCCAGCCCGATACTGCCGCAGCACCTCCCGACAGACGGATCCCTGGTTGCGATAGTCCTTGTTGGAGTTGTCGTGGGAACAATCCACCATCACCGAGCGGGGGATCCCTTGCTCCTCCATCAGCAGCGCCGCCCGCTCCACATCCTCAGGGCCATAGTTGGTTTTGCCACCCCCACCCCGCAAGACAATGTGCCGATCCGGGTTCCCAGTGGTTTTCACCAAAGCGGTCATGCCATCTTGCCCAATACCCAGAAAACTGTGGGGATGGCTGGCGGAGAGAATGGCGTTGAGAGCAATCTGCAGACGACCATCCGTGCCATTTTTGAAGCCGACGGGCATCGACAGGCCACTGGCCATTTCCCGGTGGGTTTGACTTTCGATGGTTCTGGCGCCAATGGCTGCCCAACTAACCAAGTCGGCTGTGTACTGGGGAGTAACCGGATCCAGCATTTCGGTGGCACAAGCCAGGCCAATCTCATTCACCCGCAGCAGAATTGTACGGGCCAGCTCTAAGCCTGCCGCAATATCACAGGAGCCATCCAGGTGGGGATCGTTGATCAAGCCTTTCCAGCCCACTGTGGTACGAGGCTTCTCAAAGTAGGTGCGCATCACAATCACCAGGTGCTCCTGGGTTTGATCCGCCACCCGTTTCAGACGATGAGCATACTCCAAGGCTGCTTCCGGGTCATGAATAGAACAGGGGCCGACAATCACCACCAAGCGATGGGGATCCCGTCCGTGGATGATGTTGCGGATGGCCTGCCGGGTAGAGAGCACGACTTTGGCTGCCGTTTCCGTAAGGGGGAACTTGGCTTTGACCAGGCTAGGGGCGATCAGGGGCATCACCTCCTGGATATTGCAGTTGTCAGTTTGGGGGGGCATGGATTTGTCCTTCATGGAGAGCAAGTAGGGTTTGGGCAGGATCAGACCATTAAAAAAAGCCCCGGCACTAGGCTCAGGGCTTCAGGACTGACTTCGGTAAACCTTGGTTATCGTTTACGCGCCACCCATCCGCCCTGGTCGATGCCAGGGAAAGGTAAAGTAGCCAAAGAAGGCAGCACGCAGAGACATAGACAGCACAAACTTGAAACTCGTATGAGATGACTATACCCGAAAAAAGCACTGAACTGCACCTGGGAAGGTTAAGTTCTTTGGTAGCCCGCCAGTCGTCTCAGGTTTCGGTCTTTAGGTTTCGGGGAGAGTTACAGTTCTTGGATCGATTCTGAAACAGGCTTGGCAATCAGGTAGCCGCACTGATGTTCCCCATTCACCTGCCAGTTGATGCGCTCCACCTGGCAATCGGGCAGGGCCGCTGCAAACATTTCCAACTCATATCCACACACGCTGGGAAAGGTCTGGGCTATTTGGGCAATGGCGCAGTTGTGTTCGATCAACACGTATTGCTCAGCCTCTGGTGGGGTGGCTTTTTCTGGGGGAGCCATTTCCTCAGAGTAGCGGTAATACTCCGCCATATACCCCTCCAATTGCCGTAACTCCACCAGGCGCTCTACCCGTTCCTGCAGGGATCCTGCACCAATCTGGGACTGGTATTCCTGGGCCTTGCGCTGCCACTGGTGGTGCAAAATGGATCCCATTTGTTCGGATCCCATGGTTTCTGCCAAGGTGCTGAGAAGTCCGAGAGCAAACTCGTCGTAGCTAGCGGGGAATTGCTCTTCTCCCAAGCGACTGAGCTGATAAACATGTTGTGGACGACCCAACCCGTTCTGCTGAGGAATATGAATGATCAGCCCCTCCGCCTCCAGATCCTTGAGGTGCCGCCGAATCGCCTGAGGAGAAATGTGCAGGTGTTCCGCCAGGGTTTGGGCGTTGGCCTGACCCGACTTGCGCAGATACACCAAGATGGCTTGCTTGCTAGAAGCCTGCTGAGTGGTCTTGTGTACGCTGTTCACCCTTGCCCCCATGGTTAATGTGGATTCTGCCGCCAGAACAGCTCTCTGCCACTTTGACAACGGAATCATTGCTAAAGTAACCTGAGGATGAGTTAAACAACAACCCTGTTGCTTTAATTCCTGCTGTCGCGCCTTTCCTCGTCGCCCTCAAAGAGTTGAAATCCATGTCTACCAGCGTCCGCACCCTAGTCAGCCAGCCCTACAAGTACGGGTTTGTCACCGATATTGCCTCCGATTCCATCGGCAAGGGATTGAGCGAGGAGGTAATCCGGCTGATCTGGGTGAAAAAAGGTGAGCCAGACTTCATGTTGGATTTTCGCCTGCGGGCCTATCGCCAATGGTTGAAGATGAGCGAGCCCACTTGGCCCAACCTCGCCTATCCCCCGATCGACTATCAGGATATCGTCTACTACTCTGCCCCCAAGCTGAAAGAGAAGAAAAAAAGCCTGGATGAAGTGGATCCGGTTTTGCTAGAAACCTTTGAAAAATTAGGGATCCCGTTGTCGGAACAGAAGCGGCTCAGCAATGTAGCCGTGGATGCCATTTTCGATAGCGTTTCAGTGGCCACCACCTTTCGGGAAAAGCTGGCCAAAGAAGGGGTGATCTTTTGCTCCATCTCGGAGGCTTTGAAGGAATGCCCCGATCTGGTTCAGAAATATATGGGAAGCGTAGTGCCCATTTCTGATAACTATTTCGCGGCCCTCAACTCGGCTGTCTTTAGCGATGGCTCCTTTGTCTATATTCCCAAGGGAGTTCATTGCCCGATGGAGTTGTCTACTTATTTCCGCATTAACAATGGTGAATCGGGTCAGTTTGAGCGCACCTTAATCATCGCCGAGGAAGGATCCTCCGTCAGCTATTTGGAAGGGTGTACTGCCCCAATGTTCGATACCAACCAACTGCATGCGGCTGTGGTGGAATTGATTGCTTTGGACAATGCCGAAATCAAGTATTCGACGGTGCAGAACTGGTATGCAGGCGATGAAAACGGCAAAGGGGGGATCTACAATTTCGTTACTAAGCGCGGCCTTTGTCAGGGAGTCAACTCCAAGATCTCCTGGACACAGGTGGAAACTGGCTCAGCCATTACCTGGAAGTATCCCAGTTGCGTGTTGGTGGGAGAAAACTCCGTCGGTGAATTTTACTCGGTGGCCCTGACCAACCATTATCAGCAAGCGGACACTGGCACCAAAATGGTTCACGTTGGCCGCAACACCCGCAGCACGATTATTTCCAAAGGCATCTCGGCAGGGCACTCTAAAAATAGCTACCGCGGCTTGGTGAAAATAGGACCTAAGGCAGAGGGTGCCCGCAATTTTTCCCAGTGCGATTCTATGCTGATCGGGGATCAATGTAGCGCCAACACTTTTCCCTATATTCAGGTGCAAAACAACAGCGCCAAGGTCGAACACGAAGCCTCTACCTCCAAAATTGGGGAAGAACAGTTGTTCTATTTCCAGTCTCGTGGGATCAGTATGGAAGATGCGGTTTCCATGATCATCAGCGGATTTTGCAAGGATGTCTTTAACCAATTGCCGATGGAATTTGCGGTGGAAGCCGACCGACTGCTCAGCCTAAAACTGGAGGGATCCGTCGGCTGAAATGGGCGTGATCTGCGCTGAGATTGAGCTGCTTCGAGGAGCAGATGAAAGGGATGGGTGGGTGGATCCCAGACGGGCAGGGTTGGTTGTTAGCCCCTAAGCCCGGATATTGCCCGGATGTTCCCGAAACAGTGTAGACAGCCTCTAGACAGAAGGTGGGATAATCGAGAGGCTTTCATTCGCGATGGAGTATGAGGAGTTTTCCATGAGAGCGTTTCTGGAGGAGTTCAAAAAATTCATTGACCGAGGCAATGTCTTAGACTTAGCCATTGGCGTTGTAATCGGCGGTGCTTTTGGCACGATCGTTTCCTCTTTTGTGGCGGATTTGTTTACTCCCATTTTGGGCCTAGTGATCGGTGGGGTGAATTTTCAGGACTTGGTCTGGAGAATTGGCGGTACCCCTGAAGAGCCGGTCACGATCAACTACGGCAATTTTTTACAGGCGGTGTTTGATTTTGTGATCATCGCTTTTGCCATCTTCCTGCTGGTGAGAGCGATCAACACCATGCAAGAGAAACGAGAAGAAGCTCCCGCCATCCCACCCCCACCTTCGCCAGAAGTGGTTTTGCTCACGGAAATCCGGGATATCCTCAGTCGCGGATCCCGCTGAAGGAGCAGGATTTTCCGGGATCCCACAGCCCGAAAACAACCCCATGGCTGGCGATGGATCCCTTGAGCCGACAGCTCTAACCCCTTGATGTCAACCTTGGAACCCCACCATGATTAGCGAGAACAGTTCCCTGATTTTGTCTGTGCAGGATCTCACTGCCGAGATTGAGGGTACCCCGATCCTAAAGGGGCTAAATCTCGACATCCGCTCGGGCGAGATCCACGCCATTATGGGGCCCAACGGGTCGGGCAAAAGCACCTTTTCCAAAATTCTCGCCGGTCACCCCGACTACACCGTTACTGGTGGCGAGGTGACCTATCTGGGGCAAAACCTGTTGGAGATGGAGCCGGAGGAGCGGGCCCGTTCCGGGGTGTTTCTCGCCTTCCAATACCCGATCGAGATCCCTGGGGTGAGCAATATCGATTTTCTGCGGATTGCCTACAATGCCCGACAAAAATATCGGGATCAGCCGGAGTTAGATGCCCTAGATTTCGATGATTTTGTGCGGGAAAAATTAGGTATCGTCAAGATGGATCCTGCGTTTTTAGATCGCTCGGTGAATGAGGGATTCTCTGGCGGGGAGAAAAAGCGCAACGAGATTCTGCAAATGGCTATTTTGCAGCCAACCCTGGCCATTTTGGATGAAACGGACTCGGGTTTGGATATCGATGCCCTGCGTACAGTGGCCAATGGCATCAATCATCTCTCTAATCCCAACAACGCCATACTGCTGATCACCCACTACCAGCGGTTGCTCGACTATGTTACTCCCGATTATGTGCATGTCATGGAAGCGGGACGCATTGTCACCAGTGGAGATAAGACCCTGGCTCTGGAACTGGAAGAACGAGGCTACGACTGGATCCGTGAACAGGATCAGGATCCGGCAGCAGTGGGATCCTCTTCGCAGCAACCGGAGGGCGTTCGATGACTACCACCCTGCACAAGCCGCTCCATGGACGCCTGTTCCTCGATCACATCCTTGCCCAGATGTCGGATCCGCAGGATCCCTACTCTTCCCTCAGAGCCCAAGCCCGCGCTCGATTGGCAGAATTGGGGATCCCGACCCCCCGTGACGAGGACTGGAAATATAGCGACCTCTCGTCGTTGCTGGCCCATGACTTTCAGTTGAGTAAGGAGTCCCAGTTGGGTTCTCTCCCTCCGTCTGATGTAGAACCCTACGTCTGGCCGGAGAGCCGTCGCAGTTGTGTCGTTTTCGTCAACGGCTACTTCGCCCCCCAGCTTTCGGATTTGAGTGCTCTGCCGGAAGCTTTGCAGGTTAGGTCTCTAGCGCAGGCAGATGCGGGTTGGGTGACAGGTCAGTTGCAAACCATCGCTACAGAAGATAGTTTTACGGCCCTGAACACGGCTCATTTGGGGGATGTGGCCTGCATTCAGGTACCCAAAAACCTGCGGGGTGTGCCACCGTTACAGGTGCTATATCTTACCCTAGTGTCCGATGTACAGCCGATTTTGGCCCAACCCCGTTGTCTGTTGTCTCTAGAAGCCCATAGCCAGTTGACCGTGATCGAAGATCATGTGTCGTTGGGACCAGGGATCCCCTTTAGCAACGCCGTCACCGAGATCAACCTAGCGGACAACGCTCGCCTTCACCATGTCATTCTCCAAAGACAGGGATCCTCAGCCCTTCAGATCAGCAAAACTGCCGTTCGCCAGAGCCGCGATAGCCACTACCAGCAGCACGCCCTTCAGTGGGGATCCCTGTTTTCCCGCCACAACTTAGAAATCACCCAGATCGGATCCCAGGCCCATACCGACCTCAAAGGGCTGACCCTGCTGCGGGGATCCCAGCACAGCGATACCCATTCCCGCCTTGTCCACCAGGCTCCTCATGGCAGCAGCCGCCAACTGCATAAGTGCATTGTGGATGAGACCGCCCATGCGGTGTTCAGTGGGCGAGTTCTGGTCTGTCAGGCTGCTCAACTGACGGATGCCGCCCAATCCAATCGCAACCTGCTGCTGTCCCCCAAAGCGCGGGTCGATACCCAGCCGCAGCTGGAGATCTTCGCCGACAACGTCAAATGTGCCCATGGGGCCACCGTCAGCCAACTGGAAACGGAAGAGATCTTCTACCTGCAAAGCCGCGGCATCGGCCAAGCACAAGCCCGACAGCTGCTCACCTATGCGTTTGCGGCGGAGGTCTTGGCAGGGATCCCGTTGGCCACACTGTCCCCAAGTCTGCCCCAGTTGAGCGTGCCAGAGGGAGGCGCGATTTCCCGAAACCGCCTTTACCCTCAAGAGCTTCTCGACTTAGCGGGTTAGAGATTCGGCGTTTTCCTTGCGGAGACTATGGGGTTGCGCCTTGTTGCAAACCTTGGGTTGGAAAGGCTCAAATCACGTCAGGATCAGGGTTTCAGCCATTGTCATCACTGAGGAAATAGCCAGAATAAGAGTAGCCATTGCCCAGGCAATGAGCATCACAATAACTCGGTGAATGAACCATGTTTTCCTCCCTTTTGACCCCACGTGCGGCTTGGACAGGGCTGGTTCTGTCCGGGGCTATGCTAGGCATTCACTGTCAGATAGCCATGGCCGCCCCCTTCCGCGATACCTCCGGCCACTGGGCCCAAACCTATATTGAGGCCCTCTCCTCACAGGGGGTGTTGAATGGCTTCCCGGATGGCACCTTCCGTCCCAACGAGCCGGTGACCCGCGCCCAATTTGCCACCATCATCAATACGGCTTTTCGCCTCAGCAATACCGCCGGCACCTCTATCGGTTTTCGGGATGTGCCCTATACCCACTGGGCCGCCAATGCTATTTCTACCGCGGCAGCCAACAACTTAGTGGCCGGTTTTCCCGATGGGACCTATCGTCCTGAGCAGCCCGTCACCCGCACCGAGTCTTTGGTGGTTCTCACCAACGCCATCGGCAATACCAGTGCCATCCCAGCCGCACAACCCGGCGATCTTTTCAGCCGTTACCGCGATGCAGCCGCCATTCCCAACTGGGCGGTCCCCCAAATTGCCGCCGCCAACCGGGCGGGCTTGATCGTCAATTATCCTGACCCAATGCTTTTGGAGCCCAACCGTGCCGCAACCCGGGCGGAAGTGGCCGCCTTTACCTACCAAGCCATGGTCAATCGGGGATCCCTGGTGGCACAAAATCCGGGCAGCTTTAACCCCTATAACCCCGCCCCACAGCCGGGCTTTAACCTGCGCCTTTCCACACTGGCAGCAGGCACCCTCATGCAAACCACCAGTCCCTTCAACGAGCGCCTTTACATCGCCCCCAACGAAACCCGTCCCATTTCCCTGATCGTCCACAACCCGATCCGCAACGCCCAAGGGGATATTGTGGTGCCCTATGGCTCTCGGGTGGATGGTCGCTTTGAACCGGCTGCGGGGGGCACTCGCTTCGTGGCTGAAAGCGTGATCGTTAACAACCAGCTGTTTCCTCTGGCAGCTCAGTCGGATGTGATCCACGATGTGAAGGATCCCCGCTACACCACCTCCGGCAAGATCATCCAAGATGCGGCCATTGGGGCGGCAGCCGGAGCGATTCTCGGCCTGGTGACAGGCGACAATGCCATTGCCACCGAAGAAGTGTTGGGGGCCGGGGCGGCTGGGGCGGTGATCGGCAACGTGACGGCTCCGCAGGTGGTGGTGGTGGATCCCAATCAGGTGATCGAGCTGCGTCTAACGCAAGATCTGGCTCTGGCCCGACAATAGGTTCAATCCATCGCAAGCGACAGCATGGAATCCCTCCCAGGCACCCATTCCCTTCCTTCAACCAAATGCATGCAGGCGGTAACCCAACGAACCCAGATTGATTCAAAATCAATGTGGTTCTACCGTACCTTTGCCTGTAGCGAAGTGAATCAATCTATGGATGTCTCCACTCAGATCAGCCCTAAGGGATCCCCAGTCACGGTCGTCCATTTTCCCCAAGGGAGCCTCAGCGCTGTCAATGCGCCTACCATCCGGGGAGAACTGAGCCGCATTTTAACGGAGCAGCCAGGTCACCTTCTACTGGATCTGAGCAGGATCACCCTCATCGACAGTATGGGACTATCCGTCTTGGTCTCAGCCCAACGTAACTGCCGTTCGGCGGGCTACCAACTAAAACTGGCTGGCCTACAGGAACAAGCCAAGCTGATTTTTGCCGTCACCCGTCTAGATTCGATTTTCGAGTCTTATTTATCAGTTGCAGATGCGCTCGCCGCGTTTCCGGCCCCCTAGGGCTTAGGGTGGGGATCCCCTGTCCACTGGTATCCACTAGGGCCGCAGGAATCCCAGCACCAAACCCAAGACAATAAACAAGCCAAACCCAATTCGGTAAAAGATGAATAGCCAGGTGCTGCTGCGCTGCAAAAACTTAAGCAACCAATCGATGGAGAGATAGGAAAAGACAAAAGCAGAGACAGTGCCCAACCCCTGAGGCAACAAAGCCTCCACCTCAAAAGCAGAGATAAACTCCAACACTCCTGCCAAAAATAGCGCCGGGATCCCCAACAAGAACGAATAACGAGCTGCCACAGAACGCTGCAAATTCAGGAACAAACCGGCGGTAATGGTGGCTCCCGAGCGCGATACCCCCGGAATCAGGGCCAAGGCCTGGGCTAAGCCTACCCAAATCCCATCCCAGATCCCGAGGTTATGCACATCTCGCTGCCGCTTGCCCGTCCGTTCTGCCCAGCCCAGCAGTAGGGCAAGACCAATGGCGGCCCCGGCAATCACCCACAATTGGCGCGGCGGGGATCCCCAGAGTACTTTGACAGCCAAACCCACCCCCACAATCGGCACAGTTCCCACCAGGATCCCGACCAATAGCCGCCAGGATTCTTGATGAAAATCTCGCTCTAACCAGGCTTGCCAGGAGTCTAGGAGCAATTTGCGTAAATCAGCCGCAAAATAGATCAACACCGCCGCCAAACTGCCCAACTGGATTACCGCCGTAAAGGAGGCACCCGCATCCGGCCACCCCACCAAAGCCGGGAAAACCCGCAGATGGGCGGTACTGCTGATCGGGATAAACTCGGTGATTCCTTGCACCATCCCCAGAATCAGAGCTTGCCACCAATTGGGATACCAAATATCGGCAAACAGCAAAAAAAACACTCCCTCTCCCAGACCAGCGCCGACCCGAGCCTAAAATCCAATGCGTTCGGGATCGTCAATGGTGATTAGCCAATTGCCGACATTGCGGAAGAGGGGATTCGGTTCTGTGCCGCGCACCCGCGCTTCCACACGATAGATTCCGGCAGCCGCAGGATTTCGTACATTGGAAAGGATCAAGCGCATCTCTTGTCCAGCCGCGATCGGTTGGCGAGCCACCACTTCTAGGGAGCGAAATTCTTCGTTCCAGTACACTTCCTCCAGATCGACCGGGTTGCCCTCCACTTCTAGCCGCACATTCTCCGGATCGACGCGGGCATCAAAGTTTCTGTCCCCGTTGATCTGCACTTCCGACACCGCCAGATCCTGAGGGGGAATGGTCAGGCGATAGCGATCGAGGCGACCGCGAATACCGCGAAAATCCAGCCGATAGCTAAGGACAGGAACTCCTTCGCTGCCGGTGATCACCAAACCAGACTGAGCCTTCACAGCAACAGGTAGAATCAAGGCTCCCAAACCACCCAGCAACAGACCCGTCAATACCAGCTTCATCCCCAGCGGGGCAAAGCTCAGCCAGCGCGAACGCTTCATTGCTCTCAACACCCGAACCTCCGTTCGCCAAAACACTTCAGCACATTCAAAAACCAAAACTGCAACCGTCAGCCAGCACAGGGGGCTGCATCGTAGTTCATTGTAAAGGATGGGATCCCACCGGCTGAGAGGGCTTCTTGCTGCCAAGGTTGCGGAGGTGCGCAGTTTTACGCACCTCTAGGACAGGAGAGCCGTACACTCCAGCAGCAGCCGTTGATTAATCAGCGCGTAGGGTTGGATGTCCAGAGCTTTCTGAAAAGCAGCAATCGCCCCGCGATAATCCTGCATAGCGGCTCGGCATAGGCCCAATCCATGCCAGGCTCCAAAATGGATTGGGCACAATTTCACCACCATCTCACAATCTCGGACTGCCTCGGGGTAGCGCTTCAGGGTGTAGTACAGAACGGCTCGCCGGTTCCAGGCCTCCACAAAATCTGGCAGCTGATCGATTAATTCGCTCAATAAGGTCTCTGCAGCCCCCAGTTGGCCGCTATCCATGAGCAGTTGGGAGTGTTCCAAAGCGGCCCGACCGGCAATCCCCTTTTGCCCAAACCACAGCTCCCAAAGGGCCTCAGTGGCCTCCTGCCGCAGATCGGCCCGCTCTTGCTTGAGGGCAACCAAAAGCTGTTCGATCCGGGTCTTGTCGAACTCTTCCATACTCCACTCCCCTCAGCCATTCAAGTGAGATGGGTTGAAGAAATCTTTATCGACCTTTATCGATCCACCAGGCGCAAATCAAAAGTCAGGATGTTGGCGGCCAGAATTTCTAAAGCTCCCCCTTCAATAATGTCGCGGGTGGTGGTGGCTCCAGTGCCCGTCTGAATCAGCTCACGGCTACGCCGTACCGTTTCTTGTCGTTGGGGATCATCCACGATCACCTGCCGCTGGTTGGACAGACTGAGGCGATAGTAGTTGGGCAAATCCCCTCGGGTGGCATCGATAGCTAAGTTGGTTCCTTCAGAGGCGACGCGGAAAGGGGCACGGGCGGTGAGCAAGGCCACTTGAATATCCTGCTCTTGGCCATCTAGGCCCTCTAATTCGGAGATGTCGATTTGAAAGTTCAGGGTATCTTGGTCGCGGCTGAGGCGATCCACCCGTACCTCGTTGAAGCCCACCGCAAATTCCCGTTCCGGTTCGCCAAAACGCTGGATCGTCGATTGCAATACCGACTCTTCGTTGAGGGGAGTGACCCGAACTAAGTAGTCCCAGTCCCGCACAAAAGCATAGTCATTCGGCCCCAAACTGACGTTTGGATCCACCAGGTTGGCGGTAGGGCCAGGACTACCGGCACGGCTGAGGGCAACGATGTACCAGTAGTTCGAGTTGATGGGTAAGCCAACGGTCATGCGCACTTCCAACACAGGCCGTGCCCAAGCGGCAGCAGCACTGAGGGCGGCGATGGCGATTCCCCCGACACAGCTCCATAGCCAGCGGTGCGGGTGAAATTCCATTTTGGGTAGGCAGGAGCGGGTCATGACGGTCTTCCTCATCCAATGTTCTTAAACAGGGGTAGCTCTAGCCAATTTCTGTAGGATTTTCTTTAAAAAGGAGCTTGACTCAAGAGATGCAGCTTTTCCCAGCGTTATCTGATGCAGCAGATTCAGGTCAATCCCTTGCTCCATCAGGTTTTTTGCCTAGCTCAAGGGCCTGTGTGAAGTCGGAAAAGGCTGCAACTGTTCAGACTCCATTGTGCCTGGGCAGAGAGGGCAGGCAAAGGCCCAACTCTAAGACAGTTTAGCGAGGAATTTCCCGTGACACAGGGGGTGCTCAGAGATTGGAACAGTCTGGAAATTTTGTTAAGCATACAGCGTAGTTCTGTATTGGGAAGAATTTCAAGCGTTTTTGTGCAGGCGCGAGGCGACTCAGGTTCACTACTCTAAATCATCGAGAAGTGCAGTGGCGAGATCCCTCTGCCCGAATGCCAGTCGTTGGAGCAACCTTTGGAGCAACCTCATGATGCGATCGCGGACAGCTCTGCCGGTGCTATGTCTTTCTTTGCTGTTGGCGGCCTGTCGAGCGGGAGGGCCACCGGAGGGGATGGAAGGTATGGGTGGAGGAGAGGGCCCACCCCCGACCCCGGTAGAACTCGGCACGGTGGAAGAGCGGATGATCCAGGAGGCCTCAGAGTTTATTGCCAGTCTCGGATCTCAGCAGTTGGCTAGCATTAACCCGCAGGTCAGCGGTCAGATCACCCAAGTCTTCGTGCAGCTGGGATCCCCTGTGGCTGCTGGGGCTCCGATGTTTCAAATTGACTCCAGCCAGCAACAGGCGGTAGTAGCCAGCCAAGCTGCCGCCATTGCCTCTGCGCAAGCCAACGTAGAAAGTAGCCGGGCCAACCTCAGCCAACTGCAAGCGGATCGTTTGCGTCTAGAGGCGGAGGTGGACTTTGCTCGCCAACAACACGAGCGCAACACAAGTTTGTTGGCAGAAGGGGTGATCACCCAACTGCAGGTGGATCAATCCAGCCGCGATTTGCGCCAGGCGGAAGCGGCTTTGGCAGCCCAGGAGGAGCAAATTCGCGCTCAGGAGGCAGCGATCTTGCGGGCAGAGCGAGAGGTGCAACGGGCCCAAGCGGATGCCACACAACAGCAGGTGCAGTTGCGCTTTTTCCAGGTGAATGCCCCTTTTTCTGGCATTGTCGGGGATGTGTTAGTGAGGCAGGGAGACTATGTAACTCCCCAAACTGTTTTGACTACGCTCAGCCAAAGCCAATCGCTGGAGATCAGCCTAAATATTCCCCTGGAACGGGCACCCCAGTTGCGGGTGGGCACCCCAGTGCAGATTTTGGATAGCAGCAATCAGGTGATCGGCACCAGCCAAATTTCGTTTATTTCCCCGCAGGCGGAAGCAAGCACCCAGTCGGTTTTGGCCAAGGCTTTGCTAGATAACTTAAGTGGGCAGTTGCGTTCGGCACAGTTTGTGCGAGCCCGCATCATTTGGGGAGAACGACCGGGATTAGTAGTTCCGGTGACCGCGGTGGCGCGGGTGGCGGGGCAAAACTTTGTTTACACCGTCGAAACGACCGCTCCGCCAGCCGAAGGTATGCCCCCGGGGGCGGTTGCTGTCCAGAGGCCAGTACAACTGGGATCCATTCAGGGCAATAGCTACGAAGTGCTGGAGGGGTTGGAGGCGAATGAACCGATTGTGCTGACCGGTCTTCAAAAAATCCGCGATGGCGCACCGATTATGGACGAGGTGATCTTCCAGCAAATGATGATGCAACAAGAGGGGCCACCCGAGGGATCCCCGCCCCAGCCCTAGATTTTACGGATCCGATCCTTGGCAAGCCTGGCTTGCTGAGGATCCCCTAAACTGACCCACCCATTCGGAGCGGATCCCTGGCCTATGTTTGTTGATTTTTTCATTCGCCGTCCTGTTTTTGCCACCGTTTGCTCCATCATCATCGTGTTGGTGGGGGCCGTATGTATCCCGTTGTTGCCGGTCGATTACTACCCCCAGGTGGCCCCTGCAGCGGTGACAGTGACGGCCGTTTACCCAGGAGCCAATGCCGAGACGGTAGAAACAGCCGTCACCAATGTGTTGGAGCAAGAGATCAACGGCGTGGAGAACTTACGCTACATCTCTTCGGTGAGCAGCAGCAACGGCACCAGCCAAATCACCGTTACCTTTAACCCAGGGCGCGATCTCGATGCCGCCGCCATTGACGTGCAAAACCGGGTCTCCCAAGTGCAGGGGCAGTTGCCGGAGGAGGTGAACCAAAACGGCATTACCGTACAAAAGTCAGGAGACAGCGCCTTTATTCAGGTGGTGTCGCTGCGCTCGCAGGCGGGGGAATACGATGAGCTGTTCGTCAGCAACTACGCCGAGCTGTACGTGCGAGATGCTCTACGCCGCATCCGCGGGGTGAGCGATGTGCTCGTGTTTGGGGATCGCAAATATGCCATGCGCATTTGGCTGGATCCCTCTCAGCTGGCCAGCTACGGGTTGACGGCCCAGGATGTGGTGAACGCGGTACGCCAACAGAACATTCAGGTGCCTGCCGGACAAATTGGCAGCCAACCCAGTGCCCCCGATCAGCAGTTTCAGATTAATGTGCAGGCGGTCGGGCGACTGTCGGAACCGGAGGAATTTGCCCAAATTATTCTGAGGGCCAACCCGGATGGCAGCTTGGTGCGTATTGCCGATGTCGGGCGGGTGGAACTGGGGGCACAAAGTTACGATACCTTCTTCCGCATTGGGGGTCAGGAAGCGGTCGGGATCGCCATTACCAAACAGGCGGATGCCAACGCCCTAGAAGTGGCACAGCGGGTGAAGGAAACCCTGGAGAATTTGGCCCAAAGTTTTCCACCAGGGCTGATTTATGAGATCCCCTTCGATGCCACTTTGTTCATCAACGAATCGGTACGCGAGGTCATTTTTACCCTATTGCAGGCGATTGGCTTAGTGGTGCTGGTGTTGTTCATCTTTTTGCAGGATTGGCGAATCACCCTGATCCCGACGATCACGATCCCGGTGGCATTGCTGGGCACTTTTATTTTCGTGCGCCTGTTTGGCTTCTCCATCAATACGCTGACGATGTTTGGCCTGACGTTGGCCACAGGTCTGGTGGTGGACGACACGATCGTGGTGGTGGAGAACATCTCCCGCTACATCCGCGACCGAGGGATGCGGCCTCTGCAAGGGGCTTCGGCAGGGATGAACGAGGTGTTTGGGGCGGTGCTGGCGACCACGCTGGTGCTGCTGGGTTTATTCTTGCCGGTGGCGTTTTTCCCTGGCACCAGTGGCCGCATTTATCAGCAGTTTGCTGTCACCATCGCTGTATCGGTTTCTCTTTCCACTTTTAATGCCATTACCTTGGCCCCGGCCTTATCGGCTCTGCTAATTCGCCCACGATCAGAACAGATGTTTTGGTTGTTGCGCTGGTTTGATCAGGCGGTAGAAGGGATCCGCGCCGCCTATCGTTGGATGTTGGGGCTGGTGGTGAAGCTGCGGCTGTTGGTGGTAGCCCTGTTCATCGGCTGCTTGGGCCTCACCTACTGGCTGTTTCAGATCGTGCCGACGGGGTTTGTACCGGATGAAGATCAAGGGTATTTCATCACTTTCATTCAGGGGCCGCCGGGAGTTTCCCTGAATTACACCGACGAGGTCATCCAGCAGGCCACAGGGATCATGCAAGGGATCCCGGAAATCCGCGATACGGCGATTGTGGGGGGCTTTAGCTTTACTGGCCCTTCGGCGAGTAATGGCTTGATTTTTGCTTCCCTCAAACCTTGGGAAGAACGGCGACGACCGGATCAATCTGCCCAGGCGATTGTCGGGCAACTGTTTGGGCCTTTTCTGGGAGGGATCAGCAAATCGCTGGTGATCCCGATTTTGCCCCCGGCCATTCCCGATTTAGGGGTTTCGGGCGGGTTTAGTTTCCAGCTTCAAGATCGCGGGGTGAACGATTTCAATTTGTTGGAGCAAACGGCACAAACTCTCTTTTTTGCAGGCAATTCCCCCCCGCAACCAGGACAACCTCCCCTCGGCTTGCAAATTAACCCGCCCACCTTCAGTGCCAATTCTCCCCAGCTCCAGGTACAAGTGGATCGCAACATGGCCCAACTGCTGGGGATCCCGATTGCGGATGTGTTTGGCACGTTGCAAACCCTGTTGGGGGGCACTTACGTCAACAACTTTGATTTGTTTAATCGCAACTACCGGGTGTATGTGCAGGCGGATCAACCCTTCCGCTCTAACCCAGAAAGTATCAATCAGTTTTACGTGCGCGGCGGCGCGGGCCAACTCTTGCCCTTGAGCAGCTTGGTTCAGGTGCGGGAGACTACTGGCCCTAACATTATCAATCACTTCAATCTCTTCCGTTCTGCCGAGATTCAGGGTAATCCCCTGCCAGGGTTCAGTTCGGGTCAAGCAATTCAATCTATGGAGAGGTTGGCGGCACAACTGTTGCCTCAGGGGTTTGGATTCGAGTGGTCGGGCATTTCCCTAGAAGAAATCGAGTCTGGGGGGCAAGCACCGATTATCTTTACCCTTGGTTTGGTCTTCGTGTTTTTGGTGTTGGCAGCTCAATTTGAGAGCTATGTGGATCCCTTTATTATTCTGCTGGCGGTGCCACTGGCGATCTTGGGGGCACTCTCAGCGCAGTTGTTGCGAGGATTGGAGAACGACATTTTTTGCCAGGTAGGGCTGGTGATGTTGATCGGACTGGCCAGCAAAAACTCGATTTTGATCGTGGAATTTGCCAACCAACTGGTGGAACAAGGGATCCCGATTTTCAAAGCGGCAGTACAAGCGGCAGAGACTCGTTTCCGGGCCATTCTCATGACTGCTTTGAGCACTATCTTGGGTATTTTCCCGCTGGCAGTAGCTGTGGGAGCAGGGGCAGGCAGCCGTCAGTCATTGGGTACAGCGGTGATTGGCGGCATGTTCGTCTCAACGGTTCTCAGCCTGTTCGTGGTGCCGGTGCTTTACATTCTGATCAAAGGGATCCAGGCGCGAATCATGGGATCCCCTGTGGATTTGGCTCATTTGCCCCCGCCGTCGAAGGAATTGCTACCGGAAGAAACCCTCTAAGCAGAGCCGATTTTTGGAAGATAGTCAGCAAGCCCTACCAACCCAAAGGCTCATCCTATAATCGAAGCAATTGCAGTCTGAACCCATGGCCTATTTCTGAGTCAGCCCCCCATTCAGGAACCAAGCGGTATGAAGGCACTGTTGCTCTATCCTCAGTTCCCTCAGTCTTTTTGGTCCTACAATCGCACGATTGAGATGGTGGGGTTAAAGTCAGTGATTCCCCCCCTCGGCCTGATCACGGTCGCTGCCTTACTGCCTCAAAACTGGGAAATTCGCTTTTTTGATCGCAATGTAACCCTTGAAACTGAGGCAGACTGGCAGTGGTGTGATGTGGTTATTTTGTCCGCCATGTTGGTGCAAAAGCAAGATTTCCATGCCCTGATCCGTAAAGCTGTGGAACGGGGCAAAAAGGTTGCTGTGGGCGGGCCATATCCCACATCCGTCCCTCAAGAGGCTTTGGATTCGGGATCCCACTACCTGGTTTTGGATGAAGGGGAAGTGACTATCCCTCTGTTTGTACAAGCTCTTCAGGCTGGTCAAGAGTCAGGAATCTTTCGTGCTACCGAAAAGCCGGATGTAACCGCAAGTCCACTGCCGCGATTTGATTTGCTGCAGATGGAACAGTATTTCATGATGTCGGTACAATTTTCGCGGGGCTGCCCCTTTAACTGTGAGTTTTGTGACATCATCTCCCTCTATGGTCGCAAGCCACGCACCAAAGAACCCAATCAAATGTTAGTGGAGCTGCAAGCTCTTTACGATTTGGGCTGGCGTGGATCGGTTTTTGTGGTAGATGACAACTTTATCGGTAATAAAAGGAATGTCAAGCAATTTCTAAAAGAGCTGATCCCTTGGATGAAGGAGCGCCATTACCCGTTTACTTTTATGACCGAGGCTTCGGTTAACTTGGCAGAAGACGATGAACTGCTCAGTCTGATGGTGGAAGCAGGGTTTTACTCCGTCTTTTTGGGTATTGAAACCCCGGATCAAGACAGCTTACACGTCACCCAAAAGCTTCAGAATACTCGTCATCCCCTGGTAGAAGCCTGCCGTAAGATCAATGCTGCTGGGCTGCTGATCTACGCTGGTTTTATTCTTGGGTTTGATGGAGAGCGTTCAGGGGCTGGAGAGCGAATCCAAGCTTTTGTGGAGCAAACCAACATCCCACAGCCAATGTTGGGCATTTTACAGGCTTTGCCGAATACACAACTGTGGAATCGCCTTAAGGCACAGCAGCGCTTGGTAGACGGGATCGGCATTACGGAGGTTGGGGATCAGAACACACTGATGAATTTTATCCCGACCCGTTCTTTGGCGGAGATCGCCCGAGAGTATGTGGAAAGCTTTTGGCAGCTCTATGAACCTAACCGATATTTATATCGCTGCTTGCAACAATGCTTGAATATTGGCATCAAAAATAGCCAGCGACAAACCATGAAGCTGCCCCTGCGTAAAGAGCTGCACTTAATCGCTCAGTTGATCTGGCGACAAGGGATCCTGCGCCCAGAAATTCGCCGCCAATTCTGGCGTCAGTTGTGGATTATTCTGCAACAAAAACCGTATATGTTGAATATGTATTTGGGCCTCTGCGCTGCCGGGGAACATTTTTGGGAATATCGAGAATTGGCCCGTGCTCGGATTACACAACAACTGGGTTATGATCCTTTGTTGGCAACCCATTCTTGAAGCTGATTTTTGTAAGGCTGTAATGCCCCTATCCGCTCTGACTACGCAACTGACGCAGTAACCGCTCAAACTCTTCCGGGAGAGGGGCCGTAAATTGCATCGGTTGGCCGCTTCGCGGGTGCACAAATGAGAGTTTCCAGGCATGGAGAGCTTGGCCCCTGAGTTTGACAGGGCTGCTTTTGCTCTGGGTATAGAGGGGATCCCCCACAATCGGTAGGCGCAAATGGGCAGCATGAACCCGAATTTGGTGGGTACGCCCGGTTTCTAGCTCAAACTGCATCAGGCTGTAGTTGCCCAATCGCTCCAGCACCCGCCAGTGGGTCACTGCCGAGCGACCTTTGTGAGGTTCCACCACGGCCATTTTCTGCCGATCCACCGGGTGCCGCCCAATCGCAGCCGAGAGGGTACCTTGGTTTTGGGCCGGACGACCAAACACCACCCCCAGATAGATGCGCCGGGCGGTTTTGGACTGGATTTGGGCTTGTAGGTGTTGGTGAGCTTGATCCTGTTTGGCGATCACCAGAGCGCCGGTGGTGTCTTTGTCGAGGCGATGCACAATACCTGGGCGCTGTTCGCCGTTGATGCCCGACAGATCGGGGCAATGGGCCAAAAGGGCATGAACCAGGGTGCCGCTTCTGTGGCCGGGGGCGGGATGCACCACCAAATCGCGAGGTTTGTTGAGCACGATCAAGTCGGCATCCTCGTAGAGAATATCCAGCGGGATCCGCTCCGGTTGCAGGGTTAGGGGAGTTGCCGCCGGGATCCGTACTTCGATCTGATCCCCTGCTTGTAGGGTGCGATTTTTATCCAGGCAGGGATCCCCATTCAGCCAAACCTGGCCCTCCCGAATCAACTGTTGTAGGCGAGACCGAGACAGATCTGACCAGTGTTCTGCCAAGCCCCGATCCAGCCGGGATCCCTGTTGGGTTTCTGGGATCGCGATCCGTCGAATTTCGGCTCCATCCACACCCCCATCTACGCCATCTAATAAATTATCCAGTAAGTCATCTAGGTCTTCCTCTGGAAGTTCATCTGGTTTTTTAGCGGTTGTGATCTCATCACCCATGCAGAGTTGCCATCTCAAATCCTTCCCTTTCCATTTTGACAGGCGGGGCATTTTTGCTATGGGTAACGAAGGCCAAAGATTTGTACCAACCCCAAAAGTGGGATCCCCTGTTATCCCCTTTGCCCCGTCTCCCTCTGGGCCTTCTTGCTGCTGATATCCGGGCATTTTAACCGGCTCAAACTCCTCGATAGAGTGAGAGTAGAGCCCATCGTGGGTAGGTAAAGGAGTATTTCTCCTGCCGCCAATAATGACAACAATCAGTCAAGAATCAGTCAAGGAGGTGGGGCATGTCGGATGGAGCAACTATGGGATCCCGGCTCCAACAAGGTGGGCCAGAATCCGGCCCACAAGGACAAGAACGCTGGCTGCTGCCGGAGCCACCTTTGGTTTTGCCTCTGACGGAGGTGGGCCTACAGGATATTGCCCAGGTGGGCGGGAAAAACGCCTCTTTGGGAGAAATGTTGCAACAGTTGGCCCCACGGGGGATCCAGGTGCCGACAGGATTTGCCACCACGGCCCATGCTTACCGTCAGTTCATTGCCTCGGCGGGCCTAGAAGAAAAACTGCGGGAGATCTTTCAAGATTTGAATGTAGAAGATGTGAACAATCTGCGCCATCGGGGCAAGGCAGCCCGTGCCCTGATCTTGCATACCCCCTTTCCTCTGGAGTTGCAGCGGGCGATCACCGAAGCTTACCTCACCCTGTGTGCCCAGTATGGCCAAGATACCGATGTGGCGGTTCGTTCCAGCGCCACTGCCGAAGATCTACCGGATGCTAGCTTTGCCGGACAACAAGAGACTTATTTAAACGTGCATGGGGTGCGGGGCGTCTTGGATGCTTGTCATCACTGCTTCGCCAGCTTATTTACCGACCGAGCCATTTCCTACCGCCAGATCAAGGGCTTCGACCATTTTCAGGTGGCTCTCTCGGTGGGGGTACAAAAGATGGTGCGCTCGGATTTGGCCTGTTCAGGGGTGATGTTTTCCATCGACCCGGAAACCGGCTTCAAGGATACGGTGTTGATCACAGCCGCCTATGGTCTGGGAGAAAACGTGGTGCAAGGGATCGTCAACCCCGACGAATATGTGGTGTTCAAACCTACCCTCAAGCAAGGCTTTAGCCCGATCCTCTCCCGCAAACTGGGCAGTAAAGAGCTGAAGATGATCTACGACGAAGGGGGATCCCGTTTCACGAAAAATGTGGCTGTTCCCGACGGCTTGCGCAAGCAATATGCCCTCAAGAACGAGGAAATTTTGCAGCTGGCCCAGTGGGCCTGTTGGATTGAGGATCATTACTCAGCCCAGCACGGTCATTTCACGCCCATGGATATCGAGTGGGCCAAAGACGGCATCACCGGAGGACTGTTCATCGTGCAAGCCCGCCCGGAGACGGTGCAATCGCAAAAGGCGGCCAACCTACTCAAAACCTATCGCCTGACAAGCCCCGATGCCCGACCGGAACCCTTGGTGCGCGGACGCGCCGTGGGAGAAGCGATTGGCCAAGGGACGGCACGCTTGATCCTGGATGTCCGCAAGCTGGATCAGTTTCGGGCTGGAGAGGTCTTGGTGACCGACAAAACGGATCCCGACTGGGAGCCGATCATGAAAAAGGCCAGCGCCATCGTCACCAACCAGGGGGGTAGAACCTGTCATGCGGCGATCATCGCCCGCGAGTTGGGGATCCCGGCGATTGTTGGCAGCGAAAAGGCCACCCAGTTGCTCAGCTCCGGCCAGCCGATCACCATTTCCTGCGCCGAAGGGGAAGAAGGGCGCGTCTACCCCGGTTTGCTGCCCTACGAAGTCAGCGAGATCCCCCTGGAAAACTTGCCGCGACCCCAAACCCAACTGATGATGAACATCGGCAACCCGGAAAAAGCCTTTGGCCTGAGCGGGATCCCTTGTGATGGGGTGGGTTTGGCCCGTCTGGAGTTCATCATTGCCAACCACATTCAGGTACACCCGCTGGCCCTGCTCAACTACGAACAGGCGGTGAAAGAAGAACCCCGTTTGGCGGAGCTGACCCACCAATATCCCGACAAGCCAGAATACTTCATCGACAAGCTGGCCCAAGGGGTGAGTACCATCGCCGCCGCCTTCTATCCCAAACCAGTGATCGTGCGGCTGTCGGATTTCAAGAGCAACGAATATGCCCACCTGCTGGGGGGATCCCGCTACGAACCCAACGAAGAAAACCCGATGATCGGCTGGCGGGGGGCTTCCCGCTACTATGATCCGCGCTATCAAGCAGGTTTTGCCCTTGAGTGTCGGGCCATGAAGCGGGTGCGGGATGAGATGGGCCTGACCAATGTGGTTTTGATGATCCCCTTCTGTCGCACTCCGGAAGAGGGCCGCAGAGTCTTGGCGGAAATGGCTCGTCATGGTTTGATCCGGGGCGAAAATGGCCTCAAAGTCTACGTGATGTGCGAGTTGCCCAGCAATGTGATCCTGGCGGATGAGTTCTGCCAAATTTTCGATGGCTTCTCAATTGGCTCCAACGATCTCACCCAGCTCACCCTGGGGTTGGATCGAGACTCGGCCTTGGTCTCGCACCTTTTCGATGAACGGGACGAAGCCGTCAAACGGATGATCGCTCAGGTGATCGGCACCGTAAAAAGTTATGGTCGCAAGATTGGCATCTGTGGCCAGGCCCCCAGCGACTACCCCGAGTTCGCTCGTTTTTTGGTGAAACAGGGGATTGATTCGATTAGCCTCAACCCCGACTCGCTGCTGAAAACCCTGCTTCTGGTGGCCGAAGCAGAGCAATCCTGAGCCAGATGCCGTCAGAGGAGGATGAGGATTGGGTGCGCTAGGGGTCAGCGCGCTAGGTTAGAATCTTTCCTGCTAGCTCCTCTGTGTGCCACCCACCATGATCCACGAAGTCTCCATGCCTGCCCTCAGCTCCACGATGGAAATGGGCAAGATCGTTTCCTGGCTAAAACAGCCGGGAGATCGCGTGGAGAAAGGCGAGAACATCCTGGTGGTGGAGTCGGATAAAGCCGACATGGATGTGGAGTCATTTTATGCGGGTATCCTCGCCTCCATCGTCGTGCCAGCCGGGGGAACTGCTCCTGTGGGTGCCCCCATTGCCCTGATTGCCGAAAGCGAAGCAGAAGTCGCCCAAGCCCAAGAGAAGGCCAAAGCTCTATCTGGGGGTGTTGCGACCGTGGTTGCCCCCAAACCAGACCCCGCGCCCCTTGCCTCTCAACCGACTAGCCCTGCTCCTGTTGCCGTTTCTACTGCGGTCGCCATCCCGATTCCCTCTAATGGGTCGGGATCCGAGCGGATACTGGCCTCTCCCCGTGCCAAAAAGCTGGCAGAAGAGCTGAATATTGACCTGAGCACCCTACGCGGCTCCGGCCCCAACGGTCGCATTGTGGCCGAGGATGTAGAACGTGCCGCTGCCCAAGGGATCCCGTCCTCTGCGGGGGTGACTCGCCCAACCCCGACTCCTCCTCCTGCAGTGGCTGCTCCCCTAGGGGAAACCGTTCCCCTCAGCACCCTGCAGGCGGCTGTTGTGCGCAACATGAATGCCAGCCTCAGTGTGCCGGTGTTTCATGTGGGCTATACCCTTACCACCGATGGCCTGGATGGTCTCTACAAACAGGTGAAACCCAAAGGGGTGACCATGACGGCTCTTTTGGCCAAGGCAGTCGCCATGACCCTGGAAAAGCATCCGTTGTTAAATGCCAGCTACAGCGATGGCGGCATCCACTACAAAGCCGACATCAACATTGCCGTAGCGGTGGCGATGGAGGATGGCGGGCTGATCACACCAGTGCTGAAACAGGCGAACCGGCTGGACTTGTACGAGATTTCCCGGCGTTGGAAAGATCTGGTGGAGCGGGCGCGACAAAAGCAACTGCAGCCGGAAGAATACAACAGCGGCACCTTTACCCTCTCCAATTTGGGCATGTTTGGGGTGGATCGCTTCGATGCCATTTTGCCCCCCAATCAGGGATCCATTTTGGCGATTGGCGCTTCTCGCCCGACGGTGGTCGCCATTCCTGAAAAAGCGAAAGAGCTCCGCTCCGCTTACGCGATTGCCATTCAATCCCAGATGCAAGTGAATCTCACCTGCGATCACCGCGTCATCTACGGAGCTCATGCGGCGGCTTTCTTGCAAGATCTAGCCCAGTTGTTGGAACAAAATGTGGGATCCCTGACGTTGTAACTTGTAACAAAGTTGCAATAAAGAGGTTGTAACAAGCGGATCAACCGGTTCAGCCCATTTTTGGAGCCTAACTAACCATCACCGAGATCTTCTTCCAGCAACTCTATCCACTCCTCCAACAGAGAGCATGGACTTTGCTCGCTTATGGAAACAAATAACCTAAGAGAGCTGAAAAAATTGATTTGGCTCAGTAAAATGATCCATCTCAAGGGCGGAGAGGATCCTAGTTATCAACCTCTCGCATTAGTCCAATTTCGATTGAATTTCAGACTGCTTAGGCAGAGTTCACCTGCATCCTCTGCTGAGCCAAGTGAGCATTCAAATCGACTGAGAAAAACCCACAGGCCCGCCCATTAGCTGACGGGGACTTCCGGCCCTGTTGGATAGAGCAAGGTTTCGAGTTGAAGCAGGGCTTGCTCTAGATCATCGTTGACGATCACATAGTCAAATTCGTCTTGAGCATCCAATTCTTTTTGGGCCTGTTGCAAACGCCGCTCAATGCTGGCCTCGGAGTCTTGGCCCCGTTCGCGGATGCGCCGCTCTAGCTCCTGCAGAGAGGGAGGAGACAAAAAGATACGGATCGCTTCTGGGCAATGTTGACTCACTTGACGTGCCCCAGCCAGTTCGATCTCCAGCAAGACATCCTGCCCTTGGCTGAGCTTAGCCAGTACCACATCGCGGGGGGTGCCGTAGAAATTGCCCGCGTACTGTGCCCATTCTAGTAATTCGCCTGCTTCGATGAGGTGAAGAAATTCTTCCCGGCTGCGGAAATAGTAGTTAACTCCTTCCTGTTCGCTGGGGCGGGGGGGGCGGGTGGTGACCGAAACAGAAAAATGCAAATCGGGATGACGCTGGCGTAACTGCCTCACGACTGTGCCTTTACCCACACCACTGGGCCCCGTGAGTACCAGCAGACGACCACGATTGGGCTCCAGGGATCCCTGAGTCCCCTCTAGCACATCTTGCCGCTGCACACCCTCGGAAGACATTGGAAAGAGGAGCATGGTGGGAGAGGCTGGCATAGTCTGAAGACCAACGGAGGGTGGCCAAGCAGTTGGTTTGTTTTAGGATATCTCACTCTTTGTCCCTCAGGCTGCCCACCCAGTTGCTGACAATGATCCATAACAGGGCAGTCCTAGTGGTTGGGGGAACGGCGTCCCCGATTGGAGTGAGGTTTAGCCCCTTACCTGTTCGGGAAAGGATCCCCCGCCTCTAGGGGTAGGGGAAACGTCAACCCGGTTCAAGGAGCTTAACTGGGCAAAGGCATCTTCTTCTAGCTGGATCTGCTGCCGTTCCAGTTCTTCATCCGTGCGCAGGCGCATCCCCAACGGCTGTTGCAGGGTGCCCAAGAGCAAAGGCACAGAAATCTCTGCCTCGGGATGGATCACAGTACGAGCCTGCAGGGTAAATAGGGACGTGCCGGTGGAAAAGCGCCCTGAGGATCCCAGGTCGCTGGCGGCTTGCCTTAGGGTTGAGATCAGCTGCTCTGGAGTGATATCGGGACTGACGGCGATGACGGCTCGATCCGCCCCCTGATCATAGACGGTGGTGTAGTGAACGGCCCCCGGGATCCGCGAGCGAAAAATTGGCCCCAAGCTCAGGGCAAAGCACCCAGCAGCCAACACCAACATAAAGGCCGTATAACCCACCAGCGAAAACTTGAGGGGCCAATTGCGGATCCAGGCCAGTAAGGTCAGTACAGCCAGCAAGCCCGCTAGGCCCAGCCCGATTTGGGTGGCAGAGGCAAAGAAAGATTCTAAAGTCCTATCCATACAGCCCTTTCGCAAGTCACTTGCACAGGGTAGATCACCAGAAGACTCTCCCACAATTTTTCAAGGACACGAACCCTAACTGGTGGGGGTACGGGGGCAGGGGTATGGGGCTAGAAGACACCGAGCTGAACCAAGGCTTGGTGCGTCATTCCCAAACCAACCAGGGCAATGATCAGGGCGCTCAAAGTCGACAAGTGAGTGCTTTGGGGTAACCGGGTCGGAAGTTTGTCTAGCCAAGACTTGGCGTACACCAGCAGCAGGCCAATGGCCGTCAAAACTCCCGCTAACCCCAGGCTAAAGGCCAGAACCAAAGCCAGGCCAAACCCAATCTTACCCAAGGCGATAGCGCTCAACAAAACCACCAGTGCAGAAGGACAGGGTAGCAACCCCCCGGAAATGCCCACAGCGAACAAACTAGCCCAGGTAACGCGGGATCCCTGGTGGGGAAGATGGGAATGCCCGTGAGGGTGGGGATGAGGGTGGGGATGTCCAGAATGCTCAGATTTCCCTTGCCACCGCTGCCGCCCCAAAGACAGGCCAATAGCCACCACCAACAGGCCGGAGACCATACTCAGCCAAGGGTAGATTTGCTCACTCAAAATCGATTGTGAGGCCAGCAATGCCACCCCCCCCAAAGCAAGAATTCCTGCCATATGGGTAAAAGTCGTGGTTAAACCCAAAATCAGCGCATGTAAAGCCGTGCCACGGGATCCCACCAGGTAAGCACCAACCACTGTTTTGCCATGACCTGGGGTGAGGGCGTGAAATCCTCCCCAAACAAAGGCAACGCCCAACGCAACCAAAATGGTGAGTGGATTGAGGTGCTCTAGGGTGATCAAGCGGGTCAACCCATCCCTGTTGCGACCCTCCAGAGATTGCTCCGCCAGACTGGGTGACGCTGAGGCAGTCGAAACAACCCTTCCGCTCGGGTTGAGGAGGAAGCTGACCTGACGCTGAAGGGGGGGACTCTTCAGCAATGCGGCAGGATAAGCTTGCAGGCGTTGACTGATGCTCTGGCTGGGAACCTGGGACTGAACCGGGATCCCCTGACTGGAAAGGGTGATCTCTCGCCAGCCCAAGCGGTGCTCATAGGCATGATCGGCAAATAGCACCTCCAGATCGGCACCCGCGAACATTGGGGATCCCTCAAACTCACAACCTAGCCGTAATGTGGCCAATTCCCCGACCCCGGGTGGGTACTCCACCGTGGCCTTCTGCAACGCGACAGGGATCCCCTGCCCCCCGACTTGCAAAACCAATTGTTGACCAATCCAGTCACACTGGGCCGCGGCATAGGTTTGCGATTCAGTGGGATCCGCTTGCTGATCCCGGTTGAGATCGATGCGGCGGATTTCCTGAAATGCCGGTATTTCCGCCATATCCAGCACATAGTCGATGTGGATCCCGTTGGGGTTTAGATCTAGGCCAGCGTAGTGATTGATGGTGAAGTTGCCCAGCGGATGAGCAAAGGCTCCCGTTGCCCAAGCCAAGGTTAGAGACAAAGTGGCTCCAAATAGCCAGCAGCGGCGCAGGTTAAGCATGGCATTCTCCATAACGAATAGGGTCTTAGGCCAATGGAGATAAAGGCTGAAGGGACTCGGGGTTTTGGATCCCAAGCTCTTTCAACATCTCTCTGGCTTGCTCGGCGTAACGAGGATGAAAATGCGGGTTGAGAGCCAAGGCTTGGGAGAAATGTTGTACCGCCTCCTGGGGCTCTTGCACCTGCGCTGCGATCATGCCGGCGTGAAAGTGCAGTAACGGATCTTCGGTGTTAAGGCGCAAGGCCTGTTGGATAGCACTTTTGGCCTCTTGCCAGTGACCATTCGCTGCCGCAGCCCAGGCGAGAGTGTCTTGGGAGTAGATATCCTGCCGTAGCAAAAGTTCGTGACGGGCGATCTGCAGCGCCTCAGACAAATGGATGCCGTGCTCGCTATAGTAGATTGCCAAAGCCCGATCATACAAGCCCTTGACTCGGCCCAAGTGCGCCACTGTTCCAATCAGCTCTTCGGTAGCGGCTGCCCCTTCAAAATCTCCCAAGGCTCGTTGGGCATCGGCTTTATGGCCTAGGTTATCCACTGTGGGCAAGAGATCGGCACCTTGACTGGCCACCTCCAGAGCCTCTGGCCAGCGGTGTTGGGCAGCATAAAGACGAGCCAACCCCGTCAGGGCAGGAACCTGTTGCGGGTAGATTTGCAGTGCCTCCTGGTAGCGCTGCTCAGCCTCGTCCAACGCTCCTGCGAGAAAGGCTAAATCCGCAGCACGCATATGAAACCAAGAGCGCAACTCGGCAGGATTGGTGTAGAAGCGGTCGATCTGAGCCATACTTTCCTGTATCCTCTGGCGCGCTTCTTGTAGATGCCCCGTCAGTTCCAGATAGCGCGCCTGCACAGTCCCGCCCCCCTTGACCTGCTTCAGGTGCTGCTCAGCCTGTTCGTATTCCCCCAACTCCATCAGGATGGAGGCTAGCTGCGTTTGTAGCGGTTCGGGCGCGATGCGTTCCCCCTGTTCAGCCACGGCAAGAGCCTCCGCAAAGCGATGCTGCCCCACCAGTGCGGAAGCCAAAACCGAATAGGCAATGACCCGGCTGCTCTCCGGTTGAGCTTTGATCCCCAGTACTCGCCGTGCCGCCTCTTCCGCCCGCAGGAGATCTTCGGGATCCGCAACTTCGCGGAACCGCTTCAGATATTCTTCTGCCAGCAAGCGCAGGGAAAGAAACGAGGGGTGTTCCTGCACAATCGCTTCGTAACCACTGACCCAGGCATGGCGATCCTGATAATCCGGATAAACAGGGGCAACCCAGGGTTGAGTGGGGCGCCGGATCCCTGGGGAGGCATAGATGGAGCGCAACCCAACAAAGAGCAACAGCACCAGCGAGGCCAAGATCACTGGCCAACGGAAAAGGTTCAGGGATTTCATGACAGAAATAGGACAGAAATGTTTAAGAGAATGGCTTAAGCGGGGCTACCCAGGTAGGGAAAGGTATTGGTATCACGAATTGCTTCTGGGCTGACGTTATCGGAGGTTAAAGCCGGGATCTGCCCTTCGGTAATACCGTGCACCAGATCGCCAAACACCACCTGCAACGTGACATCCACCGGATCATCCCGCAGCCGCCTGCCACCAAAATTTGGGCCAACGACACCGGCACCAGCCAATTCCACTCCAAAATAGGCTCCTGCAGGCTGAGACAAATCTGCCTCCACTACATCCGGCAGAGTAACAGCTACCACCAAATCGGCGATCGCTTGAGGTCGACCAATGGCTCGAAAAAAAGATCGAATCGCCAATTCTTGAAAGCCAGCATCTGCCCTAGGCGTGGCACGGTTGCTTTGATCGTGATCGGCAAAGTCCTGAAACAACTCGATCAAGGCCGGAACGGCCAGCCGCTCCAGTTGAACAAACGTAGTTGCCGCCGGTGGAGTGATGGGGGAAATGGCCGTACCGCTGCTAGCTCCACAAGCACTCGCCACCAGCAGGATGAGAACACTGACCATCACCAGCAAATGCACCCTAAACTGCTGAACTTTTTCTGATAAAGACAAGTTCCAGTCTTTCATTTTCAACAGTATCTCCATCGACTAACTCCTGTTTTGAAGAGTAAATTTGAACGTGGGCTCAGCAGGCAAAAACAGTTCCAGTTGGCGGGACATTGGCAAAGTCTTGCTCTGGCAAGCTAATGGACATATACACTCCGGCTCGCCCTCCACCTAGCAGTTGTCGCGGCAGTTCTACGACAATAGAGTGAACATTGAAGTTGGCGAACATATCCATGGCTTGACCTGGCGGCCTAAAACTTAAAACCTGCAAAGGAGGAGCCGGATTGGGTTGTAGCAAATAGTTGCGATCGGGAAGGATCTCAAAAAAGCGCTCCAGATCAAAAAAGAAGGGATCCTTGCGCAAACCAGCAAAAAGTTTCACCCCATCCGGCAAGTTAATCGTCTGGTTGACTGGGCCGCTTCCGCGTGCCGTTGCCAACAAGGTGGAGCGGGTGCCCGCCACATTGGGAGCTGCTGGGCCATACATCGTGACGGTCTGATTCGGAGCTGTGCCGCTGAACTGAAATTGCAATACCAACTCTTCAAGTCCATCGGGGGGAACTGTAGTATCCACCTTGAACTGGTAGAGTAAAGCGGGATCGAAGGGGCGATCGGCACCGCGAGGGATAAAGGGGTCAAAGTCCATCGCTAACACAACATTGTTAGGATCCGGACTTTCAAAAACGTAGAGATCCGTGAGATCTCCAGCCGGAAAACGACACCCCAAAAAGGAGGTGTCTTGGTGATCGGAAGCTCGGGCGGGAAGGAGAGTGCTCATGAATACTAGGAACAACAGTCCAAGTCCTACGCCTAGGTGTTGTTGCCATTGGGAGAACTGCCGCAAAAATGGCTTGGGAACCGTGGGCGTTAGAGGGATCCTCATGGATTTTCTCAACAGGTGATAAAGGTTAGACCCAGCTCAAGTCGACGGATACATAAAGCACCCAAATATCCGCAGCAAAAGCTTTCCCCAGAAGATCTAGGAATTGGGCGAAAAAGGATGCAGAATCAAAAGAATTGCTCCTCAATGCCTATACGCTGAAGGCAGCCAATTGGATCCCTCCCCTAGGGATACATGGGCAAAGCCGGGATCCCAGAGGGTGAATGAAAAGCTCTAGCCCAATCCTGAATGGGTCATCTTCCCGGTCGGCAACCTGTCCAGCTAATTCACCCTGCGGATGCGGATTTCCTATGGCTGAGCGTGAAAATGAAGAGATTCTGCTCTTGGTCAGGATTGGGCAACAGGATCAGGCTGCTCTTTCAGAACTTTATGATCGCTACGCTCGCCTTCTCTTGGGCCTAGCCTACAAAGTATTAGGATCCTTGGAGGAAGCAGAAGAGGTGGTATTGGACGTATTCAATCAGGTGTGGCGGATTGCCCCCCGTTACGATGCCAATCGTGGCCGGGTGGATGTGTGGCTGTTTATGCTCACCCGCAGTCGGGCTTTGGATCGCTTGCGAGCTTTGACACGCGCTGCCAAGGCTATCTCTGCTTCAGAAGCGATTGTTCGCTCGGATCCCGAACCCTTAGAACCGGATGACCGTTTGTTTCAATCTGAGCAGCAGGAAGTGCTCCAAGAGGTTCTAGAGCAGATCCCCCCAGAGCAGCGGCAAGTGCTGGAATTAGCCTATTTCAATGGGCTAACCCAGACAGAAATTGCCTCAAAAACTGGGATCCCTTTGGGGACGGTGAAAAAACGAATCCGCTTAGGTCTCTGGAAATTGCGGAATCTGCTACTGGCCAAGGGGTGGAGCTTTAAAAATTGACTACCATGAAGAAGGTTATACCTGTTGCTATTGAGGATTGAATGCTGTCGTGACTATGCAAAAGCAGGATTTTGAGGAAATCGCCGCTTTTCGTGCGCTCGATACCTCAGAAGATCCTGAAGATGTTCAGTTGGCCGAGTCTGGCACTGCTTCTGCCGCTTCTCAACCTCCTCTTGATGAGTTGCAGGGGGTGGCAGCCATGCTTGCCTACAGTGTGCCCTTGCCCAAATTGTCTCCCAACCTGAAACAACGCCTATTCCAGCAAATTCAATCTACAACCCCGCAGGCCGAATTCTTATCGACTCGAGCCGCAGATTTGAAGTGGCAGAAAACCCCTCTAGCTGGGATCCGCATTGCCAAGCTTTACGAAAACCCCCAAACCCGGGAAGTGGTGGGGCTGTTGGAGGCCGATGCCGGAGCGGTGTATCCGCAACATCGACATATCCTTGGCGAAGAGATCTACATGCTAGAAGGGGATCTGGTGATCGAAGACCAAGTGTTTCGGGCGGGGGACTTCATCCGTTACGGCCCTGGCTCGGTTCATCGTGCTCATACTCAGGGGGGGTGCCGGTTCCATTTTCGCACCTCCATGGATGATCAATTTCTGGAGCCGCTCCCTTCCTCCCCTTTCAGCCCCTAAGCCAGGATCCCAACCCGCAATCTGGGGCGGACGTGAGATAATGTCACCTTGCAAGCCTGTTGCAGAAGTGTTCGACAGGGATCCCCCCGTTGCTGAGTTGAGAGGAAACCCCACTTGGTTGCCCAAACCTTCAACCTGAAGACCTACCTGAGCCAGCGCCAGCAACAGGTGGAAGAGGCTTTGTCGGCCGCCCTGATTCCCACCTATCCAGAGCGAATCTACGAGGCGATGCGCTACAGCGTTCTGGCGGGGGGAAAACGCCTCCGCCCGATCCTCTGTTTGGCCACCTGTGAACTGGCCGGGGGATCCGTTGAACAGGCCCTGCCTACCGCCTGTGCCCTAGAGATGATCCACACCATGTCCCTGATCCACGACGATCTGCCGGCCATGGACAACGACGACTTCCGCCGCGGCAAACCCACCAACCACAAGGTTTTCGGAGAAGATATTGCCATTCTGGCCGGAGATGCCTTACTCGCTTTTGCCTTTGAGCACATTGCCCACCAAACTCAGGGGGTGCCGCCGCAGTTGGTGCTGCAGGTGATCGCCCGGATTGGCCATGCTGTCGCCGCTACCGGATTGGTGGGGGGCCAGGTGGTGGATCTGGAATCAGAGGGCAAAACCATCTCTTTGGAGACCCTAGAATACATTCACACCCACAAAACAGGTGCCCTACTGGAGATCTCGGTGGTGTCGGGAGGGATCCTGGCGGGGGGAGATGAGCAGTTGTTGGCCCGACTGAGCCGCTATGCCCAAGATATTGGCTTGGCATTCCAGATCATCGACGACATCTTAGATATCACCGCCACCAGTGAGCAACTGGGGAAAACGGCAGGCAAAGATCAAGCCGTTGCCAAAGCCACCTATCCCAGCCTCTGGGGTTTAGAAGCCTCCCGTCAAAAGGCCGAAGAGCTGATCCGCTCCGCTAAAGAACAACTGCGCCCCTATGGATCCCAGGCAGAACCGCTGTTGGCCCTAGCAGATTTCATTACCCGCCGTCAGCATTAGGACGAATCAAGATGGGATCCCTGCCACCCGTTGCTCCTCTGTTGGATGCCCCGCTCAAGTTCCTGCCCTGGAGAGCCGTATGCTGCAACAGTTGATGGCCAACCACGTCCTCTGGACCGCTTTGATCGCCAGTTTGTTGGCCCAGGCCATGAAGCTGATCCTCACCTATGCGCAGTCGGGCAAGGTGAACCTGCGGGTGCTGGTGGAAACCGGCGGAATGCCCAGCTCCCATGCGGCGTTGGTCACTGCTTTGGCCATCGGCGTCGGGCTACAGGAGGGGTGGGATAGTCTGTTGTTCGCGGCTACCGTGGTGTTTGCGCTGGTGGTGATGTACGATGCCGCCGGGATCCGTCAGGCGGCGGGGAAACAGGCGCGGGTGCTGAATCGCCTCATGGAAGAATGGTTTGAAGAAAAAGGTGCTGGTAGCTTCAAAGAGCCTTATCTGAAGGAATTGCTCGGTCATACCCCTGTGCAGGTGATCGCGGGAGCGGCCTTGGGCGCTGCTTGTATCGGTTTGTCCTTCGCGCTGGGAGTAAATTGAATGGGATTGGGGCATGCTAGAGCAGAAGTGAGCGTGTGCGGTCATGACCTCCAAGCCTCAACCTCGTCAGATCCAACGTTGCCCTTCCTGTGGCAAGCCGATCCCGGCCTATCGACACAAGTCCCCCTACTGTGATCACTGCGGTTGGCGGGCCACCCCGGCGACCAAAACCCCTCACAAACCGGGATCCCTAGCCGACAAAGTGGAAGCTCAGGTGAGTGGGGCCAGCCAGTGGGCCAGCCAGCAAAGTCAGCGCCTCGGGGTGCCGCGCCTGATCCAGCCGCTCCTGAATTTCAACTTGTATTTGTATGTGCTGTGGGGGATCAGCCCCCTCTTTCCGATCGTGGTGGATCGTCCCCTCTTGACGGAATCCAGCTATTTATTGTTGATCCCGCTTTTACTCAGTTGGGGCTTGCTCTACTTGGCGGTGCGGGATCTGCCCCTGCCGGACAATTTGCGGCTGCCACGCCTGCTTTTGGATGTGTCCTTTATCCTGGTGCCCTTCTTTCAAAAAATTAATGTATCTAAGGCCCCCAACCGGCCCTATTGGAATGCTCTATTGATTTGGGTGATCGGGCTCCTCCTGTTCGCGGCTTTGCGGCTTTGGAGCTTCAGCCTTGTCTTGACGGCGGTGACGTTGCTGTTGACCAGTTTTTGTACCTTGCTATTCTGAGTTGGCTTCGCTTGAAAAGGCTCATGAGTGTTGCTGCCGCCCGAGAACGGTTCACCGCTGAAATCCAAGCCGATCCGATCGATTTGGGGCGAGCTGCCCTCTGGATCGCCCAAGAGACTTACCCAGATTTGGATGTGGAAGAGTATTGGGCCGCTTTGGATGAGATGGCGGCAGAGGTGCAGGAACGGCTGCCCCCCGAGCGCTACCCGATGCGCGTCCTCAAAACCTTGAATCACTACTTGTTCGAAGACCTAGGCTTTCGGGGCAACAACGAAGATTACTACGATCCACGCAACAGCTTTTTGAATGAGGTGATCGACCGGCGCACCGGGATCCCGATCACCCTGTCGTTGCTGTACCTAGAGTTGGCTCGACGGGTGGAATTTCCCATGACGGGAGTGGGGATGCCCGGCCACTTTTTGGTTCGTCCCCTGTTTGAGGGATCGGAAATTTTTGTGGATCCCTTTCATCAGGGAGAAATTTTGTTTCCGGAAGACTGCCAGGAACGATTGGCCCAAATTTATGGCCCTGGGATCCCTTTACAAGACCATTACCTACGGCCCACCCCTTCCCGCATGATCTTGGTGCGCTTGCTCAACAATCTCAAACAGATTTACCTGAGCCGTGCTGAGCTAGAGTCTGCCTTGGCGGCAGTGGAACGAATTTTGTTGTTGACCCCCGAAGCCCTGCTACAACTGCGGGATCGCGGCCTGTTGTATTACCAGTTGGGCCGTTGGCGACAGGCCCGCCAGGATCTCGAATCCTATTTGCATCAAGCCCCTCTAGGGGGGGAGCCCAATCGCTCTGATGAACATCTGATCCGAGAAATCCTGCAGAGATTGGAAAGCCACCTCGGTTGATAAGGTTCATTTCACGATTAGCTCAACCTCCCCCCTACGGCCTAAGACATTGATCCCCACTCCACCGCCGTGCAGGTAAAGGCCGATGTCGATGGATCCCTCTCCCACGGCAATGTTGTGGAGGGTGACATGGGGAAGCCACAGGGGCAGGGTAGGTTGCGTCAGGCTGACCCGCTGATGTTGGCCATCGATCTCAAGCCCTAGGCAGGCTTGCAAGAGCAAAAATACACTGGCCGCTGCCCAGGACTGGGGCAAGCAAGCCACCGGGTAGAGGGTGGGACCCTCCCGCTGTCGGCGGGAAAACCCACAAAACAGCTCGGGCAAGCGCTTCAGATCCAAAAACTGGGTGGCATCGAATAGACCCGTCAATACCCGTATGGCCTCTGCTTTGTGGCCATAACGGGCAAACCCCGCCGCGATCAGGGCATTATCGTGGGGCCAGATGGAGCCGTTGTGGTAGGACATGGGGTTAAAGCGGCCTTCCCCCTGCGGGACGGTGCGGATCCCCCAACCAGTGAAGAAATCCGGCTGCATCATCTGAGCAGCGATGCGGGCGGCATGGGCTGAGTCGGCGATGCCGGAAAACAGGCAATGACCCATGTTGGAGCTGCGTACCCGGCAGGGCTTTTTCTCTCCATCAAGAGCTAGGGCATAGCCCCCCAACTCCTCACACCAGAAGTGTTTAAGAAACTGCTGCTGTAGGCTCAGGGCTTGCCATCTTAAGGTGGTGGCACGCTCCGACTGACCCAGAATTTCAGCCATCTGAGCCGCCAGCACCTTGGCCTCATAGACATAGCCCTGCACCTCACACAGGGCCAGGGGAGGTTCTGCCAGGGATCCATCCGGATAAAAAATCGAATCATCTGAATCTTTCCAACCCTGGTTGCGCAGTCCTTTGTGAGCCTTACGCACATATTCCACAAAACCATCCCCATCGGGATCCCCGTAGGTATCCATCCAGGTGAGGGCAGCCTCAATGTGGGGCCAGAGCTGCTTAAGCAGAGCCAGATCTCCGCTGCGCTGCGTATAGCGGCCCGCCAACACCACAAACAACGGGGTTGAATCGATGCTGCCAAAATACTGCCCAAACGGGATCTCACGGGTTTTGGCCATCTCGCAGCGACGCTGCTCGTGCAGGATCTTGCCGGGTTCGGCATCCCGACTGGGATCCTCTTCAGTGGCCTGCTGGGCAGCTAGGTAGAGGAGCACTCCCTGGGCAATCTGAGGATGCCACCAGAGGGTGGCTAAGGCCGTGATCAAAGCATCCCGCCCAAAGACGGTGCTAAACCAGGGCACCCCCGCATAGGGATAGAGTCCGTGGTGGGTTCGGGTGAGCATCATCAGCAGATCATCCCGCGAGGCATTCAGCCAATCGTTGAATTGGGCATTGCCGGTATCGATCTGGGCCGATTGGGCCCGCATCTGCTGGCGCTGGGTTCGTTCCGATTGCAGGGCCTCTTCGTAATCTGGGGATCCCCCTCCCCCCTCCTCTCCTTTGTAGGCACAGACCACCGTCAGCCACAGCTGCCGCTCCTCCTGGGGGTGCAGCGGCACCCACCACTGCACCCAATCCTGGCCCACCACCGCTGGCGCGGGCGAAAACCGCAGATGGGTCTGACGTTCCACCCCATCCAACCCCCGATAAGGGAGGATCACCTCATCAGAGGTCACCTGAGGCGAGAGCCTCTCCCCCTGCCGGCTGCGCGGGATCCCACGCACCTCAAAAATATCGGCAAAATCCGCCTCAAATCGCAGGGTAATCGGAACCCGAAAGGCCTCCGAGCCATAATTATGGATTCGGATCTGCTCATAGGCGGCATTATTCCACAAAAAGGTGGTACGCAAAACATGGAGGGTATCCTGGCCAATGAATTGCCCCTCTGAGGTGGTGAACTCAGGATTGGCCAGATCCACCGCCAAAATATCCTTGTCCTCCCGCACCTCCGAGCTAAGGAGCAAAAACTGCTTTCCCTCCAGATCCAGCACCAACCGCGATAAAAACCGGGTGTCATCTCGAAAGAGGCCGTGATCGCGGATCCCCAAAGGGCGCATGTTCCCCAGCCGGTCGAATACCGCAAAACAGTTGTCGTGCTTAAGCACATGAGAGCGAGTTTCTGCCAGAGAGGCGCTGGCTCGGATGTAGTACTGCTCCTGAATCTGGATAATGTCTTCTGGCATCCATCTGTCCTCTGCTAGGCTGCTGTCACCTCTGCCTGAGCCGAAGCTCGGCTGCTGAGCAACTGCTGATAGAGGGCCTCATAGCCATTCACCATCTGGGCGATGCTGTATCGGTCTTCAAACACCTGCCGTACCCGCTGCCGACTCAGGGATCCCACCCGAGAAACCGCCTCCACCGCCTGGGGCACCGAATCCACAATAAAGCCCGTTTGCCCATCCGCCATGACCTCCGGCACCGAGCCAAAGCGGGTGGCGATCACCGGCGTGCCACAGGCCATCGACTCAATCATCACCAAGCCAAACGGCTCCGGCCAACGGATCGGGAATAACACCGCATAAGCTTTGCCCAAAAACTCACTTTTCTCCTGCTCATTGATCTCCCCGGTCAGCTCCACATTGGGGTTATTCTGAACCATCGGAGCGATGTAGGACTCGTAGTACTGGCGATCCACCGGGTCAATCTTGATGGAAGCCTTGAGGGGCATGCCCGCTTGGGTCGCGATTTCAATAGCCGTATCGAGGCCCTTCTCCGGCGACACCCGCCCCAAGAAGGCTAGGTAATCCCCCGGTTCCGGGTAAAAAGCATGCAGATCCAAAGGCAGGCCATGGTAGACCGTGCCAGCCCACCGGGCCTGGGGCAGCGGGTTACGCTGAGCATTGGAAATCGAAACCAGGGGAATGTCGTTAAATTCGCTGTAGAGGGGTTGCAGCTCGGGAATATCCAGTCGCCCGTGCAAAGTTGTAACAAAAGCAGCTTCGGGATGGCGACGGGCCAAAGCATAGGGATAGTAATCGATGTGGCCGTGGATCAGATCAAACTGATCTGCCATCTGGAACACCTTTTCCACCATCAGGATGTGGGGGGCCACCGTGTCGATAGCATTTTTATCCAGCCGCAGGGCCTGATCCCGAAAGGGGATCAACCGCGCCTGAGTCTGGGAATCTCCGCTGGCAAACAGGGTCACCTCGTGCCCACGGCGCACCAGCTCTTCCGTAAGCCAGGACACCACCCGTTCGGTGCCGCCGTAAAGTTTGGGGGGCACGCTTTCATGCAAAGGGGCGATCTGAGCAATGCGCATCTCACTCCTCCCGTAGGATTTTCCAGGCTGCCTATCAGAGACTCACCAACTTCTGCTCACAATGTTGCTTCACAAATGTTGCTCGATATAGCCTTTTCCGACTTCATACAAGCCCTTGAGCTAGGCCAAAACCCTCTGGAGCAAGGGATTGACATGAGTCTGCCATATCAGATAACGCTGGAAAAGGCTGTACTTTGTAGCTAGCAGAAATGGTCTTGGCTTGGCAAGAGCCGGTGCAGTGGCAAGGGATCCCTTCGAAGGGATCCAAGGCTGAGGGTATTCTCGGCTCAGGCACGAACGGTAAGCTGTGGGGCGCTGCTCGAATTGAGGCAGGGAGCACCACCCAGATCGATCCCTGGCCCGCCAATATTTTTTTGCATAGGCTGATGGTGACCATTGCCCTTGCTCGATAACTGGCAAAGTCTCAGCCTGTTTGGTGACCGAGCAACGGGTAAAAATGCCCTACCGGCCCCTGACCAGAGCCAATTGCCAGAGGATGCCGCAGCGCTTCTGTCACATAGGTCTTGGCCTGCTGAACTGCCTGAAAAGGATCCTTGCCCCAAGCCAACTGGGCTGCGATCGCCGCCGAGAGGGTACAGCCGGTGCCGTGAGTATGGCGAGTCGGGATCCGCTCAGTTCTCAGCACCTCCAGCCGCTGCCCATCAAACCACACATCCACCCCCTGCAGATCCCCGGGCATGCCCCCTCCCTTCACCAGCACGGCCAGGGATCCCGCAGATTCGATCTGTTCTGCGGCAGCTTTCATATCCTCCAGGGAGTGCAGCTCCAAACCGGACAAAATTTGCGCCTCATAACGGTTGGGGGTTAGCACCTGGGCCAAAGGGAGTAGCCGTTCTCGAATCGCCACAATCGCCTCTTCCGCCAACAACTTCGCCCCCGTGCGCGACACCATCACCGGATCCACCACCAAGGGCTGTAACCCCAACCGCTCCACTTGGCGGGCCACCTCCTGAACGATATCTTTATTGAGCAACATGCCGGTTTTGATCCCTTGCACGCCGATATCGCCAGCCACCGCCTCGATTTGAGCCGCCACCGCTGCTGGAGGTAAAGCATCGACTCGACTGACCCCAAGGGTATTTTGGGCGGTAATACAGGTCAACGCTGAGGTGCCATGCACCCGCTGAAAGGCGAAGGTGCGCAAATCCGCTTGAATGCCCGCCCCACCACCACTGTCGGATCCGGCAATGGTGAGGGCGACAGGGGGATGTAATGCCGTTACTTCAGTTGCTTCACTCACGGAAGGCCCAAGGTTCACCATGATTTTGAGGATGATTTTGGGGAATTTTGGGGATCCACTGGCCCGTTCGTCGTTGCCACCACCTCCGCCCAAACCTGCTCCCCATCAACCGCCGTCAGACTCCAGCGCAACAGATCCGCAGACTGGCCTAAGGTTTGGCTCACCTGTTGACAGAGCTGCTCTTCTAGCTGTGCAGCACGGAGGGGTAAAACCAAGGGCAAGCTCAGGTGGAGCAAATGCAGCTTCACAAAGAAGGGGACAAGAGACTCAAGAACCAAATTGTAGACGGTAAACCTCATCTTCTTGATCGGTCTCCACCTCCAGATCAGAAGTTGCATACGCTACGCACAGTAGGACAAACCCCTGCTCCTTTAACTCCGGCCCAATCCCCATCGCATCCACTTGCGTAACGGATCCCGACTTCAGCCGCGCCGCACAAGTGGTACAAACCCCCGCCTGACAAGAAGAAGGTAGCTCGATCCCTTTCGCAAAGGCCGCTTGCAAAACCGGTTGATCAGCAGGAGCGGTGAACTGGTAAGTCTGGCCCCGATGATGAACGGTTACCTGGTAAGCGGTGGCTGCCATCAAGATCGGGCTCCAGTGCGGGTACGAGCCACCGTCAGAGACTCCGGCTGGCGCATTTTCTTCACTAGTGCCTGGATCTTTGCGGATCCCTCTGCTTTCAAATCGGCAATGTACTGACCTTTGAGTTGCTCTGCTTCTGCCTCGGTGGTGAAGGGGCCATAGTAGTAGGTGCAGTCCTCGGTGGTGATCTCAATCCAGACCGATAGGCCGCGGAACCTATCCAACAGGTTGGCCAAAGGGTTACTCACGGGATCCATCCCCCATTAACAGGTGTTAATGATCGTTCGACATCTTTTGCAATCTTCTAGATTCTACTGCCTTTGTTGAGGAACGTATCAGACTCAGTTCGTTTCAATTGTTGGGGAGAGCGCTGTCGGTGGATCTCGTAGAGGGCGATGCCAGCCGCCACCGAAGCATTCAAGCTCTCGGTTCGGCCCGCCAAGGGAATGGATAGAAGTTGGTCACAATGGCGCTGGGTGAGCAGGCTGATTCCTTCTCCTTCGGAGCCGATCACCAGAGCAATAGGACGCTTAAAATCGGCACTGTACACAGGGGCTGCCCCCTGGCTAGCAGCGCCATAAACCCAAAACCCCTGCTCTTTCAGAACCTCCAAGGCTCGATTCAGGTTCACCACCCGTGCCACCGGCAAGGTAGACAAGGCTCCCGCCGCCACCTTCAGCACCGTCGAGGTTACCCCAGCCGCCCGCCGTTGCGGGATCACCATCCCCTGCATACCAAACGCTTCCACACTGCGAGCGATGGCACCCAAATTGTGGGGATCCTGGATCCCGTCTAGTACCACCAAAACAGGGTTGGGGCTGGCCTGCTGGCTTTGTTCCACCAAACTCTCCAGATCCATGTACTGGTAGGGGGTGGCTTGGGCGGCGATACCCTGGTGATTGGCTCCATCTGTGAGGGAATTTAATCGCTGTGGGGAAACTTCATCAATGACGGTACCGCGGACCTTGGCCTCTTCTAGGAGGGGCAGAAACTGTGGGCTATAGCGCAATCTGGAGAGAATCCAAACCCGGTTGAGGGTGGATTGGGCCCGCAGAGCCGCTAGCAATGCCTGACGACCGTAGATGATCTCTTGATCGGGCTCTGGGTCTGCCGTCGCTTGGGGATCAGAACTCGAGGGGACTTCTGTCAGATCCTCTCGAAGTGGGGGAATCGGATCCCGACGGCGTTCACGTGCAGGTTGGGTACGAATCACCCGCTTAGGCCGTTCCGAATCGCGGCGAATTGGTTTTACCGGGGCTTCCTCCGCAGCAGCTCTGGGAGCTTGAGGAGAAGCCTCTTGCCAATCTCTACGTTTGGGCCGCTGGGCCCGACTGACACCACTGGATTGCCCTCCGCGCCGCTGCGGTTTGCCCGTGCGGGACAGCCGCGGAGAAGGTTTGCGCTGAGGGGGCCTGGGCATGAGAGCGAACGGATGAACAGCAGAAGACTATCCTAACCTTCTATTTCCGCCACGGTCTTCGCCAAAACATCAGTCAGAGCTAGGATTTGCTTTAACCGCTCCAGATTGGCCAAATACAGGTAGCCGAGGATGGTTTCCAACCCACTGGCATTTTGATAGTCCGCTAGGGGTAAATGTCGGGGGGGACGACCGCAGCCATTGCGCCCCCAACGGACAACTTCCTGCTCTTCCGGGTTTAGATAGGGCAACAACGCCAGCAACAATTTTGCCTGGGCAGAGCCGCGCACCCGCCCCACCACCTGCTGATGATAGCGCTCCAGCCGCTCCGGAGGAAACAGATGTTGCCGCCGTACGTGCAGTTCGTAGATGGCATCCCCCAGGTAGGCCAAGGCTGTCGGCGACAAACGGCGAATCTCGGCCAGAGAGAGCTTTTCTGAAGTGGAATCAGACAGCAAATCGTTCACAGCAGCTCGGGAAAATTGTGTAGAAAAATATTCGGAATCGCTGTCGTCGGCTCATTTCAAGATTCAATCTATGCTAGGACAACCCTCCTCTGTTCGGCCAGCCTGATCATCACGACCCAAAACAGCCCAAGGGGTGATCTGGATCACTGGGCTAGGGGAGGTGGCATGTTGTATGAATGGACGAGGCACTACAACTGGAGGGGCCTGCTTTATGAACCTTGAAAAGCAAGTTGAAGCCACTGCCAAAAATCTGGAAGGCAAAATCCAGGAGGCTGTCGGTGAACTCACCGGAGACCAACGGGAAAAGCTGGAAGGCAAGGCCAAACAAGCGGAAGCGGCGGCCCGCCATGTGGTTGAAGATGTCCGAGAACCGATCAAAGATGTGGTGGATGATGTGATGGAGTGAGTAGCGCTCACCCCAGTTCAACCCCAATTCGACCGACTGGGATCCCTTGAGCGGTAGAAGAATTTCGGGAGCTTGAGTCTTCTAAACAACCGATCAATACAAACAGAGCGTTAGCCCAAGCCTGGCAACAACAAATCCGCATTCAGCAACAGCAAGTAGGCGACGATTGCCCCACCAATGCTGCCCACCAAAAAGCCAGCCGCCAACTCGCTCCAGGCCTGGGATCCCCCCACTGGGCCAATGTTGCGTTGCGAGGTGACGGTGCCATAAAGAGAAAGAACCGCCGTCATGATCAAAGTCAGGCCACAGGCGCCCAAAAAACCACTCAGAAGTCCTGTCGGTTCGTTGCGTAACGGGCCTAGCTTGGCAAAAGGCCCCACCAACCAGTAGCCATGGGCCATACCAATTTCCAGTCCACGCCAAATTGGGCTCAGGCCGGGGCGATTGATCGGTAACCAGTCAATCAACAAGCGGATGGCAGGTGCATGGTTGATCGGCGTCCACAGATCGCCAATTTGCGGATCCCCCTCAGGAACGGTGATGTAGCCCTCGCTGAGCGGAGCACTGTCGGCATTGGGTTCAACCATGTCAGCAACTCTATATCCAGTGCGAAAGGAATAAAGCAATCCAATCTAAAAACGTAATCTCAAAAGTAATCTCAAAGAGAGCAGGGATCCCAAAAGGCGTTGGTTGTTGACCGCTGGGATCCCTGACAAATGGGCTTAAAAAGTCAAGATATCAGGAAAGAAACGATTGATCTCGATGAACAGCGCAAAAATGAAGGTGGAGAAGAGAATGAACGCCACTGGGGCTGTAGTGAGAAACTTGGTGAAATCAGCCATACATGCCTCTCAAGTATTGGATCAAGTATTGGATTCAGAATGGGCCGCGCAAACAAGATAAAGAACTGAACTGAAAACCCTCAAAATTCTCAGCGAGGAGAAATGGGCACAGCAGCTTCAGGAGCTTGAATTTCGCCACTGGCAATTTCTTTGAAGGCAACCGCAGGCCAAGCCAAGGCAGTGAGGAAACATCGCAGAGCCAAGGCCACATCGATGGAGCTTTCTTTCATCTCAGGGCTATCGCTCTCCCGCACAGCAATCAGGTAAGAGCGACCCGCCCAGCCCAGCCAGCCAGCAATGTAGAGGAAAAGCAAGCCAGGGATGAGAAACTCGCCCGCGTGGTTCAGGCGGCCATCGGTGACCAAGTGCGGCAAGCCTTCCTCACCACAGAGCAGAGTGCTGTAGCGTTCAAAACGCTGGGTGGTTTGGGCCAATTTTTGCTCGTAAAAGGCGGCCATTTCGGGGCTGGCGCTGACAATCTTGTCTTCCAGGCTGCTCAGCCGATCGTCCATGCGGGCCTGAAAAGCGGGAACTTCGCTGCAAGGTTTCAGACCGATCAAGGGCTCTGCCTGCACAGATTGGGTGAGGCCAAGCGCGATGCAAAGGGCCAGGATAAGGCTCAAAAAGGTTCGCATAGCAGGATGTGTCCTTGAGGTAGGGGGCTAAGATCTGAATGAGGTTGGGATCCCAGTTCAGGGCCAATTAGCACTCGCCCATTGAGTTGGTTCTCAGGAGACCGTCTCTAAAGACAACCTAGAAGCCTGAGGAAAACCAACTCCGCAACACCAAAACCTGTTTGGGAAGCGGAAACGGGCACTAAACGGTTAGTATCATACTCCTGAGTGTCTCGCCTCAACGGATCCTGGGTTTCAGCTCACACAATTCTTAAGGAAAGCCCTTTTCTCTCTCCTGCTTCTGGCAGATCCCGACCTATGCCCCGCATCCTTGCTCTTGAAACCAGTTGTGATGAAACTGCTGTGGCTGTGGTAGAGGCAGATCTGGCTCAGAACGACTTTGCCCCACAAGTGATGAGCTCGGTTGTGGCCAGCCAAATCGAGATCCATGCCGCCTATGGGGGAGTGGTGCCCGAGGTGGCTTCCCGTCAACACGTGGAAACCCTGCCGTTTGTGCTTGAGGCGGCTTTGCACCAGGCAAATTTGACTCTGGCCGAGGTGGATGCCATCGCGGTGACCTGTGCCCCTGGTTTGGTGGGATCCCTGTTGGTGGGGCTCATGGGGGCCAAAACCTTGGCCCTGCTGTACAACAAACCTTTGATCGGGGTTCACCATCTGGAAGGGCACCTGTTCAGCGGCTTTTTGGCAGAACCGAATTTGCGCCCCCCTTGTTTGTGTCTGTTGGTTTCTGGCGGGCACACCAGCTTGATCTGGATGAAGACCTACGGAGAGTATCAGACGGTGGGTCGTACCCGCGATGATGCGGCAGGGGAGGCGTTTGACAAGGTGGCCCGTCTCTTGGGGTTGGGCTATCCGGGCGGGCCGCAGATCGACCGCTGGGCCCAACAGGGAAATCCAGAGCGCTTTCCCTTGCCCGAAGGCAAGGTGGATCATCCCTACGACACCAGTTTCAGCGGCCTGAAAACAGCGGTGCTGCGCCTCACCCAGCAGCTACAAGCCGAAGGCAAGGAGCTTCCCATCGCCGATATTGCCGCCAGCTTTCAAGCCCGCTTAACGGGGGTGCTCACCGAAAAAGCACTGGCCTGTGCAGAACACTTGGGCCTATCCACCCTGCTGTTGACGGGAGGAGTGGCCGCCAATCGGGAGTTGAGATCTCGTCTAACGGAAGCTGGGGCTGCCAAAGGGTTGCAGGTGGTGATCCCACCGATTGCTTTGTGTACCGACAATGCGGCCATGATCGGTGCGGCAGGCCTGAGCCACTGGCTGCGGGGGGAAGTTTCACCCTTGGACTTGGGGGTGGCTTCTCGGATGCCCTTGGAAGGGATCCCTGCCCTGTACACCTCAGCTCCGGGAACCGAGCAAGCCCATTCCGCCCAATCACAGTGCCTTCAACCGCAGGTTTGCTCACTGGAAGCCCAGTCAATCCAAGCCCAGTCAATCCAGTGAATCCAGATCCTCTCGGAGGGCAGGCCAAAGCTCCCATGACAGCTCAGCCCAGTCACCCTTGAGGGGTCACCCCAACGGGATCCCGCATCACCCGGTTTTGCTGCTTCTGCACCTCCAAGTAAATCAACAGGGCATTGATATCAGCCGGGTTGACACCGCCAATCCGGGCGGCTTGGCCCAGTGTCAGAGGGCGAACAGCAGACAACTTATCCCGCGATTCTCTGGACAGGGTGTGGATGGCCTGATAGTCGAGATCGGTAGGCAAAGGGCGATGGTACTGTTTGCTCACCTGTTCGATTTGGGTTTGTTGCCGTTGAATATAACCGCTGTATTTCACGGCAATTTCGGCAGCTTCTTGCTCGAAGGGATCCAACTCTGGATCCCCCAAATCCAACTCCAGAAGATCCAGGTAATGCACCTGATTGCGGCGCAAAATCTCGGCTAGGGTGGCGGATCCCTTGATCGCCTGCCCAGTCAGTTGGCTGAGGTGGATCCCAGCCGGATCCTGAGCTTTCACCCGTTGCTGCTCCAGCCGTTGAATTTCTGCTTCAATGCGAGCTTGCTTGGCTTGGAAAAGATCCCAGCGGCGGTCATCGACCAAGCCCCATTCGCGTCCAAGAGGCGTTAGCCGCTGATCGGCATTATCCGAACGCAGGATGAGACGGTATTCCGAGCGGCTAGTGAGCATCCGGTAGGGTTCCCGCAGCTCTTTGGTGCACAGATCGTCGATCAAGGTGCCAATGTAGCTGGACTCCCGCGGTAGGGTTACCAAAGGCTGGCCCTGAGCTAGGCGAGCAGCGTTGATCCCGGCCAGCAACCCCTGCGCCCCCGCCTCTTCATAGCCGGTGGTGCCGTTCAGTTGCCCCGCACAAAACAACCCCTCCACCCGTTTGGTCATCAGGGTGGGATAAAGCTGGGTGGCGGGCAAATAGTCGTATTCCACCGCATAGGCCGGGCGCAGCATCACACACTTTTCCAGGCCCGGCAGGGAGCGCAACATTTGAATCTGGATTTTCTCCGGCATGCCCGTCGAGAAACCCTGGATATACAGCTCCGGCAGATCCCGGCCTTCCGGCTCAATAAAAATCTGATGGCTGTCTTTGTCAGCAAAGCGAACAATTTTGTCTTCGATGCTAGGGCAGTAGCGCGGCCCTTTGGCCTCTACCCAGCCGCCATAGACAGGGGTTTCGTGGAGATTTTCTCGAATGATGCGGTGGGTTTCCGGGGTGGTGCGGGTCAAGTGGCAATCCATCTGCTCGCGTGGGATCCACACCTGCGGATCGAAACTAAACCAGCGCAGATCCGGATCCCCGGGTTGCCGCTCCATCACGGAAAAATCTACACTGCGGCGATCCACGCGGGCGGGGGTGCCGGTTTTGAGGCGATCCGTTTCAAACCCCAGTTGGTTGAGGGTGTCCGTCAGCCCTTCTACGGCAAATTCTCCAGCCCGTCCGGCAGCTTGCCAGTGGCGACCAATCCAGATGCGTCCCCCCAGAAATGTGCCGGTGGTTAGGATCACCCCTTTGCATCCAAACACGGTGCCGAAATGGGTGACTACCCCGACAATCTCATCGTTGCGCCCCAGCACCAGATCCGTAACGGTGCCTTCCCGAAGGGTGAGGTTGGCTTGGGTTTCCACCACCGAGCGCATTACCCGCGCATATTCCCGTTTGTCGGTTTGCGCCCGTAGCGCCCACACCGCTGGCCCCCGCGAGCGGTTCAACACCCGCTTTTGCAGATAAGTACGGTCGGTAACTTTGCCCATCTCGCCACCGAGGGCATCGATCTCATGCACCAATTGCGATTTGGCTGGCCCCCCTACAGCCGGGTTACAGGGCTGCCAAGCGATCTTGTCCAGATTCAAGGTCAGCATCAGGGTATTGCAGCCCAGCCGAGCCGCAGCCAAGGCCGCCTCACAACCGGAATGGCCGCCTCCCACTACCACCACATCGTAGTGATCGAGAAAATCGATGCTGTCTTGTCCAACCCTAAGCATAAAGTGGCAAACAAACTGAAATCAGCGGGATCCCGATTCATGTCCCTGCTTATTCAGTGTAGCCATCGGCCCCTGGGCAAAAAGCTAGGATCGGCCCACAAATAGCGCCTATTGCGAGGCTGGGATGATCGCTCCTTTACAGACTCCACCCCAGGCCATTGTTTACCCCGATAGCGATGGTCAACCGATAGCCGACAATACGCTGCAATTCGAGTGGATCGTTATTTTTAAGAACAATACCGAGATCCTGCTGGCCGATAATCCCAACGTCTTCGTGGCCGGAGATCTGTTCTGGTACCCGGTTGAAGGGGATCCGAAAATCCGCATGGCCCCCGATTTGATGGTGGTATTTGGCCGGCCCAAGGGCTACCGAGGCTCCTACAAACAGTGGGAAGAAGGTGGGATCCCGCCCCAAGTAGTGGTAGAAGTGCTTTCACCCGGCAATACCCTCAAGGAAATGGCCCACAAGTTGGAGTTTTATGACCAGTACGGCGAAGCCCGTCACAGGGCAGAAGCCTTGGCCCAGAAGCTGCGAGACCTGGAAGTGGATCCCGATGGCCAGACTTAATCCAGACTGTTTTAGTCGGGATTGATTGACGGGATGGATCCTGGGTGATAGGATTCGACTCAATGATGGGTAAACAAGATCTAGTGCTCACCCATTCCCAACTCTGAGACCTCCTATGACTCAAACCCTATCCGCCAGTCCTCTCAGCACTACCGATTCCCAGAAGTTGGGCTTTAGTCACCTGCGCTGTCGGGAATGTGGAGCGGAGTATGAACCGGTTGCCAAACACGTTTGTGAGCTATGTTTTGGCCCACTGGAGGTGGCTTATGACTACAACTGGTTGAAGCACACTGTTACCCGCCAAAGCATTCAGCAGGGGCCCCATTCCATTTGGCGCTATCGGCCTTTTCTGCCCGTGACGTCTGAGAAGCCCATTGATGTGGGTACGGGCATGACTCCCCTGGTCAAGGCGGAGCGGTTGGGGCGGCGGCTGGGGCTAAAAAATCTTTACATTAAAAATGATGCCGTCAACATGCCCACCCTCAGCTTTAAGGATCGGGTGGTATCGGTGGCTCTAACGCGCGCCAAAGAGCTGGGCTTTACCACGGTCTCTTGTGCCAGCACGGGCAATCTGGCCAACTCTACCGCAGCCATTGCGGCCCATGCCGGTCTGGAGTGCACCATTTTTATCCCGGCGGATTTGGAGTCGGGTAAAGTGCTGGGATCCCTGATCTACAACCCGACGGTGATGGCGGTGGAGGGCAACTACGACCAGGTGAATCGTCTCTGCTCGGAGGTGGCGGATCGGTATGGTTGGGGCTTTGTCAACATCAACCTGCGCCCCTACTACTCCGAGGGATCCAAAACCCTAGCCTACGAAGTGGCCGAGCAACTGGGCTGGCAACTGCCGGATCAGGTGGTGGCACCTTTGGCTTCTGGATCCCAGTACACCAAGATCTACAAGGGCTTTCAGGAGTTTGTGAAGGTGGGCTTGGTGGCAGATAAGCCTGTTATCTTTAATGGCGCACAAGCAGAAGGCTGCTCACCCATTGCCCAAGCCTTCCGAGAGGGACGGGATTTTGTCACCCCGGTAAAACCCAATACCATTGCCAAGTCCATCGCTATCGGCAACCCCGCCGATGGGATCTATGCCCTCGATATCGCCCGCAAAACCGGTGGGCAAATTCAAGCGGCTACGGATCCTGAAATTGTGGCGGGCATCAAACTCCTCGCCGAGACCGAAGGCATTTTTACCGAGACCGCCGGTGGCACGACAATCGCGGTGCTCAAACAGCTAGCGGAGTCTGGGCAGATTGATCCTGAGGCCGTGACTGTTGCCTACATCACCGGCAATGGCTTGAAAACCCAAGAGGCAATTCAACCCCATGTGGGGCACCCCTTGTTGATCTCACCCAAGATCGAGAGCTTTGAACAGGCGTTGGAGCGGGCTCGCACCCTGGAGCGTCTGGACTGGCAAGAGGTCTCAGTTTGAGAGCACTGAGATTCTGGGGGGTTTCTTAAAGAGAGCTTAGTGAAGAACTATTAAGATGCCCTGCAATACCCAAGTTCCACAGGAGCCTTGCACAATGTCTGTCTTTAGTTCTGTTCAGCGTTGGATCCCGGTGGCGGCGGCAGTGGTTGCCTCCTTCGCTTTTGCCCCCGTCGCCCGGCCTCAGGGGCTCAACACGATTCCAGTCGAGTTGGAAACCCTACCCAGCGGCTACTCCACTCTTGCGGCGGCTTTGCAGGCAGCAGGGTTGAACACGGCTTTGGCAGGTTCTGGGCCTTTCACCGTTTTTGCGCCTTCTGATGTAGCCTTTGGACGACTGCCAGCGGGTACGGTGGAGAGTTTGTTACAGCCAGCCAACCGAGGCCAATTAACCCGCATTCTCACCTATCATGTGGTGCCGGGGCGGATCACTTCGTTTGATTTGCAGCCGGGCCAATCGGCGACCCTCACCACTCTGGCGGGTTTACCTCTACAAGTGCAGGTGGGATCCGACAGCAGCATCACGGTGAATGGGGCCAACGTGATCGTGGGGGATATCCCGGTTTCCAACGGTGTGATTCACGGCATTGATGGGGTGCTGCTACCCTGACTTTTTGATGTTTTGGATGGATGAGAGCATTTGGCTATGGCGGTAAAAGTTTTGATCCCCACTCCTCTACAGAAGCTTACCCAGGATCAGGCGGTGGTGAACTGCGAGGGATCCACGATTCGGGAATTGCTGGATTCTCTGGAACACAACTGCCCGGGGATTAAGGCGCGGCTGTGTGATGAAAGTGGGGAATTGCGCCGCTTTGTTAATTTCTATGTGAACAGCGAAGATATTCGCTTCTTGGAGGGATCCGATACTCGTCTACAGGATGGGGATGAGGTGAGTATTGTTCCGGCAATTGCTGGGGGTTAAGGCGGCTAAGTCTGCTGTGGACTGGTTGAACCAGCCTGCTCCTGTGGTAGCCCCAGCTTTGTTGGGTAAGGTTTTGGTGCGCCAATTTGCCGACGGGCTGCAACTGCGTGCCCAGATTGTGGAAACGGAAGCCTACGCCCCTGGGGATCCTGCCTGTCATGCCTACCGTCGTAAGACGGAGCGCAACCGGGTCATGTTCGGCCCACCGGGACATCTGTATGTGTATTTGATCTATGGCCTTTACCATTGCCTGAATATCGTCACCGAAGCGGAAGGGATCCCGGCAGCAGTCTTGATTCGGGCGGTGCAACTGGATCAACTGCCTGAGTGGATCCCACCCCAAAAGCGTCGTCAACCCGAACGGGTTGGGGCCGGGCCAGGCTTGCTTTGTCAGGCTCTACGGATTGATCGCTCCCACAATGGTTGGCCTTTGCGGAAAACCAAAACGGATGAGGAGGGATTTTGGTTAGAGGGATCCACCTTGGATCCCACACAATCACAGGCACAAATCATCCAAACCACCCGCATTGGCATTACTCGGGGAGCCGAGATCCCGTGGCGCTGGTACATTGGTGGGCATCCATCAGTATCCCGCTATTAGTGGGGGAGAGAGGGAAGATGTTCACACTGTTCACACAATGCAAGAAGAGTGGGAAAGGGATTCTGTTAGTCCTGATCGGGTTTTTCTCGCTATATCCAGCACTGCCAGCCCAAGCTCAACCCTCTTTTGAACTGGTATCTATGCCAACCGAACCTCAAACTTACCCGACCTACCGCACAGGGTTCCATCGTTGGCGCTCAAGAGAAGGTCAAGGGTTTCGGGACTGGTCAACTCAAGGGATCCATATCAACGCACAGGGGCAGATGCAGTTGGATCCCCAAGGCTTGACTCGAGAGGAGGATCCCGACCCAGAGTTTGCTCATTCTCTTGCGGGAGAACTTAGTGCCTACAGCTTACAGGCAGGCAGTTTTTACACGGGCGGTAGCTACTGGGTTGGAGAGGCTACTAGCCCGGCAGTTCCGACCGGATTCGCTATGGTAGGAGCTATCGCCTCCTGGAATGCCATCACTCCACGGGGCACTTGGTTAGAGCTGTTAATTCGCGCCAAAGTCCAGGATCGCTGGACGAAATGGTATCACGGCGGGGTATGGGCTGCGGATCCCTCCACACTGGCCAGTCATTCTGTGAAAGGGCAACGGGATGAAGATGGCACCCTGTATACCGATTTGTTGGTGCTGGATGATGAAATCAATGGGGCAGAAGCCTTCCAAGTGAAGTTGCGCCTGTTCACCCAAGATCCAGGCCGTTCGGCAAGGGTGGATCAGGTGGCAGTTGCCCTCTCCAATGTGCCGGTTAAACCCGACCGCCTGCTGCCAGGGGATCCCGCCCGTTGGGGTCAGATCTTGGAAGTGCCGCAGTGCTCCCAAATGGTTTACCCGGAGGGGGGAGAAGTGTGGTGTAGCCCCACCTCTTTGGCCATGGTCATGGCCTATTGGCAGCAGGATATCGGCCCCTGTGAGCCAATGGTGCGCTCATCCGTGGCCGGGGTATACGACTGGGTGTACAGAGGCCACGGCAATTGGGTCTTTAACGTAGCCCATGCAGCCGAACAGGGTTTGGCTGGGGTGGTGGCGCGCTTGGAAAGTTTTGCCCAGGCAGAAGACTGGATTGCCGCGGGAGTGCCCGTGATCCTTAGCTTTGCTTGGGCAGAAGGAGACCTAGATGGAGCACCAATTCCCAAAAGTGATGGCCACTTGGCGGTCTTGGTGGGGTTTGATGCCAATGGGGATCCCGTGGTGAACGATCCGGCAGCCAAAACCGATACAGAAGTGCGGAGAACCTACCGTCGTGCTCAATTGGAGTCTTTGTGGCTAGAGCATTCTGGGGGAACGGTTTATCTCATTCATCCTCCCGACTGGCCGACACCTAAACTCTGAAGCGCAAAGTCAGTTAATAGGGTGGAATAATCCCTCTGAGAACTCGAGAAGAAAGAGACGCAGCCGGGTTGGAAGGGATCCCAGGGTTTTCTTCGTCCACAGGATCCTCCGGGGCAGGTGTTTCTCGGCGAATCTCCTGGGCTTCCACCACCTGAAAAATAAGAGTAAAAGGACGGCCCACATCCGATTCCACGAATTCTTCGAGTAAAGTCACCTGCCTGGGGGTAATCGGCTCATCGGCTCGTACCGACAACACCACCTCCGGCGGATAAACCACCCAGTTAAAATCGCTGCGCACCAGAGTTACCCGTTGAAAGGTGATGGTTTTATTCAACAAAGCCGATCGCAACGCCGCCTCCAATCGGGCTTGATACACAAGCCGCGTCATACCGGCCCCCAGCGGCACCACCAGCAGCAGCACCAACCCCAGCATCCAAGACAATGCCGAGCGAGCCTTGTGCAGGGGTGCGTAGCCCATGGCCAGGAAGGTAACCATACAAGCCAGCGCGATCCCCAGCAAGTTGGTCGCATACAACAGGGTCGCCCCCAAGCTGGTGCTCCAATCGGCGTGGGCCAGTCCCAAACCAATCACACAGACCGGCGGCATCAACGCCACCGCAATAGCAACCCCTGCCAAACTGTCGGAGATCTCCTTGCGTACCCTGGCAAAAGCACCAATTCCCCCTGCCGCCAGTGCCACCCCCAAATCCAGCAGGTTGGGTTGAGTCCGGGCCAACACTTCGCTACCCCACTCGGGCAAACCCACTAGCCGCCCCAGCAGAAACGATACCCCCACCCCGATGCCCGTGCCGACAATAATCGAGAGAATCCCGGTACGAAACAGGACGAGATTGCCCTCCAAAGCCCCCATGGCCATGCCACGAATCGGCAGCATCAAAGGGGCCACGATCATCGCCCCGATAATCACCGCCGGGCTATTGGCCATCAACCCCAACGTGGCGATCACACAAGAGCCAATCACCAGTATGAGATAGTTCAAGCTGAGGCGAGACTCCCGCATCAACCCCACCATCAGCTCCGCGTACTCTTCAGGATTGGCGACTGGCAACCGGAACGCAGCCGGCCAGCGCCGGGATGGCGGGATCCCGTTGCTATCTGTTACTGGATTTACCGCATCTGCATCAATCCGGGTGGGAGGGATCCGTTCCACACTCATCTCCCCAAGCACATCCTTTCAGGAGTCTAGCTTAGGGACAATTCGTCCCGTTTTTGCGGTTCTGGCATCGGCACAGACTTGGGAGAGTGGCGCATCAAATCCTGTACGGCTTCGGCATGGTAAGAGCTCCGGCTCAAGGGCGAAGACACCACCTGCAAAAAGCCCAGCTCTTCCCCCACCTGTCGCCAATGGTCAAACTCCTCTGGAGTGACGTAGCGCTCGACAGGCAAATGCTTGGGGCTGGGCTGCAAATATTGGCCCAAGGTGAGAATGTCGCACTGCACCCGCCGCAAATCCTGCATCACCTGCAAAATCTCTTCAGAGGTTTCTCCCAAGCCCAGCATCACCCCCGACTTGGTATACAGGCCAGGATCCTGTTGATGAGCCAACTCCAGCAGCTTCAGGGAGCGCTCGTAGTTCCCCTGTGGACGCACCCGGCGGTAGAGGCGCGGCACCGTTTCGGTATTGTGGTTGAGCACCGTCGGCTTAGCGGCCAAAATCTGCTCCAACGCCTGCCAGTTGCCACACAGATCCGGGATCAATACCTCGATGGTGGTCAGGGGCATACGCTGGCGAATCGCTTCAATGCAAGCCACAAACTGACGGGCTCCCCCATCCGGCAGATCATCCCGATTCACCGAGGTGATCACCGCATGGCGCAAGCCCAACCGCTCCACCGCCTCAGCCACCCGTTCGGGTTCGGTGGCATCCAAAGGTTGAGGGCGTTTTTCAAAATCGATATCACAGTAGGGACAGGCCCGCGTACAGGCAGGCCCCATGATCAAAAAGGTGGCGGTGCGGTTGGCGAAGCATTCCCCCAAATTCGGGCAAGAGGCTTCTTCACAAACCGTACTCAGGTGCAAATCCCGCAGCAACTGTTTAACGGATCCCACCCGTTGAGGGGCTTTCACCCGCAGCCAAGGGGGTTTGCCGGTTGTGGGAAAAGAAGCAGTCAAAGGAACACTCCGATCAGGTCCGGTTATCTGAGAGCAGCGAGCCTGTCCTTCAGCTTATCTTGTTAACCCAAGTGCAGCGGGATCCCTTTGACCAAATCCCTGCTGGCGGTACAGATTAGCCCAGACCGGCTCGGAAGCAAGACCCAAAAGGGGGCATACTGGAAAGCGAATGTCGAGCGATAGGGATCCCCCCACATGGTTGTTGCTGCTCCTCCCTCCTTGGAACAACTCTCCATCAATACGATTCGCTTTTTGGCGGTAGATGCTGTTCAGAAGGCCAAATCCGGTCACCCTGGCCTGCCGATGGGGGCAGCACCGATGGCCTATGTGCTTTGGCAGCAATTCATGAAATTCAACCCCCACAACCCGAAGTGGGCGGATCGGGATCGCTTTGTGCTCTCGGCGGGGCACGGCTGTATGTTGCAGTACGCGCTGCTGCACCTGAACGGCTTTGATGTGACGATGGAAGATCTGAAGCAATTTCGCCAATGGGGATCCAGAACTCCCGGCCACCCGGAAAACTTCGAAACCCCCGGCGTGGAAGTGACCACCGGCCCTCTCGGTCAAGGGGTCGGCAATGCCGTCGGCTTGGCGATTGCCGAGGCTCACTTGGCGGCCCGCTTCAATAAGCCCGGCCACACGATTGTGGATCACTACACCTACGTGATCTTGGGGGATGGCTGCAACATGGAGGGGGTGGCCTCAGAGGCTGCTTCCATGGCGGGTCATCTGCAGTTGGGCAAGCTGATCATGCTCTACGACAGCAACCACATCTCCATTGACGGCAACACTGAGATCGCCTTTACCGAGGATGTGGGCAAGCGCTACGAAGCCTACGGCTGGCATGTGCAAAAGGTGGAGGATGGCAACCACGACTTGAAAGCCATTGCCGAGGCCATCCAAAAGGCCAAAGAAGTCAGCAACAAGCCCTCTTTGATCATCGTCGAGACCACCATCGGCTACGGATCCCCCAACAAGGCTGGAACCGAAGGGGTACACGGGGCACCGCTGGGGCCGGATGAGGTGAAGCTGACCAAAGAAAACCTCGGTTGGCCGTTGGAGCCGGAATTTTATATTCCCGATGAAGTGTTGGCCCACTTCCGTCAGTCGGTGGACAAAGGAGCGAAAGCAGAAGCGGAATGGAACGAACGCTTTGCTGCCTACGAAAAGGCTTATCCTGCCGAGGCTGCCGAGTTTAAGCGGATCATGGCCGGAGAATTGCCATCTGGCTGGAAGGAAGCCCTGGCCCCGATCGCTGAAACCGGCAAAGAATCCACCCGTAACCTCTCCAAGTTTTGTTTGAATGCTCTGGCGGGAGTGGTGCCGGAACTGCTGGGGGGATCCGCCGACTTAGCCCACTCCAACATGACCTTCCTGAAAGGGATCCCGGAATTTCAGCCCGGATCCTATGAAGGGCGCAACTTCCGCTTTGGGGTACGGGAGCATGGCATGGGGGCAGTAGCCAATGGCATGGCTCTGCACGGCGGCCTCATCCCTTATGATGCCACCTTCTTGATCTTCACCGACTACATGCGAGCGGCAATCCGGTTGTCGGCTCTCTCGCAAGTGCGGGTGTTGCACGTCATGACCCACGACTCGGTAGCACTGGGAGAAGATGGCCCCACCCACCAACCGGTGGAAACCATCGCCTCGCTGCGGGCGATCCCCAACCTGTACGTGCTGCGTCCGGCGGATCCCAGAGAAACCGTGGGATCCTACCAGGTAGCCCTAGAAGCCAAAGAAACCCCCTCTTTGTTGATCTTCACCCGCCAAGCCGTTAACCCGGTGGAGGGCACTTCCATCGAAGGCGTAGCCAAGGGGGGGTATGTGGTAGTGGATGCCGACAACCCAGAGTTGATCCTGATCGCCACTGGATCTGAGCTGGAACTGGCGGTCAAAGCAGCCGCCCAGCTCAAAGAAGCTGGCCGAGCGGTGCGGGTGGTCTCCATGCCCTGTGTGGAATTGTTTGAGGCCCAGCCGCAGAGCTACCGGGATTCCGTGTTGCCCCCCAGCGTTATCAAGCGCATCTCCATCGAGGCGGGATCCACCTTCGGCTGGCACAAGTTTCTTGGCTTTGAGGGGGTGGCCATCGGCATCGACCGCTTCGGTGCTTCTGCTCCCGGCCCAGTGTGTATGGAAAAGTTCGGCTTTACGGTAGAAAACGTAGTGAATACGGCCAAGCAGTTGTTGAACTAAGTTCAGCTAGAGCAGCAGGGGTACCGCGCTCTCCTGTAGGCATATCCATACGTAGCGCAGCGCGCCCTTGGTACAAAGCTTATCCGGCTCCGTCCCTGAGCCGGATGATACTTTATCGATTAGGTTACACAAGGTTGCGTCAACAGGGATCCATCCGGCAGGATTATCCATTGTCCGGCAAAGGTTTGTTGCAGAAACCCCGATACCATCACCTCCTGACAAGGCCCAAAGGCGATCACCCGCCGATTGAGTAAGAGAACCTGTTGAAACCGTTGCCAAACCAAGCCCAAATCATGAGTGGAAAGCAGGATCGTCACCCCTTGCTTTTGCAACTCTGCGAGCACTTGTAACACCACCTCTTGATGGGAAACATCAACCCCACTCAAGGGCTCATCCATTAACAAAACCCGCGGTTGCTGCGCCAAAGCACGCGCCAGAAACACCCGTTGTTGTTGTCCACCCGACAGTTCCCCAATAGAAGCGGTCGCCAGCCCCGCTAACCCCAGCCGCTCCAGACAAACCCAGGCAATTTCTCGATCAGAAGCTTGCAAACGTTGATGCCAGTGCCGTTGACCATAGCGCCCCATCAGCACCACATCCAGTACCGTCACCGGAAAGCGCCAATCCACCTCCTCCCGCTGTGGAATGTAGGCAACCGAACCCGAGAGATCCCGTGCCCCCCCACCGACCTGGATCGCTCCCCGCCAGAGGGGCAACAGTCCGACCATCGCCTTAAACAGAGTGGACTTACCGGCCCCATTCGGCCCCACCACCGCCACCAGGGATCCCATCGGAATATGCAGGTCGATCCCCTGGAGCACCGCCTGCTCACCATAGGCAACCCACACATCTTGCAAGCGGATATACACTGTTTTTCATCCACACTGCTAACGGCACACAAATGGTCGGATAGGACTCCGTCCCGCTGACGCGATTGGGAGGGGATCCCAGATTGACAGGCGAACTCTACTTCATTGCAGAGCAGTGACAATGGTTTCGGTGTTGTAGCGCATCATGTCCAGATAGGTGGCAGCGGGGCCATCTGCTGTAGAGGTGGAGTGACTGTAGAGGCGTTTAACCTGCAAATTCAACTCCTGGGCCAGTTGCTCCGCCAGTTGCGGGTTATTGCCCGTCTCCAGAAAAATCGCTGGCACCTGGGTTTCCTGAAGGGTGTCGATGAGACTGGCCAGTTCTTGCGCTGAAGGGGAGACATTGGTGCTTACACCAGGCAGGATCGTCCCGATCACCCGGAAACCGTAGCGGTCGGCGAAATAGCCGAGGGTATCGTGGTTGGTCACCAGCAAACGATTAGCCTCAGGGATCTGCGCAACCTGCTCTTGGATCCAGGCATCCAGCTCCTGCAACTGGGCAATGTAAGCGGCAGCATTTTCGGCGTATACATCTGCTCCAGGGGGATCCGCTTCGGTCAGACCGGCGCGGATATTTTCCACATAGCGGATCACTTGCAGAGGATCCAGATAAAAGTGGGGATCCCCGTCGTGAGCATGGCTGTGCCCATGGGAATGATCATGGCTGTGCCCGTGCCCATGTGCATGTGCAAACAAGGCTTCCTCCGATTCCGGGATCTGCCGCATTTCTAAGCCAGCCGAAGCCTCGATCAGCAGCCGTTCACCCCCGACATTCTCCAGCAAGCTGCCCAGGAACTCCTCAAATCCACCCCCATTCACGATCAAAACCTGGCTATCCGCAACACGGCGCAAATCACTGGGAGCAGGTTCAAACCCATGTGGATCCACCCCAATGGGGATTAGAGAATCCACCTGCAGACGATCCCCGGCCACATTTTGGACGATATCGGCGATAAAGCTGGTACTGGCCAGCACCCGCAGTTGCACCTCCGGCTCAACAGACCCCTCCACACCCGCCGGAACTTGGGCCACCACCGGAGACTCAGAACCCTGGGCACTAGAAGCGCGTGTTTCCGCCAAGCGGCAGGCTGGCAGCCCAATCAAGCATAAGAGCGATAGGCTTAGGCTCCAGAGGGAGTGCTGTGAGAGTGCAGCGCGTGTAGTTTTCATAAGTCATCCCAGAAATACCTACAGACTACGGATGAGGCCCCTAGGGCCACCGTCCGTACAAGGATAATCATTATCATTTTTAGTCGCAAGGGGTGGGATCCCAGGGTTTGGTATTCCTGGCAACTCTGGATCGGCAGCAAAGGTTCAATTTCACGCAAGTGTAAGGATCAGCAATGCCTGAGGAGATCTCAACAGCAGCAAATGGGCTTGTGCAAGTATTGAAAAACACGAATCCCTACGGATGGGAACTGAAGGAAAGAGCAACCTCAGAGCAGCCTTGGTTCCAGTCAGGTTTCTCAAATAAAGCATGGAACCTGAGGCTACGGAGAACCAGATGATTCAGTACAGTTGGAAACCGGAATCCAGTCAGAAAATCCACAAATATCTTCAGCGTTGGCATTCGAAGAGAGTTGCTCTATATTAAATCAGCTAGCATGTTCGATATTTGCCGGAATTAAGTTATCTTGAGAGCTGACATGCCATCCAATTGGTCAGATATCCATCCTCCTAATCCAGGGCAAGGGTTGGATCAAACCCAGACAGCACCTTCCCGTTGGAGTGAGCGCTACATGGGCGAGGCTTCTCACGCCGAGTACGAGAAGAATGGGTCACAGACCAAAACGGCGGGTCATCCAGAGGGGATCATGCCGAGCAATGCCGCGAAGATTAAGGTTGTGGGCGTGGGTGGCGGTGGCGGTAATGCGGTCAGTCGGATGGCAGCCGGCAATCTGACTGGTGTGGAATTTTGGAGCGTCAACACTGATTCTCAGGCGCTGATTCAGTCTTCCACCTTGAATCGGCTACAGATTGGACAAAAGCTAACGCGGGGCTTGGGGGCTGGAGGTAATCCGGCTGTGGGGCAAAAAGCCGCGGAAGAATCTAGTGAAGAATTGGCTGCTGCCCTAGAGGGAGCTGATTTGGTGTTTATCGCCGCGGGCATGGGAGGCGGCACAGGCACAGGCGGAGCGCCCATTGTTGCCCACATTGCCAAAGAAAGTGGGGCCTTGACGGTGGGGGTCGTAACTCGGCCGTTTTCTTTTGAGGGCAAGCGCCGTACCCGCCAAGCAGAAGAAGGGATCCAAGTGCTGCAGGAGGCCGTCGATACCCTGATTGTGATCCCCAACGACAAGTTGCTCTCGGTGATTTCAGAGCAAACCCCCGTGCAGGAGGCTTTTCGAGTTGCCGATGATGTGTTGCGCCAGGGAGTACAAGGCATCTCGGATATCATTCTCATCCCCGGCATGATCAACGTTGATTTTGCCGATGTGCGCAGCGTCATGGCCGATGCTGGCTCAGCCTTGATGGGGATTGGCATGGGATCCGGTAAATCCCGCGCCCGCGAAGCTGCTGTCACGGCGGTCTCTTCCCCGCTGTTGGAAACCTCTATCGAAGGGGCCAAGGGCGTTCTCTTCAACATCACCGGTGGACTGGATCTGTCTCTACACGAAGTCCATGCCGCCGCCGAGATCATTGCTGAAGCTGTGGATCCCGAAGCCAACATCATTTTCGGCACCGTCCAAGATGAGCGTATGCAGGGTGAAGTGCGTGTTACGGTCATCGCCACAGGCTTTGAAGGGGGATCCCAACGCACAGCAACCCCAGCCAAGGTGCCCGTATCCAGCAAATCTACAGCCCGTAAACCCGCCGCCCCCAGCCCTGAGCCTTCCCCACGTCAAGCGGCTGAGCCCGAACCGCCAACGTCTAGTGGCCTAGATATTCCCGAGTTTTTGCGTCGCCGCCGTCCAACCCTGTAGGGTGAAATCAGTGAAATCAGAATCCTTGTGCTGATGGTGGGGTGAGGGAGAGCAGGAGCAATGCGTATCGTCGTTTTGGCAGGAGGTCGCTCGGCAGAGCGTCAGGTTTCCTGGGTCACTGGCAAAGCCTGTAAGCGCGCCCTTGAAGATCTGGGACATCAGGTGAAGCTCATCGATCCAGATGTGGATTTGCCTCTACGCCTTTGGCAAGAACGGGAAGCAGGTTGTGATTTCGTTTGGATCGCCTTGCATGGCCCCGGTGGCGAAGATGGGGTGGTTCAGGGGATGTTGGATTGGCTGGGCCTGCCTTATCAGGGATCCGGGCAGTTGGCCAGTGCCTTAGCCATGGATAAGTTGGTTGCCAAGCAGATCTTTCGAACCGCAGGGATCCCGACTGCCGATTGGATGGCTTGGGATGAGCAGAACCCCCACACTTGGGCCGAGTGTGCGGCAGAGCTGGGATCCCCGTTGGTGATCAAGCCCAGCAACGATGGCTCTACTGTCGGTATTAGCATCGTCGAGGATGAGCGATCCTTTGCTCAGGGTCTGAAACTGGCTCGGTCGGTCTCGTCGCGGATCCTCTTGGAACGCTATATTCCTGGCAAAGAGATCACCCTCTCGATTTTGTCAGGGCAAGTTCTCCCCGCCATTGAGATTATCCCAACTCAGGGCAGCTTCTACGATTACGAAGCCAAGTATGCACCTGGCGGATCCCGGCACCTCATCCCCTGTTCCCTTAGCCCGGCGGGATTGGCCCGCTGCGAGGCGGCGGGGTTGCGAGCCTACCAGGCCCTAGGATGCGAGGGCTTAGCGCGGGTGGATCTGCGGGTGGATCCCGCCGAGAACCCCTGGGTGCTGGAAGTGAACACACTGCCCGGCATGACCCCCACTTCTCTTTGTCCGGATGCAGCGGCAGCGCTGGGTTGGACGTTTACAGAATTGGTGGAGCGGATGTTGCGAGAAGCCCTCCAAAAAACCTCTCCGGCTCTGCACCGCCCAACCCTACAGGAAAGCCAGAATCAAAAAAGCTAACCCAATTCCTGCTGCCAGTAACGCTCCTCCCAACCAAACCAACGAAAAACGGGATCCAGTCTCGGTTCGATCCACCGGTTCTGGCCTAGGATTGCGTCGCAGATTAACCGGGTCGGGCGCGACAATAGTCAGATCCTCTAAGAGCAGATCGCTTTTCTCCGCCAGAGAAACTGTGGTGTCTGCCATCGCCAAGGTGGGATTGAGCAGGGATCCCGTCTGTTCCCACTCGTATTCGGTATGGCCCGACTCGCGTCCATAGACCGTCACCTGCTCTAAGCCGGATAGGGCCAACGCCTTCAGTTCCGCCTGCACCTGATCGGTAAGGTGAGGGTAATCCAGCCGAGCTTGGGAGGGCCGATTGAGCAAAACATGTAAGTGCCCCTGGCGACGTTTAATGGCAATCTTGACGGGGGCAGCCAACCGGGACTGCAACACCGCTGCGATCTCAGCTTCGGTCATAAGGGCAACATCCGAACATAGGCGGGTTAATTCTAATACAATCCTAGGGCTAATGCTTCGGATGGTTGTGGGGGTTCCAGGGTAGAATACGGTTCGCATTAGCGAAGAGACATCCGCCCCTGACGCGCCCTTTCCCTGATCGGATCCCCACAGCACACCTGACAGTTCTATGCAAGAGAAAAGCATCGTCCGCGACTATTTCAACTCCATTGGTTTCGACCGTTGGCGGCGCATCTATGGCGAAGGGGAGGTCAATTTTGTCCAAAAAGATATTCGCTCCGGCCATGCCCGTACTGTGGCCACGGTGTTGGAGTGGTTGGGGGATCCCTCGGGTTTGCGTATTTGTGATGCTGGGTGTGGGGTTGGCAGCCTCAGTTTGCCGTTGGCCGCCAAGGGGGCCAAGGTCTTCGCCAGCGACATTTCCGAACAAATGGTGCACGAAGCGCGCCGCCGCCAAAAAATCGAGTTGGGATCCACGGAAAACCCGCAATTTTGCGTCTCCGATTTGGAAGACCTGACGGGATCCTACGACGTGGTGATTTGCCTGGATGTGATGATCCACTACCCAGAAGCCGATGCCCTGCGCATGGTGGAACATCTGACCCGCCTGGCCCAGTCTCGCCTGATCTTCAGTTTTGCCCCCAAAACCCCTCTCCTCACCCTGCTCAAAAAAGTGGGGGAATTTTTTCCTGGCCCCAGCAAAGCCACCCGTGCCTACCAACACCGAGAAGCCATTTTGGTGAGCAAATTAACCGAATTGGGCTGGAAGGTTCGGCAACGACAAACCATTCGTAGCCGCTTTTACTTTGCCTGGATTCTGGATCTGACCCGGTGAATCCTGAGCCTGGATCCAAGATCATTTCCCAATTTTTTGGGTACTTAGATCACCGCCAAAATTTCGCCACAACTGCTATGACTAGAGCAGTGGGTGGTGAGGGATTGTCATGCGAACTCTACAGCTCGGAGAAGGATACCCGCTCATCGATTGTCGGATCTTCGATGAAACGACCGTGAATTTGTTTTTGTTGCCAGGGCCGCATCCCTATCGGGAAACGGAAGAATTCTTGCTCGATTGTGAAATGCGGGCGGATGAGTTGCCCCGCTATCTGCGGCGAGCTTTGCTGGAGTTTCAGGTGTATTCCAACCCGGAAGGGATCCTGTTGTTGCGGGGGTTGCCTGTGGATCCGGGGCTCTACCACACTCATACTCCGGCTCTAGCCCAGCGTTCAGAGGAGAAAACCACCTTTGTCAGCGAACGCTGTTTGGCCATGATCGGCAGCCGCCTGGGCCACTTGGTTTCCTACATTCAAGAGAAAAACGGCGATTTGTTCCAAAACTTAGTGCCCACACCGGGTAGTGAAGAGGTGCAATCTTCAGAGGGATCCCGCACCCGGCTCCAATTCCACCGTGAGACGGTTTTTCACCCCTACCCGCCGGAATTTCTGCTGTTGTTTTGTCTACGCCCCGACCATGACCGTGTGGCAGAAACCACCTACGCCAGCGTCAGCCATGCCCTACCCCTCTTGAGCGAGCGGGAGCGGGAGTTGCTGTTTGAACCCCTCTACCGCACCGGCATCGACTATTCCTTCGGCAACCTGCAAACCTTGACCAATGGCCCAATTTTGCCCGTGTTGTATGGCCGCCGCGAGGATCCCTTCTTGAACTACGACGAAGACTTGATGGTGGGGCTGACCCCCGAAGCCGGTATGGCCCTAGAAGCCCTGAAGGGAGCGATCAACTCTGTCTACCGAGGCCTCAAATTAGAAACGGGCGATCTACTCTGCATCGACAACCGCCGCACTGTCCATGGACGTACCGCCTTTACCCCCCGCTACGACGGTTTCGACCGCTGGATCCAACGCTCATTTGTGGTTCGGGATCTCGGCCTTTCGGCGGTAGATCGCTATCCTGGGGAACGAATCATTCGCACAGCTTTTACTGCTGACCGACCGGCGCTTAATTAAGATTGTAAGTCAGACTGTAAGACCTATAAGACTATCTCCTTCTGCAAAAAACCATAGTCCTACCCAGAGCAGCATTCAAAGCTCCGTGAGACTACTATGGGCATTTCCCCTGAGAGAAAACCGATCCTCCCGATGAGGTTCTGATTAAAAATACGTGATCTTCCGATGGCAGATACAACTCATTTCCAGCATTCTAGAATTACTGCCTTGATAAACCCTTTTTCTATCTTTGCGAGGTTGAAATGTCCATTCGCGAGATCATCCGAGAGGTTTTACAAACCTCAGTTTTAACTCTACAGCAGGAGTCGGCCATTAATAAAATCCTCTTGGAACAGACCTACAGTCTGTCTGACCTAGATGCCTTGGACGAATTGGTAGAGGCGATTGTTCGTAAAGAGATCCAAACCTCATCTGACTATTGTGGAAATCATGTAGCCGCCTGACCGCATTTAACCCTGTGCTAGGGCCGCCTCGTAGATCTGTTGATTGATCTGCAAGGATTTTTGTAGATCCACCACAGGACGCGGATAGGTTCCCCCCAGGTGCACCCCAAACTGCTTCTGCTCAGAAGCAGTGAGACGATAAGGCTCGTGGATTTTATCCCCCGGGATCCCGGCCAGTTCCGGCAGCCAGTGGCGCAGGTACTCCCCCTTGGGGTCGTAATCGCGGGATTGTTTGGGAATGTTGAAGTAGCGGAAGCCACGGGCATCGTTGCCCACCCCGACGCTGTAGTTCCAATTGCCGTAGTTGCTGGCCACGTCGTAGTCGATCAGCAGAGACTCAAACCATTCCGCCCCCATCCGCCAGTCGATGCCCAGGTTCTTGGTTAAAAAGCTGGCCACATTCTGCCGCCCGCGATTGGACATAAAGCCCGTCGCCGCCAGCTCCCGCATATTGGAATCCACCAGCGGGTAACCGGTTTCTCCCCGACACCACTGCCGAAACTGTGGCCAATTTTGCTGCCAAGCAATCGGGATCCCTTGCAAACCGGAAGGGCGAAACAGCTTGCGCCCATGTTTGGCCAAGATCAAGCGAAAATAATCCCGCCACAGCAGCTCGAACACCAGCCAGTAGGTGGACTCGTTGCGCACCCGTTCTTGTTCGTAGCGGCTCACCTCGGCATACACCGTACGCGGAGAGATACAACCCAGGGCCAACCAAGCGGAAAGCCGCGACCCATCGTTGGGATCCAACATGCCGTTGCGAGTCTCCTTGTAGAAGCGCAGCCGATCCTGTTCCCAGAAATAGCTGTGTAGGCGGGCTTGGGCGGCTGCACTCCCGCCGGTGTAGACCAACCGAGCGCGGGGATCCCGAGCGGGCAAGGATAACCCCAACTCCGCCAGCGGCGGCAATGGGCCAGGATCCAAACCCTGGGGCAGAGGGGGAAGGTTGGGGATGGGCAAGGGATCCCGGATGGAACTTTCGGCCTCCACCTGTTTGCGAAAGCGGGTGAACAGCTCCGGCACTTTGGCGATGGGAAAGGGAAGATCCTGGGGGTGATAGAGGGTATGGCCCCAAAAAGTGTAGAGGGGAACGCCCAACGATTCCAAAGCCAGCCTCAGGGCGTGGGTAACGGTCTCTTCTTCTGTACCCACTTCCTCATGAGCGTAGACCGCGCTCACCTCCCATTTTTTGGCCAAGGCCGGGATCACCTGTTCCGGCTGGCCCCGTCGGATCACCAGATCGGATCCCTCCGTTTGTAGGGCCTGCCGCAGATCCGCCAAACTCTCCAGCAAAAACTGGCCCCGAAAAGCCCCGGTCTTGGGAAATCCGAAGGAAGTTTGGGCAAAGTGGCGGGGATCCAGGCAATACACCGGAATCAACGGGGATCCCTGGCGACAGGCTTTTGTCAGGGGCAGGTGATCCAGCAGGCGCAAATCGCTGCGGAACCAAAGCAAGTTGGCCATCATGCTGCCATCTTAGCCGGGCTTGCATCTTAGCGAAGCACTGCACCTTGAATCATCGCTTCGGTCAGGTTAGCCAATGCGAGCAAATCCCTATCATCAAAACAACGGTTACACAATAAACGATGGATCAGGGTTTCGTGTTGCGAGGTAAAGCAGCGGGTTTGTAGTATCTCCTCGACAATCGATTGGATGGTCATGGTTCCTCCTAGATCAAACCCCACTCCCAACCCTGATCATGGAGCACTAAACTACACAAAGAGAAGCGAATCAGTACGGATCTTTGAGCTGATAGCTTGTACGATGGTGGGCAAGTGGGATCCCTGAATTCGCTGAAGAGGCTGCCAAACTTGCTTCATCTCTACTCCCACTTGCCTCAACATTTCAGAACATGAGCGCCGGGCAAGAAAAATCCTCAGCACCAGCAGAGGGCGTGCTATCCTAGACTAGCTTAACATAATTTCATGATTGGGCATAACTTTCGGATCCCTGGTCGAGGGAATCCAGCCCCTTTCCTTAGCTAATTCCATCCAACCCTCGCATCGCAGGTAGAACAACCATGGTAGGTATCTTCAGACGGTTTTTTGGCTCCCGTGGCAAAGCAGATTCCATACCCGCTCCAGAACCCGTTTCTAAGCCCACAAAGTCAAAGTCAAGAGACAACTCTTTTTTCTTGGATCCTGATGAAGCCAAAACCCTTGGCAATATCGACTACATGCGCACCCCGAAAATCGTGAAACATACCTTCTTGGATTTTGGTGCTACAGAAAAAGTGGAAGTTGTAGAGCAAGTTTCTTCCCTTGGTAAGATCAAGCTGATCACGGAAGAGACTAAAATTCCTGAAGCCACTTCTGAACAGGGATCCAATACCACAAGTAGCAGCAGTAGGCAGACCAGTCCTCGGCGCCAGGCGGGATCCGACATGGATACCTTCCGCAACATGGCCCGCAATCTAAAACGGAAATGATATCCCCTAGAGGATGGCTAGCTCATCTGTAATCTCATCTCTAATCTAGGGGTAAATTGATCCAAATTGAGCCCTTAAATCAGGGACGCTCTTGCGGTCGTCCCTGATTTTTTGTTTTTAGTTTGGAGATGCTGGCCTACAGAGGAAGTTCACTTGGATCCAACCGGAGAGGACATCTGGTTCAGAGCAAGCCCAGCCAAGAGGCAACCCCCTGACCAGTAACCGCTTCGATGACAATCGCCAAGACAAAACCAATCATCGCAGCGCGACCATTGAGGCGCTCCGCGTATTCGTTAAAGCCAAACTTGGGTTCAGACAAATTGGGGTTAGACATGAGAACCTCCGAGATGAGTGGAAGTAAGGGTGAGAATGGACGTGTGAAGAATCACAAATAGGAACAGGCTTGGCCTTCAGTATAGTTTGCATTTCTTCATGGTTGCAAGGAATGGGAGGAGGATGCGATGGTTTCGATGATCTGTCGGGCTAAAGGGATGGCGGCTTCATAAGCTTTGCCTTGATGCAGATGCAGAACTAGGGCCCAGCGAGGTTGTGGCAGGGGCCAAAAGGCCAACAACCAAGCTTGAAAATCCTCGGCCCAGAGAATTCGCCGCCCAACTCGACGAGAATTTAGAATCGTTCCTGACTTAGCCGCCACCGGGATCCCTTCTGGAGCAATCCCTCGGCAGGTGCCGGAAAGGGCGGCCAGCCGCAAGCCCGCGTGAATCGAATCCCAAATGGGCGCAGCCAGATGAAGGGCTGGGATCCGCACCTCTCCCTCCAAGGGTACCCCGCGTCGGGCAATGGCAGCCCCATAGGCCAGCAAATCCCAGGGATCCACCTGCCAACCGGGAAGCTGACCTGTGGCCAACAGGGGAGGAGGAGCTGTTTCTGTCGCCAGTGGGAGGGCATTTCCGAGGCCAAAGCGGTGTAGCCACTCGGAGAGAGCCACTGCCCCCAGTTCCCACCCCAACTGGTAGAAATGCACATTACAGGACTGGGCCAAGGCCTCAGATAGGGTTAGGGAGCCATGGCCACGCGAATCCCAGCAGGGTAGGCGACCCAACCCCAACTGCGGTGGCGGATCCCACCATCCTGGGCAGTGAAGGGTTCGTTGTCCATAACTGAGTCCCGTTTCCAGAGCCGCCGCCGCAACAGCACACTTCACCGTCGAGCCAGGACTCGCCTGAATCCGGGAAGCTTGTTCCGGTTGCAAAAGGGCGACCTTCCGGCCTGTTTGCAGGTTTAGAACGGCGGCAAAATCCCGGGGATGAGGCAGTTGTGACTGCGCAAAACCTTCACATTCCGCCTGGAGTCCCCAAGCCAAGGCAGACCCGCACAGCCAAGCCCCACAGATTCGACGCTTCATTTGGGGTTCACCAGAAAGGATGGAGAGGGATCCCTGTCACAAAAATTCAGAAATCGCAGCCTCCTCATTGACTAAGGTAATCTGAGTTCAGGTCAATGGAGATAACCCTCATGGCGATTCAGCGTGGTGCCAAAGTGCGTGTGCTGCGGAAAGAATCCTACTGGTATCGGGATGTGGGAACCGTCGCAGCTGTGGATACCAGCGGTATTTTGTACCCTGTCATCGTCCGTTTCGACAAAATCAATTACTACAACATCAACACCAACAACTTCCGTGAAGATGAGTTGGAAGTGTTGGAAGTTCCCAAAGCCAAGGCCAAAGCTGCTCCTGCCGCCTAAGGCACTGAGATGTCTAACGAAATACCCAAGCCGGGATCCATTTGCCGGGAGTTGTGTCGCTTGAGCCTGTCGTTCCGTGCCAGAACTGCCGGAAGTTGAAACGGTTAGGCAAGGTTTGCAAGACCTCACCCTCGGGTCAGCGGTGCTCGGGGTAGAGGTGTTTCTGCCCCGCACCATCGCCTATCCGGCGGTGGAAGCCTTTCGGTACAGCTTAGTAGGCACTTGCTTTACAAATTGGCAGCGACGAGGAAAATATTTGCTGGGATCCCTGAATTCCGGGGCAAGTTTGGTTGTGCATCTGCGCATGACCGGACGAATGCTTTGGTTAAAGGGATCCGTGCCTTTGTCAGCTCATACCCGCGTGTGTTTAGGCCTAGAAGGGGAATGGGATCTGCGCTTTGTCGATCAGCGCACCTTTGGTCAGATGTGGTTGGTACCCGCCGGAGTAGCTCCGGAGCAGGTGATCACGACCCTGCAAACGTTGGGGCCAGAGCCTTTTTCGACAGCGTTTTCAGACGCATACTTTCAAACAGCTTTGGAGCGGAGCAAGCGCCCCATCAAAACTGCCCTGCTGGATCAAACTCTGGTGGCGGGGGTAGGCAACATTTACGCAGACGAATCCCTATTTTTGAGTGGCATTCACCCGACCACACCCGCTTCCCGGCTGTCGAGCGTTGCTATAGCGCAGTTACGAGAAACGCTTGTCAGGGTCTTGCAGGCAGGGTTAAATCACCGGGGCACCACCTTACGGGATTACCGAGATCTGAATGGGCTTAATGGCAACTACCAGGGGCAAGCCTGGGTTTATGGTCGAGAAGGGGATCCCTGTCGGGTGTGCGGTACACCGATTCAGCGGCTCAAACTGGCGGGACGCTCGGCGCATTTTTGTCCCCACTGTCAGCCGGAGTTACCCTAAGCCCAGTTTTCATCCCCAACGCCCTCAAGATGTAGGGGATCCCAAAGAAACTTAACCAAAGCGGATACTATCAATGGTAGGAGCCTTCTCAACACACCCTTAGCGCGCCCAGGGGATCCCGGTGAATATCATGGGATGGACTCATAGCCCGTCGGTGAAGCCTTCGGGGTTAACCCAGCCAAGCTTCTTTTGGATGGGGACAATGCTGGCCTTCTGGATGTCCGGGGCTATGGCCTCGGCGCAGTTGGAGTTGGATGCCCAGTTGGGCCGCTCCCAGATCGTCTCCCCCACCAAAGATTGCCCCGCCTGCGACCTGACGGGGGCAGAACTGCCGGGAGTGGATTTACAAGGGGCCAACTTAAAAGAGGTCATCCTGAAACAGGCCAATTTGCAAGCTGCTGACCTGTCCCAGTCGATCTTAAATTTGGCGGATCTGAGCCAAGCCAACCTGAGTGACTCCGATCAATCGGGGGCTTTTTTATGGGAGGCAGATCTATCCCATGCCAATCTGCAACAGGCGGATCTGACGGGTGCGAACCTACAGGTGGCGGATTTGAGTGAAGCAGATCTGCGCAGAGCCACCCTACACCAGACAGATTTAACCGGGGCCAAGTTACACAATGCCGATTTGCGGGGGGCTGACCTGCGGGGCGCTTTTTTGGCAGAGGCCGATTTAACGGGCGCACTTTACGATGCCAAGACCCAACTGGATCCCGACCTTAACCCCAGCGAATTGGGTATGGTTTTCCTACCTTAGGTAAAGAGTCTTCTGTTCTGGATGAGCCTCAAATACTCGAAAATCTGTATCAATCCTGCTCCAAGGCATGGCAAAGAGCCTGCCACCACACCAAAGCCAGATCCAGCTGGCTAAACGGGATCCGGATCCCTTGAGGTTGAAACTCCAGCTCAATTTGGCGAGGGGGCTTGCTTTGCAGAGGGTTCTGATCCTGCTGCAGGCGCTGTTCATCCAACAACAGCCAAACCGCCTGTACATCCTTTAGGTTCAGGGTTTTGAGGTCGCGGGGGCCAAAAGGAGAGGGCTTACCCCAAGTGAGCCACGTATCCGTCCAGCCCAAAACGGTATAAAGATCGTATTTGCTCCGTTCAAAATTTTCAGCCCAAGTACGGTAGGTTTCCACCTTACGGTATTCCCACCAACCCAGGGCAGCCAAGCCAAAGAACCCCGTCAGCAAGGGTAGCCAGAGCAATCCCCGTTCCATAGTTCAGGCCAGCATCTTTCCTGATTCTGCCAAATCCTCTACAGCTATGGCCAGGCAGGGAAGGAAGGCCGGATATTTGTGCAAATTGTGCAGATAAATTATGCAAATGTATTATTGAGCTCATTCCGGCAGAAGGGCATACAGAACTGATAGAGTTTTGGCACTCCTGCCTCACCCCTGTCCCATGACCAAGCCCAAAGCCGGGATCCTTTACAACGATGCCAAACCTGCCGCCAAGCGCAGTAGCGAGACGTTATCCCAATGGTTTCAGCAGCAAGGCTGGGAGGTCTATGCTGCCCCCAATTGGGGAGGGATCCTCGGCTATGCCAAGCCCGACAGCCCCATTTGTCTAACCCAGGTGGATAGCCTAGCCCCAGCCGGGTTTGACTCCTCTATGCAATTTGCTGTGGTGCTGGGGGGAGATGGCACCGTACTGGCAGCAGCCCGGCAATTGGCCCCAAAGGGGATCCCGTTGTTGGCTGTGAATACGGGTCACCTGGGTTTTTTGACAGAAACCTATCTTTCTCATCTGGAAGAAGCGGCTGAAGCCGCCATTGCCGGAGACTACACCCTAGATCGGCGCAGCATGTTGCTGGCGCAGGTGTATCGAAACCATCAATTGCGTTGGGAAGTCTTGAGCCTGAATGAGATGGTGTTGCACCGCGAACCTCTGACCAGCATGTGCCATTTCGAAGTGACGATTGGGCAGCACTCTCCTTTGGATGTGGCCGCTGATGGAGTGATCTTGGCCACACCAACTGGTTCCACCGCCTATGCCCTCTCCGCAGGGGGGCCAGTCCTGACACCGGGAGTACCTGTGTTGCAGTTGATCCCGATTTGTCCCCATTCCATGGCCTCCCGAGCCTTGGTTTTTGAAGATTCTGAGGAAGTGTGGATTAGCCCCGTCACCCCTCAACCTTTGGTTTTGGTGGTGGATGGCAATGCAGGGTGTTACATCATGCCCGAAGATCAAATCCGTGTAGTGCGCGCCCCCTATTGGACAGACCTCATGCGTTTGCAGCGACCGGAATTTTTCCGCATCATGCGTGAGAAGCTAGGCTGGGGGTTACCCCATGCCTCCAAGCCAACTTCGGTGGAGTTGCCCTGAGCTGACTGGGATGCGGATTTCAGAGGGACTAATCATGCCAGAAACGATGAAAAAAGCAGTTTTAGAACTGCAAGCTGAACTGAACCTAGAACCTTTCTGGATGCCCTTCACAGCCAATCGGCAGTTTAAGGCCAATCCACGTCTGCTGGTGGCAGCCCAAGGCATGCACTACACCAGCCACGACGGACGGCAAATCTTAGACGGAACCGCTGGACTTTGGTGCGTGAATGCCGGTCACTGTCGCCCACCGATTGTGGAAGCGATCCAACAGCAGGTGGCCCAACTGGACTATGCCCCGGCCTTTCAAATGGGCCATCCCAAAGCCTTTGAACTGGCGGAACAGCTCACCCAATTCACTCCACCAGGTTTGGATCACGTCTTTTTCGCCAACTCCGGCTCAGAAGCGGTGGATACTGCCCTGAAGATCGCCATCGCTTATCACCGTGTCCGCGGCCAGGGATCCCGCCAGCGGTTGATCGGCAGAGAGCGAGGTTACCACGGTGTTGGCTTTGGGGGCATTTCTGTCGGCGGCATTTCCAGTAACCGAAAGTATTTCGGCAGCCTTGTCTCAGGAGTGGATCACCTGCCCCATACCCATAACCTGGAGCACAATGCCTTCAGTCGCGGTTTGCCCCAGTGGGGATCCCATTTGGCAGAAGAATTGGAGCGGATCGTCGCCCTTCATGATGCCAGCACGATCGCGGCAGTGATCGTAGAACCGGTAGCCGGTTCGACGGGGGTGTTGCTCCCCCCGGTCGGCTATTTGGAAAAGCTGCGGGCTATTTGTGATAAGTACGGCATTTTGCTGATTTTTGATGAGGTGATCACCGGGTTTGGGCGTCTGGGATCCCCGTTTGCTGCCAACTATTTTGGCGTGGTGCCGGATCTAATTTGCTGTGCCAAGGGCCTAACCAACGGCACCATTCCGATGGGGGCGGTGATCGTCAAGCAAGAGATCTATAACACCTTCATGGAATCCGCCGATAGCGCTATTGAGCTGTTCCACGGCTACACCTATTCTGGACACCCCGTCGCCAGTGCTGCCGGCCTCGCCACCCTGAACCTGTATCAACAGGAAGGGTTGTTCGAACGAGCCGCCTGCTTAGCCCCCCTCTGGGAAGAAGCCCTCCATTCCCTGAAGGGGTTGCCCCATGTGATCGATGTGCGCAACCTGGGTTTGGTCGGAGCCGTGGAATTGGAGGGGATCCCTGGTCGACCGACGGTTCGGGCCTTTGAGGCCTTTTTACGCTGCTACGAGCGAGGGGTATTGATCCGCACCACCGGGGATATCATCGCTCTCTCTCCCCCTTTGATCATCGAGGAAACCCACATTGAACAGCTGATCGCCAGTCTAAGACAAGTGCTTCAAGAGCTACCTTAATAGCCTCATATAGAGAGCAAGCACTGCTTACCCATAAGACAAATGATGAATAGCGGATGACAAGTTCAAGAACCCCCATCCGCTAACGCAAGGTGGGGTCATCTCGGAGGCCTTTATGAGAAGTGGGCAAGGTCGGATTCGAACCGACACGGTTTCCCGCCGCATTTTGAGTGCGGTGCGTCTACCAGTTTCGCCACTCGCCCAGAGCAAGACTAATATCCTACAGAACCGGCAGAACCTCGTCAACTGGCCGAAACGGGATCCCTTCTTCTCTAATTGTCTAATTGCCTCTAGGTGTCGCGAGCTTTCTCCAGTTGTTGGGCTTTTTGGCGTAACTTGCGGGTTTGCTCCATCACCTCTTCCAAATCCTCATGAGACAGCCGCTCCACGTAGTTGATCTTGATCTCTTCGAGTAAATCCCTTAGCAACGAGCGGATCTCTTCTAGGGCATGTTGTTGGGTGAGTTCTCGCACCAAAGCTTCGCCAAACCGTTGCGTCAGTTGGGCGGTGAGCTTAGAACCAACGGGATCCTCAAAGCTGCCCGTCAGGGTTTTGTAGGTGGTGGTGGTCAGTTCGGTGGCCAGGCGTTGTGTTAGTTGAGTGGGCAGGGATCCCAAGCCGGGCAACCGCTCTAGGGTTTGCATCGCGGGTAGTTGTTTGAGCAGGCTATCCAGGTTGTAGCGGAGCAACTGTTCTACATCCGGCTGCACCTGTGGCAAGACCTGGTAGAGAATAATGCGTAACAAAAGGTTGGCGATGGCCTCGAGCTCGTTGATCTCATTGATATCGATGTAGTCGCGCAGGGTATTGGTTGCCGAAAGCAAGGGCAGGGATCCTCTCTGAATGGATCCCTGAATTTGGTTGATCACCCGCACCACCACCACTTCCGTCAGATCTTCAGCAAAATGGGTAACAAAGCCTTGGCTCACCTGGGCCCGTACCCGCTCCAGATTTAGCAACTGCGATTGTCCCAGCCGGATTGTTACCGGGATCACCCGTAGCCAACGCCAAAAGGGGATGAGCAACAGGGCATCGTACCAGCGCCAGAGCATGGCATCTAGCCAGTTCACCCCGGTATAACGGCGGCTAATCACCACCGTCCGCAATAAAAACTCCAATCCGAATAACAGCACAAAGGGAAAATCTAATACCGGGAAAAAGTCGACAGGGTTGCCGCTTTCTCCAATTGGGCGAGAGTAATTGGTTTCAAAGAGGGGTCGCAGTCGTATTTGGAAAAATTCGATGCCCTCTTCTGGATCCACACTGGCCAGGTACTGAGGGGTCCAAAAACGAGAGAAGGCAGCCCGAGCCGATTCTTCCTGCATATGCTCCCGCATCAGGTTGAGAATGCGAGCCAACTGCCCGGTTTTGCCCGCTGCCTGAAAGGGATTAGTATCAATGAGTTCGTTGCTGCGAGCCCGCAGTTGAAAGAGAATCTGTCGCGCAGGTTCTGATTCCACCCCAAAACGCAGCGTCACCTGTCGCAGTTCATCCACCAGTTCTAGGTATTGTTGAGTGTCTGGGTTAGGTTCAATGCCTTTCACCGGATCGTAGAGATCGGTTACTGGCGAACGGCTGGTTTCGGTGGAGAGGATCGGTAGAGGGATTGGGGGGCCAAACCCACCAAAAACTTGTACCCGCCCCTGCAACCAAAAGTCTCGCCCAGGCACATAGCTGAGATCGAAGAGCACCAAACACAAGTTGCTCAGAGCAATTAGGGCCATTCCCTTCTCGTAAAGGAGCATCCAGCGATTGCGTCCCTTCAAAGTGGAACGTTTAATGATCCGTTGAGCAGAGTTCATGGCACAGCTTCAAACCCTCTCCTCAGGTTGGCCTGCACCAGACTATCATCCCCATACAGCCTTTTCCGGCTTCACACAGGCCCTTGAGCTACGCAAAAAACCTTATGGACAAGGGATTGACCTGAATCTGCTGCCTCAGATAATGCTGGAAAAGGGTAGCCGTGACAGAGCGAGGTATCCATGTCGAGGGTGCCGGTTGCCAAATGAGCCAATTGTTGATATTTTGCACCTCAGGTTCAAATTGAAACGGCAAGTTTG